>DATAKU010000047.1:0-21432 GCA_036261425.1 Candidatus Limnocylindria bacterium | reverse complement strand
GGCGGCCTTCGCCGCGCCGACCGCCTCGTACAGGCAGGCGGCGGCCACGCGTTCCTCGATCCCCAGCATGGCGTTCGCGCTGGAGAGCGCCAGCCCGTCGCTCTCGCGGACCGTGGGGCACACGACGAGGTCGACGTTCATGAACAGGTCCCGCAGCATGCGACGCACGATCACCACCTGCTGGGCATGGCGCTGGCCCATGTACAGCCTCGCCGGGCCGACGAGGTGGAGGAGCTTGAGGAAGACGGTCGTCAGGCCGTCGAGGTGGCCCGGCCGCGACGCGCCCTCCAGCTGACGGGTCAGCCCCTCGACGATGACCCGGGTCGCGTCATCGGCGGGATAGAGCGTGGCCACCTCCGGCAGGAAGGCGATGTCGGCCTCGGCGTGCTGCAGGAGCGTGAGGTCGTGCGACTCGTTCCGCGACCGCGTGGTCGGCTCGTCGAGCATGGTGAAGGCGCCGGGGTCCTCGAAGCAGGAGACGACCACGCAGCCGTTCTCGGCGCGTGCGCGACGGACCAGCGAGAGCTGGCCGTCGTGGAGCATCCCCATGGTCGGGACGAAGCCGACGCTGTCGCCGGCACGTCGGCGCTCCAGGATGGCGTCGCGCAGCTCCTCGATGCGCCGGACGACGATCACCGAGATGGCCGCCGCCGGCCGCTCGCCCCGGTCCGGGCCTCGCCGGCGCGGCGGTACCGGTCGGCGATGAGGTCCCACAGCCGCTCGGCCACCTGGCGCTTGGGAAGCATCGGCCAATCGGTGAGGGCGCCCTCGGCGCCGAAGACGGTGACCTTGTTCTCGTCGGAGCCGATGGCGTCGAACGGCCCGCCGACGACGTTGCCGACGATCAGGTCGAGGCCCTTCTCGCGCAGCTTCGCCGCCGCGTTCGCCTCCAGGTCGCCGGATTCGGCCGCGAAGCCGATGAGGAACGGACGCACGTCGTCGGGCATCTCGCCCACCTCGGCCACGATGTCGGGGTTGGCGACCAGCTCGATCTGGAGGTTGCCGCCCGAACGCTTGATCTTGCGCTGGCTGGGGCGGGCCGGGGCGAAGTCGGCGACCGCGGCGGCCATGACGAGGATGTCGGCCCCGGGCGCCGCTCGCAGGACGGCCTCGCGCATGGCCTGCGCGGTGGTGGCCTCCACCACGGTCACCCCACGCGGCGGTGTGACGCTCATGGCGCCGGCGACGAGGGTGACGTTCGCGCCGCGGTCGCGCGCCGCCTCGGCGATGGCCGTCCCCATCTTTCCGCTGCTGCGGTTGCCGATGAAGCGGACCGGGTCCAGCGGCTCGCGCGTGCCACCGGCGCTCACCACCACCCGCAGACCGTCGAGGTCGCCGGCGCGCGCGAACAGGTGCTCCACGGCGGCCAGGATGATCGGTGGCTCCGCCAGCCGTCCGATCCCGGTCAGGCCGCTGGCCAGCTCGCCGACCTCCGGCTCGACCACGATGTAGCCGAACTCCCGCAGCGTGCCGATGTTGCGCTGCGTGGCCGGGTGCGTCCACATGCCCGCGTCCATGGCCGGCGCCACGATCACCGGTGCTCGGCTGGCGCAGGCGATGGCCGTGACCGCGTCGTTGACCAGTCCGGCGGCCAGCTCGCCGATGAGGTTCGCGGTGGCCGGCGCCAGGACCAGGGCGTCGGCCGCCTCGGCCAGCTCGATGTGGGCGATCTGCTGGTCCGCGTCGAGCTCCATGACGTCGTGGAGCACCGGGCGGTGGGTGAGGCTGGCGAAGGTCAGCGGGCCGACGAAGCGGGTGGCGGCCTCGGTCATGGCCACGTCGACCACCGCGCCGCGCTCGGCCAGCAGCCGGACCAGGGCCACCGCCTTGTAGGCGGCGATGCTGCCCGCCACGCCGACGACGATGCGGCGACCAGCCAGCGGACCGAGGTGCTGCTCGTTCATCGGGCCGCCGCGCGCTCGCGCTCGCGGATGGCGGCCCAGGCGTAGCGGATGCCGCGCAGCGTCAGGTCCGGCTCGACCGCGTCGATCCCGGGGACATCCGCCAGCCATGGCTCGTAGGTGTATCCGCCGGTGGCGATGACGGTGACGCGGCTGCCGGCGGGGGAGCGCTCGACAAGCTCGCCGCGCAGGGCAGTGAGGATGCCGCTCACCAGGCCGATGTACCCGAGCACGGTGCCCGATTGCATGGCGTGGATTGTGTTCGTCCCGATGGCCGATGGCGGCCGGTGGAGTTCGATGCGCGGCAGCTTGCTGGCCCGTCCGACCAGCGCCTCCAGGCTGAGTCCCAGGCCCGGCGCGATGGCCCCGCCGATGTAGGCACCGCCGGCGTCGACCAGGTCGAAGTTCGTGCTCGTCCCGAGGTCGACGACGATGGCCGGGCCGCCGAACTCCGTCCGCGCCGCCAGCGCGTTGGCCAGGCGATCCGCCCCCGCCTCCGACGGCCGGTCGATGTGGATGTCGAGGATGCCGTCCAGCGCGTCGGCCTCGATCAGGACCGGCGTGACGCCGATCCGCTCGGTGGCCAGGCGCTCCCAGGTCTCGGTGAGCGGCGGCACCACGCTGGCCAGGGCGATGGCGTCCAGTTCCTCGAGCCGGTGCGCGTCGAGCGCGAGCAGGCCGCTGACCATGGCCGCCGCCTCGTCCGGCGTCGCATCGGCCCGGGTGATGGCACGCCACGAGCGCGCCAGCCGGTCGTCCTCGAACAGGCCGATCGTCACGTTCGTGTTGCCGATGTCGGCCGCCAGCAGCTTCATCGGGCCGTATCGTAGCAGCCGGTCCGCCGGCCCCCGACCGCCATCGGTCCGGTGCTAGACTCGCCCCCGATCCGCAGCGAACGAGTCGATGTCCGAGGCGCGTGCCAAGCTCTACATCAACACCGGCGTCGTCACCGCCAGGAGCGACATCTACAACATCCTGCGCCCCTTGCTGAAGCAGACGGTCAGCTACACGTACTACCGCGGCAACCGCGTCGAGTCGCGCGGCACCGGCTGGGTGGAGCGGATCGTGGTCGATCACCCGGAGGTCGCCTCCTACTTCACGCCGCTGGCGATCTGCCTCAACCTCGACTCCTTCGACTACCTCCAGTTCGACACCACCCACGAGCAGCTGCTCGTCTACACGCTCGTCATCGGCGGCGAGCGGGTGGTGCTGGAATTCGCCGCTGCCGGCCCGCCGCGGCTGGGGTCCGACGACGAGGAACTGGACGGGACCGGCGCGACCGGAGGCGGGCGGCCGCTGCCGCGCGACGCCGAGGAGCTCGCGCGCGACCTGCGCTTCATCCAGATGGAGCTCCTCATGGCCGGAGAGGCCGACCCGGATTCCGAGCGGACGGACGAGGACGAGGACGGCGCGTGAGCGCCACGTCCGCCCCCGCATCGGCCGGGGCGACCGCCGGCACGCATCGGCGCAGCGTGCTGGACAACGGCCTCCGCGTCGTGACCCAGTCCATGCCGCAGGCGCGCTCCGCCAGCGTCGCCCTGGTGGTGCCGGTCGGCTCCCGCCACGAGGACGCCGAGCACGCCGGCCTGTCGCACATCCTCGAGCACCTCGTGTTCAAGGGCACCCGGCGCCACCCCGAGGCGGGGACCCTGTCGCAGCACCTCGAGGGCGTCGGCGGCAGCCTGAACGCCAGCACCGACCGCGAGCTGACCGTCTACTCGGCCAAGGTGCCGGCCGAGCGCCTGGACGTGGCGCTGGAGGCGGTGAGCGAGCTGGCGCTCCATCCGCTCCTGCGGCGGCGGGATCTCACGGCCGAGAAGCCGGTGATCGTCGACGAGATCCGGATGTACGTGGACTCGCCCTCGGATCACGTCTTCACCCTGTTCGACGAGCTCCTGTACGGCGACCACCCCCTGGGGCGCGAGATCGCCGGGACGATCGGCTCGGTCCGTCGCGCCACCCACGAGGCGGTGCTGGCCCACTGGCGGGCGGCCTACCGTCCGGCCGGCATGGTGCTGTCGGTGGCGGGGCGCATCGACCACGACCACGTGACCTCGGTCGCCGCCGGTTGGACGGCCGCGGGGCCGGAGGTCAACGGCCGTGCTCCGCGGCCCCTCCCCGGAGCGGTCGTGCCCCCGAAGCCGGCGGCGCGCGGAACGCTCCGCGTCTCGCATCGCCGCCTGAGCCAGGGCAATCTGTGCCTCGGCATGCCCGGTGTGGCACGCGACCATCCGGACCGATGGGCACTCGACCTGGTGGGGGCCGTCCTGGGCGACGGGATGGGCAGCCGCCTCTTCCTCGAGCTGCGCGAGCGGCAATCGCTGGTGTACGACGTCTCGACCTTCAGCGCCATGTACGCCGACGCCGGCACGTTCGGCATCCATGCCGGCTTCGACCCCGAGGATGCGCACCGCGTCGTGTCGGCCATCCTGGCCGAGCTGGAGCGGGTGGTGGACGGCCCGGTCCCGGCGGCGGAGCTGGAGCGCGCGCGCGCCTATACGCGCGGTCGTCTCGAGCTGCGCATGGAGGACAGCGGGGCGGTCGCCGGCTGGCTGGCGATGGGGGAGTCGCTGCTGCCGCGCATCCTCACCGTCGAGGAGGTGATCGAGCGGCTCGAGGCCGTGACGGCCGACGACCTCCTGCGCGTGGCGCGGCGCTACCTGGCCCCGACGGAGGCTCGCCTGGCCGTGCTCGGCCCGTTCCGATCCCGGCGCGCGTTCGAGCGCGCCCTTCACGCATGAGCCCCGATCCCGAGGAGCCGGCGGCGGCCGAGGAGGATCGCCAGGTCATCGACCTGGTGACCGATGAGCTTGCCCTGGCGCGTGCGCAGATCGACGCCGGCCTGGCGCCCCTGGCAGAGGGAACGCTGGTCCGACGCCTGGCGCGGCTGGAGGCCGACGGCGCCGCGGTGAGCGACGAGGCGGACGCCGTCCGCGCCTTGCTGGCGGAGGCCCTCTGGCGCCAGCAGCGGCCCGTGGCCGCTCGCGGCGCCGTCGAGGCCATCCGACCCAGCAGCCCGCAGCGCCGGCTGCCGATCGTCCAGGTGGTGGAGGCGGAGGGACTGGCCGCCGCGGGCGAGCTCGACCGCGCCGCCGGCGTGATGGAGCGGGTGGTCGACGCCATCGGTGCGGACCAGGCCTGGTCGCTTCGGGCGGGTGCGCCGAGCCGCCTTCCGTGGCCGCTCCCCGCCGACCTGCGACCGGAGCCGGCACGGGCTCCGCGTCCACCGTGGTCGCCGGCGCAGCGCCCGGTGGCCGCGACCCTCGAGCCCGCCCAGCCGCCCGAGGCCGGAGCGACGCCGACCGGCGACACCGAGCGACTGGTCGCCGCGCGAGGCCGCCTCGAGGAGGCCCGGGTGGCCTACGTGGCCGGCGACCTGGAGCGCGGCGACGCCGAGATGTCGATTGCGCTGCGTCTCGACCCGGCCCTTGCCGCGGACGGGGTGACCATCATGGAGCCGACCCTCGGCGGCCAGCCCGCGCCCGACCGTCTGCTACTCTACGGCGACCTGCTCCGCGCCGCGGGCCGCGAGCTCGAGGCGAACCAGGCCTACGACCGGGCGGCGGATCGGCGGAGCTGAGTCCCCACCACCTCAGGAGCTCATTTCTTCGATGCAGCGCACCCTCGTCCTCGCCAAGCCCGATGCCGTCCAGCGCGGGCTCATCGGCGAGATCCTCGGCCGGTTCGAGCGCAAGGGCCTCAAGGTCGTCGGCCTCCGCTTCCTCTCCGTCCCGCGCGACATGGCCGAGGAGCATTACGCCGTCCACGCCGGCAAGCACTTCTACGACGGCCTGGTCGAGTTCATCACCTCCGGTCCGGTGGCCGCTATCGCGCTGGAGGGTCCCGACGCCATCGCCGTGGTCCGCAGGATGGTCGGGAAGACAATGCCGAACGAGGCCGAGCCCGGCACCATCCGCGGCGACCTCGGGATCAGCGGGCTGCGCAACCTGATCCACGCCTCCGACGCGCCGGAGACGGCGGATGCCGAGCTGGCACTCTGGTTCGGGACCGATGCGCTCGTGGACTACGAGCGGGAGGGGGACGTCTGGATCGTGGCCGAGGAGCCGGCGCGCGCCTGAGGCCCTCCCGCGACGACCCTGAGTTGCCATCTGTCGCTCTGAGCGGCGTCAGGCGTGCCGAGCCAGCGAGCGGGGTCGATGGATCTGGTCAAACCTGTGTCGTCGCGCCGGTAATCGCCCGCTCAGGCCGCCTCCGGTCGCCCTGAGCGACATGTGGCAACGCTCTCCGGCGCCGCGCGCGGCGGCCTTCAGGGGTGGGCTTCAGGGGGCGGCCAGCACCAGCTCGGTGGCACCCCGGGACGCACCGTCGGCCGTGCCGAGTGCCGGGTAGTCCGGGCGCTCGATGACCCCGATCCGCTCGAGCGGGAAGTAGCGCAGCCAGGCGCGACCCAGGATCAGGTCCTCACCGATCGGTCCGAAGGCGCGCGAGTCCTGGCTCTGCGGCCGGTTGTCGCCCATCACGAAGTACTCGCCCTCGCGCACCTCCCACCGCGTGGTTCCCTCGGCGTCGCGCGGCAGCGTGGCGGCGACCCCGCCCTCGGCGTCGGTGACGACGTAGGGCTCCTCGATGCGCACCGGGCTCTCGCCGGGCCGCTCCACGAAGACCCGTCCGTTCTCCAGGCTGACCGTGTCGCCGGGCATGCCGATGACGCGCTTGATGAACGGGATGCCATCGGTGTCCAGGCCCGACTGCGACGGTGGCTGGAACACGACGACGTCGCCGTAGTGGTAGCCGTCGAAGCGGGTCGTCAGCTTGTCGATCAGGATGTACTCGCCGTCCACGATGGTGGGGAACATGGAGCTCTGCTGGACCTCGAACGGCTGCGCCACGAAGTTGTGGATGACCAGGTAGATGAGCAGCGTGAGGACGAGCGTCTCGACCACCTCGAAGGCGCAGCCCAGCGCCCTGCGCGAACCGGCGCGCTCGCTGTGCGCGGGCGCGCCGACGGAATCGGGTTCATCGGGGAGGTAGGTCATGACCCCAGGAGTGCGGGCAACGGCGGCGACAGGATAACGCACGCGGCCGGTAGACTCCGCGCAGCCATGGGCAGCCTGATCCTCGTCCGCCACTCGATCACCGAGGCCTCGGCCTCCGGCCGTAACCTGGGCCAGCGGACCGACCCGCCATTGGCCGATGCGGGCGTGGCCCTGGCCGTCCGGCTGGGCGAGACCCTGGCCCGGGAGCTGGCCGAGCTGCCGCACGACGAGCTTCGCCTGCTCAGCAGTCCGGCCCAGCGCTGCCGCCAGACGGCCGGGGCCGTCGGTGAGGGCGTCGGCCTCGGCGCGGAGGCGATCGAGGTGGAGCCCGGATTGCTCGAGATCGACTACGGGGCGTGGGACGGGCTGACCGCGGACCAGTGCCGCGCCCGCGACCCCGAGCTGCGCGCCGCCTGGGAGGCCGATCCGTACCGGACGCGCTGCCCCGACGGCGAGAGCGGAGCGGACGTGGCGGCACGAGCGGCGACCGTGCTCGACCCGCTGGAGGCGTGGCTGGCGGGGGATCGCGCGCGTTGCGCCGTCGTGGTGGCGCACAATCACGTGAACCGCGTGCGCCTGTGCGCCCTGTTCGGCTGGCCGATGCGTGAGTACCGGGAGCGCGTGACACAGGACCCGGCGGGCTACAGCCTCGTCACGTTCGGCGGGTCCGTGCCGACCATTCGGCGCGTCAACGCCGCTCCGGCCTGAGGGTCCGGCATGCTTCCTGCGTTGGAGGTCGAGCAGGCGCTCGCCCGCTTCGGACGTCCGAGCGGGGGTCGGCCAGCCGCCATCCTATACTGAGAAGCTCCCCAGCGTCACGAGGGTCTCCGATTCATGTCGATCGAGCTCAACCAGCAGCTCCAGCCGGTCATGCAGGTCAAGGTCACGCCGAAGCAGATCGCGGCGAACTACATCCTGCAGATGAGCTCGGTCGAGCTGCAGGAGGCCATCGCGCAGGAGCTCGACGAGAACCCGGCGCTCGAGATGAGCGAACTGCCGGCCTGTCCCATCTGCGGCAGCCCGGTCACCGGCAACTACTGCACCGAGTGCATGCCCCGCAAGCCGGAGGGTGACGGCGACGAGACGCGGCTCAGTGCCGATGACCTGCCCGGGGACACGCAGACCCGGCTTCGCGACGAGGACGACGAGTTCGACCCGATCGCCCGGGCGGAGGCCGACTTCACGCTCGAGGATCACCTCACCTGGAACCTGCACGCGCTCCTGCCGTCGCGGCTGCATCCGGTGGCCGATCACGTCATCGGCGCGCTGGACTCCAACGGCTTCCTGACCGAGACCGACGCCGAGATCGCGGCGACCACCGGGGTGCGCGTCGACGACGTGGCGGAGGTGCTGTCGGCCATGAAGGGCCTCGAGCCGATCGGGATCGGCTCCCGCTCGATCACCGAATCCCTCCTGGCCCAGGTCGAGTACCTGCGCGAGCAGGGTGAGCTCGAGGTGCCGCCCCACGCCGAGGCGGTGATCGCCGATCACCTGGCCGACCTGGGCGAGCGACGGTTCCGCGAGGTGGCCGCAGCGGTGGGCTGCTCGCAGCGCGAGGTCATCGCGGTCTGGGAGTTCCTGAAGTCGAACCTCAACCCGTACCCGACCGCCGCCTTCACCGCTGCGGTCAGCCCGGACGCCTCGCGCCCGATCATTCGCCCCGACGTCCTCATCCGCGAGATCGATGATGAGCTGCTGGTCGAGGTCGTCGAGTCGCGACGATTCAGCCTGCGCGTGGCGCCGATCTACTCCAGCCTGAGCTCGAAGCTGCGCAGCAGCGAGACGACGGAGGACGAGAAGCAGCACGTCCGCCAGTACGTCGGTCGGGCGAAGTTCTTCATCGACAACATCAACCGGCGGCGGGCGACCATCCAGCGCATCGCCGAGGCGCTGGTCGACCGCCAGCGCGACTACCTGCTCCACGGCGTGCAGCATCTCGTCCCGCTCACCCGGGCGGAGGTCGGCGAGCTGATCGGCATGCACGAGTCGACCGTCAGCCGGGCCACGGCCGACAAGTACGTGATGATCCCGTCCGGCGAGGTCGTGCCCTTCAGCCACTTCTTCACCGCCTCGCTCGGCGTCAAGGATCAGATCAAGCGGATGATCGAGGCCGAGGATCCGAAGCACCCGCTCTCCGACCAGGAGATCGCCGACGCGCTGGCCGCGGAGGGCATCGCCCTGGCTCGGCGTACGGTCGCGAAGTACCGCGACGAGCTCCAGATCCTGCCCGCCCGCCTCCGACACCGCTGACGCGGCGGGCGAGGCCGCGCTGATGCGAGCCGTCATCCTGCGCAGCTTGGCCGTCATCGGGGTCGGCGCCGCGATCCTGGTCGGCGTCCTCTACGTGGCAAGCACGGTCGACGCGCGCGCCCCCGAGGTGCTTGCCGTCCGGGTGACGCAGCCGCTCGGCGACGATCCGGGCCGCGCGCTCATCACGACCAGCCTCGAGATCGCCTTCAGCGAGCCGGTGGAGGCCTCCAGCGCGGAGCGAGCGCTGCGCCTCGACCCTTCGGTCGACGGGAGCGTCAGCTGGAGCGGGAGCACCATGATCTTCACCCCGGCCGAGCCGCTGGCGCTCGACACCGAGTACGCGCTGCGCGTCGAGGACGGCGTGCGGGACCGCGCCGGCAACGAGATGACCACGCTGCCGCCCGCGTTCACCTTTCGCACCGCCGGCCGTCCGCAGGTCGTTGCCACCCAGCCCGAGGACGCCGCCAGCGGGGTCGCCCTGGACGAGCCCATCGGCCTGACCTTCTCGACGCTCATGGACACCGTCTCGGTGGAGTCGGCGCTGCGGGTGCGGCCCACCTTCCCCCACGACGTGCGCTGGAGCGGCGAGGTGCTCGAGATCGTTCCGACCGCACCGCTCCGCGCCGGGACCGAGTACGTCGTTCGCATCGGTTCCGAGGCGGCGGACATCGCCGGCGTCACGCTGGGCTCCCCGATGGAGATCCGGTTCCGGACGGTCGAGGCGGGACTGCGGGTCGAGACGATCGTGCCGTCCGACGGGATCGACGGCATCGCGCCAACCTCGCCGATCGCCGTCGTCTTCGACCGACCCGTGGACCCCGACTCCGTCTCGCCGGACCTCCTGCGCCTGACCCCGAGCGTGGCCGGCGCGCTGGAGGTGGTGCCGCTCCCCGGCGAGCCGCCCGCAGACGACGGCTCGGGCCGTGTCCTGCGCTTCACGCCGTCCGGCCCGCTGCCGTCGAACACGACCTTCGACGTCCAGCTCCTGGCCGGCGTCGTGGCCACGTCCGGGGGCGGCCTGGCCGACGGGCTCAGCTGGACGTTCACGACCGGCGCCCCCACGTCGACCCTCTCGAACCAGATCGTCTTCCTCACCGATCGGGCCGGCGTGCCCAACCTGTGGTCCATGAACCCCGACGGCACCGGCCAGCGGCAGCTGTCGACCGAGCTGGCGCCGGTGCTCGACTATGCGGTCGCGCCCGACGGCAGCTCGTTCGTCGTCGCCGATGGGCGACGGCTGATCTTCACCCGCGCGGACGGGGGCGACCGACGCGTCCTCAGCGTGCCGGAGGCGATCGACTTCGATCCGTCCTACGCCCCCGACAGCGCGCGGATCGCCTACGCGCGGATGGACGTCGCCAGCGGTGCGCCGCTGGGCCTTTGGGAGTGGGTCGTGGACGGCGGGGACCCGGAGCCGATCGAGCTCGCCTCGGAGCCGGCGTCCGGCGCCAGCCCCTCGCCCGACGACGAGCCGGCGCGGCTTCGCGCGCCGCGCTACAGCCCCGACGGAGCGGCGTTGGCCTACGTCGATGCCGACGGATCGGTCGGGATCCTCCACCTGGCCGACGACCGTGTCGAGGCCGCGTCGTTCCACGCCACGCGTCCGCCCGCCTGGCTCGCCGACGGGTCCGGGGTGCTCCTCGCCGGAGAGGAGGAGGGCACCGAGTCCCGCTGGCCGACGACCGGCCCGATGGAGCCACTCCACGAGACCGGCTCGGTCGTCGTCGTCCTGCGCCCGGGGGACGAGGGCGTCGCGGCCGTGCCGCAGGGGTCCGCCGTGGCCGTCGCGGCCGTGGCCTCCGACGGCAGGGTCGCGACGCTGGACCCCGATGGTGCGCTGCGCGTTGCCGCCGGTGCCGCCGCCGCTGCCCGCACCGTGCCGGGACTCGCCGGCGAGCGGGTGACGGGGGCGTCGTTCGCGCCGGGCGAGGACGACGTGCTGGTGGTCGCCGTGGCCGCCACGCAGGACGAGCCGGAGGTCGGCAGCATCGAGCGGATCGACCTGGCCGACGGCCAGCGCACGGTCCTGGCCCGGCGCGGCTGGGCCCCTCGATGGCTGCCCTGAACGAACCGCGCCGCCGCTGAGGCCATGCTAGAATCCGCCCTCGCTGGCGGACGCTGCAACGCACCTCCCCGCCGGCGTTTCGTGTGCGCGTAGATCGGCCGTGAGCAGTCCGTCCGAAGGGCCTGCGGCCGCACTCGGAGGACTCATGGAACTCCACCCGATCACGTGGGTGATCCCGGTCGCGGGCCTCGCGGCCATCGCCTTCGCCCTGTATCTCGCCTGGGACGTCCTTCGCGCCGACACCGGCACGAAGGCCATGCAGGACATTGCGGGCATCATCCTGGAGGGCGCCGTCGCCTTCATCCGGCGGCAGTACCAGACGATCGCGCTCCTCGCCCTGGCCGGCGCGGTGGTCATCGGCCTCGTCATCGGCCTCGTGGAGACCGAGGATGTGGCGGACACCAGCATCCACGGCTTCGACCTCGGATGGCGCACGGCCCTCGCGTTCCTGGTGGGTGCCGCGTGCTCGATGGCCTCGGGCATCATCGGCATGTACATCAGCGTGAAGGCGAACGTGCGCACGGCTGCCGCGGCCCAGCACAGCCTGGTGCGGGCGGTCCAGGTCGCCATGCGCGGTGGCGCCGTCTCCGGCTTCCTGGTCGTGGCGCTGAGCCTGCTCGGGGTGTACGGCATCTTCGCCGCGTTCGGCGGCTTCGAGAACCCGGCCGAGGCGCCGTTCCTCATCGTCGGCTTCGGCTTCGGAGCCAGCTTCGTCGCCCTCTTCGCGCAGCTCGGCGGCGGCATCTACACCAAGGCGGCCGACGTCGGGGCCGACCTTGTCGGCAAGGTGGAGGCCGGCATCCCGGAGGATGACCCGCGCAACGCCGCCGTCGTGGCGGACCTCGTCGGCGACAACGTCGGCGACTGCGCCGGTCGAGGCGCGGACCTCTTCGAGTCCACCGCCGCGGAGAACATCGGCGCCATGATCCTGGGGGTGGCGGTCTACACCATCGCGGCCGCAGCCGGCTGGCCGAACCCGGAGGCCTGGATCTTCTTCCCCCTCGTCGTGCGTGGCTTCGGCCTGCTCGCGACGATCGTCGCCATCTTCTTCGTCCGCGGCAGCGAGACCGAAGACCCGATGAACCTGCTGAACCGCGGCTACTGGGTCACCACCGCGCTCTCGATCGGCGGGCTGGCGCTCACGACCTACGTGATGATGAGCACCGGCGCCGAGACGACCGGGGAGTCGGCCATCCCGGCCTGGCTGTGGTTCTTCGGCGCCGGTGTCGTCGGCCTCGCCACCAGCGTCGCCTTCGTGTACATCACGCAGTACTACACCGCCGGCGCGTGGCGCCCGGTCAAGGAGATCGCCGAGGCCAGCAAGACGGGCCCGGCCACGAACATCATCAGCGGCACGGCCGTCGGCTACGAGACCACGGCGGTCACCGCCATCACCATCGGCATCGCGCTCTTCGCGAGCCACTGGCTGGGCGCCCAGGCCGGCCTGGTGAACGCCAACGGCGACGACGTGGGCGGCATCTTCGGCACCGCCGTCGCCACCATGGGCATGCTCATGACGACGGCCTACATCCTGGCCATGGACACCTTCGGGCCGATCACCGACAACGCCGGCGGCATCGCCCAGTTCAGCCAGGCGTCGGGCAACGCGCGCGAGATCACCGATCGGCTCGACGCGGTCGGCAACACCACCAAGGCCCTGACCAAGGGTTATGCCATCGCATCGGCCTCGCTGGCGGCGTTCCTCCTGTTCAGCGCCTACATCGACAAGGTCAACCTCATCCAGACGAACCGCGGCGGCGAGCTGCTGGAGTCGGTGAACCTGGCCGACGTGAGCGTCTTCATCGCGGCGCTGATCGCGGCCATGCTCGTGTACTTCTTCTCGAGCCTGGCCATCCGTGCCGTGGGCACGGCGGCCCAGGCCATCATCGTCGAGGTCCGCCGCCAGTTCCGGGAGATGCCCGGGATCATGGACTACACCCAGCGGCCCGATTACGCGCGGGTCGTGGACATCACCACGCGCGCGGCGCTGCGCCAGATGATCGCGCCGGGCGTCGTGGCCGTGGCCACGCCGATCGTCGTCGGCCTGCTCCTCGGCCACGAGGCGGTCGCCGGCCTGCTCATGGTGGGCACCATCGCCGGCGTTCTGCTGGCCACCGTGCTCAACAACGGCGGAGGAGCGTGGGACAACGCCAAGAAGTACATCGAGGCGGGCCACCTCAAGGATGCCGACGGGAACGTGCTCGGCAAGGGCTCGGAGGCCCATGCCGCGGCCGTGGTGGGTGATACGGTCGGCGATCCGTTCAAGGACACGGCCGGGCCGTCGCTCCACGTCCTGGTGAAGCTGCTCGCCACCATCACGCTGGTGATGGCGCCGCTCTTCATCCGCTAGGGAGAACCCAGGGGCCGGGCGGATCGACCGCCCGGCTTCGCACCTCATGGAAGTCGTCCTCCAGGCCGCCCTCGTCGGCCTCCTCCAGGGCCTGACCGAGTTCATCCCCATCAGCTCGTCGGCGCACCTGGAGCTCACGCCGTGGATCCTCGGTTGGGAGGAAGACGGCCTGGTCGGCAGCCTGGCCTTCGACGTCTTCCTGCACCTCGGCACGCTGGTGGCGCTGGTGGCCTACTTCTTCCGCGACTGGATTCGCTACATCGGCGCAGGGCTCGCGAGCGTGCGAGATCGGCGGATCGGGGATGACCCGGATCGGCGCATCGCGTGGCTTCTCCTGGCCGCCACCATCCCGGCCGCGCTCATCGGCTTCGCCTTCGAGGGCTTCATCGAGGACACCTTCCATGGCGGTGGGGACGGTGCGCGCCTGGCGATCGCCGGGTTCCTCGTCCTGGGAGCGACCGCGCTGTGGCTGGCGGACCGCTTCGGCGGTCGCGTGCGGCGGCTGGCGGACGTGACCCTGCCCACCGCGCTCGTCGTCGGCTTCAGCCAGGCGCTGGCCCTGCTGCCCGGTATCAGCCGCTCCGGCGCGACCATCACCGCCGGCCTCGCCCTCGGGCTGACGCGCGAGGCCGCCGCACGCTTCAGCTTCCTGCTGGCCACGCCGATCACCCTCGGCGCCGGGCTGTACGGCTCGCGCAAGCTGCTGGACGAGGCGCACACCGGCGTCGAGTGGCTGGCCATCGGGGTGGGGTTCGCCGTGGCGGCCGTGGCCGGCCTGTTCGCCATCGGCTTCCTGCTCGCCTGGCTGCGCCGACGGTCGGTGGCCGTCTTCAGCCTCTACCGCGTCGGGTTCGCCGTCCTGGTGGTGGCGCTGGTCATGGCCGGGCGATAGATCGTCGGCCTCCGGCGTGGGCGGGGCCCCGCTGGATCCGGCCGATCTCTCGGCCTCGTGAGCTCCCTGGGCGGAGGGATCCTCGGGCCGCGACACCGCCCGAGCGTCGTCCGCGGTCCCCGAAGTACCTGCCAGGTACCTGCCGCGAGCCTTTGACTTCCCGGGGCCCCCTGCCTACAATGCGGCATCCGCCGGCCTCGGTCGGCGCACGCCTGGCCCATCGGGTAACGGCCAGCTTCAGGAGACGCCACCACTCCGGGTTCGAACGGGGGGCGGGGCCTGGAGCATTTTTTGTTATCAGCAGCGGAACAGACCGCCTCGTCGCACCCCACCCGACGAGTCGGGCCTCTCCCGGAGGCGCCGCAGGAGGACGAAGGGGGCTCGAACATGAACACCAAGCCGGTCTACCTCACCGCCCAGGGCCTCGAGAAGCTGAAGGCCGAGCTCGAGGAGCTCGTCACCGTGGAGCGGCCGCGCGTCGCCGCTCGCATCCACGAGGCCAAGCTCGACGGCGACCTCAGCGAGAACGCCGAGTACGAGGACGCCAAGCAGGAGCAGTCGTTCCTGGAGGGGCGGATCGCCACCCTGGAGCAGCAGATCCGCAACGCGGCGGTCATCGAGAAGGGCAACGGCGACAAGGTCGACATCGGCTCGAAGGTGGTCATCAAGGGAGCCGATGGCGAGGAGACCTTCACCATCGTCGGCTCGGCCGAGGCCTCGCCGCGCGACGGCCGGATCAGCAACGAGTCGCCGGTCGGCGCCGCACTGATGGGCCGCAAGAAGGGCGAGAAGGTCGTGGTCCAGGCGCCGTCCGGACCGATCGAGTACACCCTCGTCCGCATCGGCTAGGAGCCACCGTGCGCTGGGCTGACGAGCCTCCGGCGTCACCGATCGGACCTTCGCGTGTTCTGGGCTGACGAGCTCGCCGGCTCGGTGCAGGGGCCCCAGGTCGTCAATGACTCCAAGACGCCATCCGGGACCGTCCACGTCGGCAGCCTGCGCGGGCCGGTCATCGTCGACACCATCGCGCGCGCGCTGCGTGACGCCGGTCGGCAGGTGGTGCTGCGCTACGGCGTCGACGACCTCGACCCCATGGATTCGCAGGCGCTGCTGACGCCGGATGCCATCGAGCGCTACATGGGCGTGCCGCTCAGCGCCGTGCCGGATCCGGCCGGCGACTGCCACCCGTCGTACGCGCGCCACTTCGCCGGCGCCTTCATCCAGACCTTCGACGGCCTTGGCATCCGTCCCGACATCTACTACTGGATGAGCGAGGTCTACGCCTCCGGCGCCATGGACCGATACATCCGCACCGCCCTGGATGCCGCCGCGGGCATCCGCGACATCTATCGGCGCGTCGCCAACGTCAACCATCCCGACGACTGGCACCCGCTCATGGTCATCTGCGAGTCCTGCGGACGGATCGGCACGACCATCGTCACCGGCTGGGATCCCGATGCCGGCACCGTGCGCTACGAATGCCGCTCCGACCTGCGCACCTGGGCCACGGGCTGCGGCAACGCCGGAGAGGTTGCGCCGTTCGGCGGGCGGGCCAAGCTGCCGTACAACGTCGACTGGGCCGCGAAGTGGGACCTGTTCGGCGTGACGATCGAGCCGGCCGGCAAGGATCTCTCCACCCGTGGTGGCTCCCGCGACCGATCCGACGCCATCAGCCGCGAGGTCTTCGGCAACGAGCCGCCCCTCAACCTGCCGTACGAGTTCCTCAACCTGGGCGGCCGCAAGATGTCAACCTCGAAGGGGATCGGCGTTTCCGCCGCCGAGATCGCCGACGTCATCCCGGCCGAGCAGCTCCGCCTCCTGTTCCTCCGCCCGAAACCGAAGGCCGCCATCGAGTTCGACCCCGACGGGACCGATGCCATCCCGCGCCTGTTCGACGAATCGGATCGGCTCGCCGCGGCAACGGCCGGCCGCGAGGTGCGCGGCGAGCTGCCGCCGGACCACGACCGGCTCTTCGCCGTCAGCCAGGTCGACGCGGACGCCGACGTCGCCGCGGCCGCCGCCGCCTACCGCCCGGCCTTCGCCCACCTCGCTTTGCTGGAGCAGATCCCCGGGGTCGACGTCGTCGAGCGGGTGACTGCCGAGAAGGGCTTGCCCCTGACCGATGCCGAGCGCGCGCTGCTCGAGGCACGGCGCACCGCGGCGCGTGCCTGGCTCGCCTCGTATGCCCCGGAACGCGCGCGCCTGGAGGTTCGACGCGATGCGCTGCCGCCGGCGACAGACGAGCTGGATGAGGCGCAGCGCGGCTACCTGGGCGCCCTCGCCGCAGCACTGCAGACGGCGGACTGGGACGGCGAGGCCGTCCAGTCGGCGATCTTCGCCACCGCCAAGGACCGCGACCTGCCGTCGGGGCGCGCCTTCGCTGCCCTGTACGCCGCGTTCCTGGGCCGCTCCTCGGGGCCGCGCGCCGGTTGGCTGCTGGCGGCTCTCGACCGGGACTTCGTGCTGGCACGGCTCCGTGAAGCGGCCGGGGCGGGGGTGGCGTCGTGAGCGTCGGCGTGCAGCGGCTCCGCGACGAGCCGGACCTCCTGCGCCGTGGCGCCGCCGACAAGGGAGAGGATCCGGCCATCGTCGACCTCGCCGTCGAGCTGGACGAGCGTCGGCGGCGGCTGCTGGCCGAGTCCGACTCCCTCAAGGCGGAGCGCAACGACGCGAGCCGCCGCATCGGCGAGACGATCCGGGCAGGCGCCGATCCCAACGGCCCGCAGGTCGCCGATCTGAAGGCCGCCTCCACCCGGGTGGGGGAGCGCATCGAGGCGCTCGACGCGGAGCTCGGTCGTGTGGAGGCGGAGCTCGAGGACGCCCTGCTCCGCATCCCGAACCCGGCCGACCCCGACGTCCCGGTCGGCGGCGAGGAGGCGAACCTCACGGCCCGGACCTGGGGCCAGCCGCTCGCCCGCCTGGACGACGCCGATCCGCGGCTCGGCCCCTGGGAGCGGCGCCCGCACTGGGAGCTGGCCGAGCAGCTCGGGATCATCGACCTGGCGCGAGGAGCGAAGGTGGCCGGCTCCGGGTTCCCGGTCTACCTCGGTGCCGGATCGAACCTCCAGCGCGCGCTGATCTCCTGGTTCCTGGACGTCCACACTCGCGAGCACGGCATGACCGAGGTCTGGCCGCCGGTCCTCGTCAACACCGACTCGGCGCGCGGGACCGGACAGATCCCCGACAAGGAGGACCAGATGTACGTCGTCGGCCGCGACGACCTGTACCTGGTCCCGACGGCCGAGGTGCCGGTGACCAACCTTCATCGCGACGAGATCCTGGAGCCCGGGGCGCTCCCCATCCGCTACGCCGCCTACTCGCCGTGCTTCCGGCGCGAGGCCGGTGCGGCGGGTCGGGACACGCGCGGCATCATGCGGGTCCACCAGTTCGACAAGGTGGAGATGGTGAGCTTCACGCGCCCCGAGGACTCGAACGCCGAGCTGGAATGGCTCACCGAGCGCGCCGAGATCCTCCTCCAGCGCCTCGGCCTCGCCTATCGCGTGCTCCTCATGAGCACCCGGGAGATGGGCTTCGTCCAGGCCCGCAAGTACGACCTCGAGGTCTGGGCGCCCGGCGCGGAGCGCTGGCTCGAGGTGAGCAGCGTGAGCAACTTCCGCGACTACCAGGCCCGCCGCATGGCCATCCGCCACCGGCCGGAGGCCGGGGCCAGGCCCGAGCTCGTGCACACCCTCAATGGATCGGGCCTGGCGCTGCCGCGGACCGTGGCCGCCATCCTGGAGACCTATCAACAGCCGGACGGCTCGGTCCTCGTGCCGGACGTGCTGCGGCCCTACCTGGGCGGGCGCGAGCGCATCGGTCCGTAGCATCCGTGCCCGAACTCGACCTCCAGTTGCCCCCGGGAACGCGGTTGGTCTCCCTCGCGGAGCGCCCGGACCTTGACGAGGGGATGGGGGACCACAACGTCTCGGTCTGGCCGGCGTTCATGCTCGAGTCGCCGGTGTCGAACGCGCACTGGCGCAGGGCCATGGATCGCTACCCGCAGTTCCAGCTCGCCCTGCTCGGCGAGGCCGGCGAGATCCTGGCCGCTCACAACTCGGCGCCCCTCGCGTGGGACGGGACCGATGCCGGCCTGCCGACCGGCTGGGAGGACCAGCTGGTCCGATCCACCACCGCGTCGCCGGACGAGGTCCCGACCGCGCTCGGCGCGCTCCAGATCGTCGTGCTGCCGGAGCGGCGGGGCGCGGGCTACGCCGATCTGATGCTGGCCGCCATGCGCGCCAACGCCCGCGCCCACGGCCTGCGCGCGGTGATGGCCTGCGTGCGCCCGACCTGGAAGGCGCGCTACCCGCTCACGCCCATCGAGCGCTACATGACCTGGACTCGCGGCGACGGACAGCCGTTCGACCCGTGGATCCGGCTCCACGTCCGTGCCGGCGGACGGATCGTGCGGCCGTCGCCGCGCTCGATGACCGTGACGGGCACGGTGGCCGAGTGGGAGGCGTGGACCGGCATGGCCTTTCCGGAGAGCGGCGCGTACATCGTGCCCGGCGGTTGCGAGCCGGTGACCATCGACCGCGACGCCGACGTCGGCACGTACCACGACTCGAACGTGTGGATTCTCCACTCGCTCGACTGACGCGGGACGATTGATCCGGGGCGGCCGGATCGGCGTACCGTGAGCATCATGCCGATCGCCGCATTCGTCGCCTCGCTCCTGGCCATGGCCGTCATCGACGGCGTGTGGTTGGCGGTCGTGGCCCGCAACTTCTACCGCAGCAACATCGGGCACCTGCTGGCCGACTCCACGAACTGGATCGCCGCGGTCGCCTTCTATCTCATCTACGTCGCCGGCGTCACGTTCTTCGCGACCCAGCCGGGCATCGACGATGGCTCGCCGCTCACCGCCGCCTGGCGGGGAGCGCTCCTGGGCTTCTTCGCCTACGCCACCTACGACCTGACGAACCAGGCCACGCTGCGCGGCTGGCCGCCCCTCGTCACGGTGGTCGACATGGCGTGGGGCGCGATCCTGACCGCTGCCGTGGCCGGCGTCGCCGCCTGGGTCGTCCTCAGCTTCTTCGCCGGAGCGGGCTGAGCCGGTCGAGGCCCAGCCGACCACGGCTGCGTGCCACGACCACGCCGCCGATGCACAGTGCGCCGCCGAGCAGCGCCAGCGTCGGCGGCACCTCGCCGAGCATGAGCCAGGCAAGGCCGATGGCGACCGGCGGCACCAGGTACGTCGTGCTGCCGAGCCGCCCGGCGCTCGTGCGGTTCAGGGCGAACGCCCACGTCGTGAAGGCGATGGCGGTCGGGAAGATCCCGAGGTAGACGATCCAGGCGATGGCATCCGCCGGCGCGGATCCGATCTCGGCGGCCAGCATTGGCGCGAAGGGCAGGGTCACGACCGCGCCGATGGTGCACGCCAGCCAGGTCACGGTGAGCGCGGGCACGCGCGCGACCGCCGGTTTCTGGACGGTCACGCCGAACGCGTACGCGACCGCTGCGATGAGGCACAGGAGCACGCCGAGCGGCGCCGCCTCGGCTCCGGCCTGTGTGCCGGTCGCGACCCCGATCACCAGCGCACCGGCGAACGCGATCAGCGAGCCGACCACCAGGCGGGGCGGGAAGCCCTCGCCCAGGAAGAGGCCGGCGAAGACGGCGATGAGGATCGGTCCGACGTTCACCAGCATCGCCGCGGTGCCCGCGTCGACGAGACCCTCGCCGGCGTTGAGCGCCACGAAGTAGCCGCCGAACCAGACGACGCCGGACGCGGCGATGAGTCCCAGGTCCCGCCTCGTCCGTGGCAGGGCCGGACGCCGGATGGTCACGATGATGCCCAGCGCGGCCGCGCCAACCAGCAGGCGCCCCAGCGCGAACGGCCCGGGTGACAGGTCGTCGGCGACGGCGCGAATGCCGACGAAGGCGGATGCCCAGAGGACGACGGTGAGAAGCGCGGCGCCCAGCGCCAGCCAGTCGACGGCATCGGCGCGCGGCGCGGCCGCGGAGCGGGGGAGGGTCGTATCGGTCATGGCGGGTCCTGCTCGGTTGACGCTCGGTTCAACGTCGCGGGTGCGTCAGGCGTGAGATTCCGAAGGCGATACGATAGTCACCTGCCGGAGGGGTGGCAGAGTGGACGAATGCAGCGGTCTTGAAAACCGCCGTGGGGCAACCCACCGTGGGTTCGAATCCCACCCCCTCCGCCACGATCACGGTCGTCATCGAGCCCGCCGATACCCACGCGCCTGTCATGGGGCGCCTCATGCCCTGCCGCGCCGGGACGCCGCCGTGCCGAAGCCCGGCCGTCGCGCGCGCTCGGTGATCGGCTCGAGCTCCTGGAAGAGCGTCAGCTGCAGGTCAGCCGGCGCATCGAGGCGCGCGTTGAGCGAGCGCCACGGCGTCTGGCGCGGTGCGGAGACGAGCGTCGCCCCGGCCTCGACCAGTCGAGTCGTTGCCTCGACCGTGTCGGCGACCTCGAAAGCCACTCGGATGCGCGGGCCGCTCGGCCGACCCACCTCGGCGTCGTCGATCAGGCGCCGCTGCGCCGGGTTCGCCAGCTCGAGGGTGGCCCGTCCCGCGTCGAGGATCGCGACCCGCGCGTCACCGTCACCGGCGAAGGCGGCCTGCTCGGGCAACCCGAGCTGGTCGCGGTAGAAGCGGACGGCAGCGTCGAGGTCGTCGGTCTCGACCAGGAGCCGCAGCTGGAGCACCGGCGACGCCGGCTGCTGGGAGTGTGGGCGGCGATCAGGCGTGGGCATCGAAGACCTCCATCTCGCGGTTGATGCTCGGCAGCGGCAGTGAACCGAGGTCGAGCAGGTGATCGTGGAAGGCCATCAGCGCCTGGCGGTTGGCCGGGGGCACGTGGTGATCGCGCCAGCGTCGGATCTCGCGCAGCCCGACGGTGTAGCAGAGCGCCTGGCCCGGGAGGGCGATGTAGCGATCGACCTCGATGGCGGTGTCGTCCGGCGCGTCGCCCCAGGCATCCGCGAGGACCTCGAGCGCCCGAGCTCGGGTCCAGCCCA
>DATAKU010000046.1:0-6340 GCA_036261425.1 Candidatus Limnocylindria bacterium | reverse complement strand
GAGGACGCGGACGCCGTCGGCGGCGAGTGCCGTGGCGATCTCGAGCAGCTTCTTCATCGGCTCCACGCGTCGCAGCACGACGACGAGTCGGTGACGCCGAATGATGCTGCTGGCGGTTGACCCGCGCAGCTCCTGCATGCTCACGGGCACGATCGTACGGTGCCGCTCAGTTGTGGCGCAAGCCGCTCATATGAGCGGACCGGCGGGCTATGACGCGGTACGCAATGGCGGGAACGTGTCCGGCAGACCGGGCTCGACGACCTGGAACAGCTCCTCCTCGCCGATGCCGCGCAGCCGGTGTGGCCCCAGGGACCGCAGCCGGTCGCCGGCCGCCTCACCGAGTGCCGCCCGGGTCGAGCGCGACACCAGGATCTGGCCCCCGTGCCCGGCCTCGCAGATCCGTGCGCCGGCGTTCACCGCCAGGCCGACGTATCCGGAGTCGGTCAGCGTCGGGCGGCCGGTGTGCAGCCCGATCCGGATGCGGACGGCACGTCCATCGGGCCACGCTGCCGCCAGCATCTCGCGCTGAGTGGCGACCGCCGCCTCGATTGCCGCGACGGGATCACTGAAGACCGCCAGGAACTCGTCCGCGCGAGCGTCGACCTCGTAGCCACCGAGCCTGTGCACGGTGCGGCGCAGGATCCGGCGCACCGTGCTCATCATCGCCGAGTACTGGTCGCCGAGCTCGCCGAGGAGGCGGGTGGATGCCTCGAGATCGGCGAAGAGGAGGGTCAGCGTGCCGGTGGGCAGGCGCGGCCGCAACTGCCCGTCGATGAAGCCGATCGGCACGATTCCGTACTTCTTCGCCGCCTTGAGGAGCCGCGTCCGCGCTCGGTCGCGCGCCCGCTCGTCCTCGAACTCGACGCGGCTGAAGCGGGCCAGGGCGTTTCGGACGTGCGCCTCGTCGTGGATCGGCAGGCGTCGCCGACCGGCGGAGTCGACGTAGGCGAAGGCGCTGTCCGGCAGCCCGGCCCGCTCGCGTCCGCTGAGAGCCGCCATATGCGCACATCATCGCAGACCCTCATGACATCGGCTGTCATGAACCGATGCCGGACACGGTCAGCCCAGGAGCTGAGGAAGCACGTCGCTGCCGAAGGCCTCCACGAATCGCTCCTGCTCGGGACCGACCTCGTGGAGATAGACGCCGTCGAAGCCGCGATCCAGCTCGGCCCGGATCCACTCGGTGTGCTGGCCCAGGTCGGCCGAGATCTTCACCGCGGCATCCATGTCCTCGGGGCGCACGTGCTGCGCGGCCGTCGAGAACTGGGCCGGGTGGCGCAGGTCGCTCATCACGCTCGACGGCAGGGTGTTCTGGCGCCACTGCGCGAAGGCCGCCCGGCGCGCCTCGTCCTCGGTCGGGGCGTAGGCGAGGTGGACCTGCAGGAACATCGGCTTGCCCTCGCCCCCGTTGGAGCGGAAGGCATCGACGATCCGGTCGAGCGTCTCCGGGGCCTGAACCACGGTGATCAGCGCATCGGCCCATTCGGCCAGCCAGCCGGCGGTCTCGGGGGTGACCGCTGCGCCGACGATCATCGGCGGACGCTCAGGACGGGTCCACAACTTCGCCTCGGACACCTGGACGTGGCCGGAGTACGTGACCGTCTCGCCGGCCCACAGCAGCCGCATGATGTCGGCCGATTCGCGCAGCCTTGCGTTCCGGTCGGCCTTGGCCGGCCACGTCTCGCCGGTGATGTGCTCGTTCATGAGCTCGCCGGAGCCGATGGCCACCCAGAAGCGGTCCGGAAACATCACGTTCAGCGTGGCGGCGGCCTGGGCGATGATCGCCGGGTGGTAGCGGTAGCCGGGCGCGTTGACCACCCCGAACGGCAGTGAGGTCGCCTGGAGCGCTGCACCGAGCCAGGACCACGCGAAGCCCGACTCCCCCTGCTCCTCGCTCCACGGGGCCCAGTGGTCGCTGCACATGGCCGCGGTGAAGCCGGCGGTCTCGGCATCGGCGACGAGGCGCAGGAGCCGATCCGGCCCGAACTGCTCGTGGCTGGCATGGAAGCCGATGATCGGTGCCGCCATCTACACGCCCTCCCGTCGCCCGTACCAGTGGTAGCCGTACGGCGGCAGCTCGCAGCTGAATCGGTGGCCACTGATCTCCGGCGCCTCGGCCCCGCCCGGCCCGAAGATGTGCTGCCAGGTGCCGCCTCGCGCGTCCTGGGGGATCTGCACGGTCGTCTTCGCGGGCTGATCGCTGAAGTTGTGGACGGCCAGCACGCTGCTGCCGTCCCAGGTGGCGATGTGGGCCAGGACCGCCACGTTCCGCGTACCGAGCACCTGCCACTCGCCCCACCCGAACTCGGGCCACTCCTTCCGGGTGCGGATCGCACGCTCGGTCCAGTTGAGGAACGAATCGGCGTCCCGGCGCTGATCGCGCACGTTGAGCTCGGGATAGCCGAACGGGCCGTCCTTCAGCAGCTTGCGGGGGAGCGTGCGCTCGTCGGCGGTCGTGAAGCCGGCGCCAGGCGCGTCGGCCCACTGCATCGGCAGGCGCACGGACTCGCGCTCCGCCATGGCCAGGTTGTCGCCCAGGCCGATCTCCTCGCCGTAGAAGAGCACCGGCGTGCCCGGCAGGCTGAACATCAGACTGTAGGCCAGCTCCATGCGCCGCCGATCCCCGTCGACCATCGGCGGGAAGCGGCGACGGATGCCGCGCCCGAAGAGGCGCATCGACTCCTTCGGCGCGAAGGCCGCGAAAACCTCCTCGCGCTCGGCGTCGGTCAGCTTGTCGAGGCTGGCCTCGTCATGATTCTTGATGAAGTTCGCCCACTGGCTCTCCGGCGGGATCGGCGGCAGGGAGCGCAGCGCATCGGCCACCGGCGTCGCGTCGTGGCGGACGAACGACAGGTAGAGCGCCTGATTCGTGATGAAGCTGAAGAGCATGTGCATCTGGTTGCCGCGCTCCCCGAAGAAGCTGGCCAGCTTGTCGATCGGCTCGTTGGCCTCGGCGAGCAGCATCGTGTCGCCGCGCCGGCGGCCGGCGAAGTCGGCGATGTCGCGCAGGTAGTCGTGCGGGTCCGCGACCGCCGGATTGTCGGGATGGGCCTGCTCGATGAGGAACGGGACGGCGTCGATGCGGAAGCCCGACAGCCCGAGCTCAAGCCAGAAGCCGATGACCTTGTGGATCTCGTTTCGCACCAGCGGGTTGTTGATGTTGAGGTCCGGCTGGAAGGGCATGAACCGATGCATGTACCAGCGCTTGGCGGCGCGGTCGTAGCTCCAGATGCCCTCCTGCTTGCCGGGGAAGATGACGCCGTCATCGGCGTTCGGCGGCTTCTCGTCGGACCAGACGTAGAAGTCCCGATAGATCGGGTGGCCCTTGCGCGCCATCTGGAACCAGGGGTGGTCGACCGACGTGTGGTTGATCACCAGGTCCGCGATGACCCGGATGCCGCGCTCACGCGCGGTCCGCACCAGCTCCACCAGGTCGCCGAGGGTGCCGTACTTCTCGGCGATGCCGTAGTAGTCGGCGACGTCGTAGCCGTAGTCGCGCTCCGGGGAGGGATAGATCGGCATCAGCCACAGGCAGGTGACGCCCAAGCCGGCCAGGTAGTCGATCCGCTGCGTCAGCCCGTCCAGGTCGCCGACGCCGTCGCCGTTCGTGTCGAGGAAGGCCTGGGTGTCGACGCAATAGATGACCGCGTTCTTCCACCACAGGTCGCTGGTCGCTTCGAGGCTCATGCGGGGATGCTTCTGCAGGTTGCGTTCCGACGCTCGCTGCACATGCGACCGATCGCCCGCCAGTTCACGCCGCCGGCCCGGTAGCCCGGCCCGATAATCGGAGGCATGACCGCCGTCACCCTGGCCACGCGCGAGTGGCCCCCTGCCGTCGCCGCCGCGGCCGCCGCCGCTCCCGTCGCCTTCCTGGTGCACGGCGTGACCGGCTGGCACCGGACCTGGTGGCGCGTCGCTCCGGCCCTGGCGGCGCGCGGCTGGCGCGTCCTGGCGGTCGACCAGCGCGGCCACGGGACGAGCCCGCGCACCGGTCCGGCCGCCATCGACGACCTGGCCGACGACCTCGAGGCCGCCATCGAGGCGCGGGCCAGCGTGCCCGTCGACCTGCTCCTCGGCCATTCGCTCGGCGCGGTGGCCTCCATGGCGCTCGTCCGGCGACGGCCGGGCATCACCCGACGTCTGGTCCTGGAGGATCCGCCGAGCCTGGTTCGGCATGACGACGACGGATTCCTCGACCGGCTGCGCCGCGACGCGAGCGCCGCGCGGCGCAGCCCCGAAAGCGAGGTTCGCCGCGAGCTGGCGGAGAACCCGACCTGGGTCGAGACCGATGCGCGCCAGGACGTCGAGGGGCGGTCACTCTCCGATACCGAGGGCATCGTGGCCTCGCTCCGCATCCCGCGGCCGTTCCGCGTGCCGGCGGAGGCGGCCAGCGTCGCCGTCCCGACGCTGTACATCCTGGGCGACGAGGAGCGATCCGTCATGGTCGGTGCCGCGCGTCAGGAGCTGGAGGCAGCGCTGCCGTCGACCTCCGAGATCGCCGTACTGGACGCCGGGCACACGGTCCACCGCGACCGCTTCGATGAGTACATGACGACGCTGCTCGGATGGCTGGAACGGAGCTGAGCGCGACGCTCGACGAGGTGGCCCGGTGGATCCGCGCCGCCCGCTCGGTCGTGGCCCTGACCGGGGCGGGGGTGAGCACCGAGTCGGGGATCCCCGACTTCCGCGGACCGGACGGCCTCTGGACCCGCGATCCGGCGGCGGAGCGCCTCTCGAACATCGGCTACTACGTGGCGGATCCCGAGATTCGGCGCGAGAGCTGGCGCCGCCGCGTCGACCATCCGGCACACGGTGCCCGGCCGAACGCCGCCCATCGAGCACTGGCGGCGCTGGAGCGCGCCGGCCGGCTGGACGTGCTGGTGACCCAGAACATCGACGGCCTGCACCTGGCCGCCGGCAACTCGCCGGATCGAGTGGTGGAGATCCACGGCACCATCCGCCAGACGGCGTGCCTGGGCTGTGGCGACCGCCGCCCCATGGCCGAGACGCTGGACCGGGTCCGCGCCGGGGAGGCCGACCCGCCCTGCCTGGCCTGCGGCGGGATCCTGAAGTCCGCGACGGTCAGCTTCGGCCAGAACCTCGATCCGCGGCTCCTCGCGCGGTCCGAGGAGGCGGCCGCGGCCTGCGACCTGTTCCTGGCCGCCGGCACCAGCCTCAGCGTCTACCCGGTCGCGCGGCTCCCGCTCATCGCGCTGGAGTACGGCGCGCGCCTGGTGATCGTGAACGCGGAGCCCACGCCGCTGGACGAGCGGGCCGACGCGGTCCTGCGAGGCCGCGCCGGAGAGCTCCTGCCGGCCCTGGCCGAGCGGGTCGGGGCCGTGGAGTAGGATCGGCCGCGTGCAGCCAGCGCCGACGATTCGGGACGTTCCCGGCTTCCGGGTGGGCCACTGGACCGATGCCGACCGCATGACCGGCTGCACGGTGATCCTCGCCGCCGATGAGGGGGCGGTCGCGGGCGTGGACGTCCGCGGGTCGGCGCCGGGCACCCGCGAGACCGATCTGCTTCGTCCGACCGCCCTGGTCGAGCGCGTCAACGCCATCTGCCTGGCCGGTGGCTCCGCCTTCGGGCTCGGGGCGGCCGACGGCGTCATGCGGCGCCTCGCCGAGCGCGGCGTCGGCTTCGCCAGCGGCGTGCGCCCGGTGCCGATCGTTCCGGCCGCGATCCTGTTCGACCTCGGTGTCGGCGACCCGCAGGCCTTCCCCGATGCCGATGCGGGTCACGCGGCCACCCGTGCCGCGGAGGCGAACGACGGGCCGCTCGAGGGACGGGTGGGCGCCGGGACCGGCGCGACCTGCGCCAAGCTGGCCGGGGTCGACCGAGGCCAGCCCGGTGGCATCGGCAGCGCGGCGCGACGGCTGCCGAGCGGTCACGTCGTCGGCGCCCTGGCCGTCGTCAACGCGCTCGGCGAGATCCACGCCCGGGACGGGCGCCTGCTGGTGGGGGCCGCCGAGGGCCCTCTGCCGCCGCCGGTGGTCAACACCACGCTGGTGGTGGTGGCGACCGACGCGCCGCTCGACCGCGCGCAGTGCCGCAAGGTCGCCGAGCTCGGCCACGACGCGCTGGCCATCGGCATCCGGCCGACGCACACGATGTTCGACGGGGACGTCGTCTTCGCCCTGAGCAGCGGCGACGGCTCGCGGCTCGACGCGGAGTCGTTCTTCGCAGTGGGGCGAGCGGCGGTCGACGCGATCGGCGAGGCGATCGAGCGCAGCGTCGCGCGCTGAAGCCCAGGTCCGGCTCAGCCGTCCTCGGCCAGGGAGGCCTCGAACGCGTCGAGCTCCTCGCGGCTGATCTTGTAGACGTGCTCGTCGCCCGGGT
>DATAKU010000139.1:0-17263 GCA_036261425.1 Candidatus Limnocylindria bacterium | reverse complement strand
CAGCCCCGCCACCACCTCGGGGTCGATCACCGTGCCGCCGGCGGCAACCCTGCGGACCGCTTCGCCCAGCGCGTCAAGCTCCGTCACCCGGTCCTTGAGGAGGTAGCCCACGCCTCGCCCGTCATCCGCCAGGAGCCGGGCAGCCTGGCTGCTCTCCACGTACTGAGACAGGACGAGAACCCCAAGGCTCGGGAAGTCGGCTCGGAGCTGACGGGCGGCGACGATCCCCTCGTTCGTGAAGCTCGGCGGCATCCGGACATCGGCGATCACCACGTCCGGCGGCCGGCGGCGGACCGCCTGGTCCAGCTCCTCGGCGGAGGCGGCCTGGAACGCCACCTCGAACCCGAGCTCGGCGACGAGGCGGGCGAGGCCCTCGCGGAACAGGAGCGAGTCGTCGGCGAGGCCTACGCGCACGGGATGTCGGCCTCGAGCACCGTGCCCCCCTGGGGGTCGTCGGAGATCGTCAGGTTTCCGCCGAGGGCCGCGACCCGGTCGATGAGGCCTCGGACCCCGCTTCCGCGGTCGAGATCGACCCCACCACTGCCGTTGTCGGCGACCCGGACCCGCAGCGTTCCGTCCTTCACCGTCGCTCGCACCGTGGCAGCCGTGGCCCCGGCGTGCTTCACCACGTTCGTCAGCGCCTCGGCCACGAGGAAGTACGCCGTCGCCTCGACGACCGGTGGCAGGCGACCGTTCAGGCGGGTGTCCACGGCCACCGGGAGCGCCGCTCGCTCGGCCAGGCTCTCGAGCGCCGCGCCGAGACCGGCTTCGGTGAGGATCGCGGGGTGAATGCCACGGGCGAGCTCGCGAAGCTCCCCGATGGCGTGCTTCAGCTCGGCTTCCGCATCGGCCAGCGTGCCGGCCACCTCGGGAGACGCATCGGCGGCCTGTGCCTGGGCCAGGCGGAGGGCCATCGAGAGGCTGACCAGGCGCTGCTGCGCGCCGTCGTGGATGTTCCGCTCCACCCTTCGACGCTCCGCGTCGGCGGCGCTCACGATGCGCTGGCGAGAGGCGCGCACCTCCTCGAGCTGCGCCTTCACCTCGGCGTGGAGCCGCTCGTTCTCGATCGCCAGCTGCGCCACCGCAGCGACCCCGTCGATGAGCCGCCGCTGCTCGCTGAGCGCGGGGTCGTGGACGATGGCCGCCAGCGGTCCGTCGTCGGCACTCAGATGCGTGACGTCGTGACTGTCGTCCGCCGGCAGCGGCATCGGCAATCCATCGGGCGTCACGTAGGCTCGTGCCGGCCGCGACCAGAGTGCCAGGTCGAGTGACGGGTCGTCGAGCGCGCGCCGCAGGCTATCGACCAGTGGCCGGCGATCCGTCCGGTTCAGCTCGATCGCGAGGCTGCTGACCGCCACCTGGCCCCAGCGCAGCCTCACCTGGCCCCACCCGAGCGCCAGCGGGATGAGGAACAGCGCAGCGGTGGCGACGTACGGGAACACCGTCCAGATGATCGCCGGAATGCGAAGCCGCAGCTCCCCGATCACGTTCGGCACCGAACTGAACTCACGGACCGTGAGACCGCTCGTGTCCAGGACGGTCGTGAACAGCACGACCGCCACGAATGCGAGGCCGGACACCCAGAGCGGCGCCATCACCCGACGCGTCGGGCGGGACGCCCGCCGCCAGCGGCGGACCAGCAACGCGACCAGGGCGATGCCGAGGAGAGCGAGCAGCTGCGTCTGGACCAGCCAGACGTTGTTCGAGAGGTTCTCGTCGTAGTTGAGGACGATCCACGATCGACACTGGGAGCAGTCCCATTTGCCGATGGGCGTCACCATCGCGTGGACGACGCCCAGCACCAGGAAGCCGACCGCCCCCACGAGCCAGGCGAGCTCCGCCCGTGACCCACCGCGTCCGGTCGGATACAGCAGCAGAAGTGCGCCGATGAGGACCGACGGCGCGCCCCACGTCGCCTGGCCGAACGTCACCAGCGGAGGAACCGGCAGCCACTCGAAGATGGGGCTCATGAGCGCGACCGCGATGACGATCATCAGCGGACCGGCGACGTTCCGGGGCCGACGCCACCACACGGTGAACCCCACGACCGCGAAGGTCAGGCCCCCGCCCACGTCGTAGACGAGGTCGATGGCGTCAGGCCCCCACGCGGTTCCGGAGCGGGTGGCGTTCGTCCAGCCGACGGCCACGACGGCCATGAAGGCGGCGAACGCAGCGGCGGCGCCGAGATAGCCGGGGCGACGGCGCAGCTCCCCGATGCTCATCGCGCCACTCCGATCACTTCGCGCAGGCGGCGACCGGTGAGGTCGGGCTTGGAGATGAATCCGGCCACGTGGCTGTGACCGATGACGTCGCCGTAGTCGGCGGCCTCCCGCGTCGACACGAGCACCACCGTCGGTGCATGCGCCAACGTCGCCAGGCGCCTGGCGACCTCGAAGCCGCTGATGTCGGGCAGCATGACGTCCAGCACGACGAGGTCAGGGCGCAGGTCCCTCGCCGCAGTGACCGCGGACGTTCCGTCGGCCGTCTCCCCGACCACCTGGAAGCCCTCCGATTCGAGCAGTGTCCGCGTCCAGGATTGAAAGCCGGCGTGGTCGTCGACGATCAGGACGGTCTGGTTCACCACTCGATCGTGACATTCGAGCACACATCGGTCGTCAGGGCCAGCCCTGAGAGGGAAACCGGGGTGCACCGCGAGCCGCGGCTGGGGGCTGGCTCCGATGGATGGGTGCCCACCCGTCCGTACGGTTCGGGGTGAGCGGCTCGAAAGGCAGCCGACGCACAGGAGACCATTCCCATGACTCAGCTTCAGCAGGTCGATCGCCGGACCGCGGTGGTGACATCCGCCCTCGTCGCCGCACTCGTGTCCGCCGTCATCACCATCTCAGGGCTGCTCCTCATTCCGCAGCTCACCGCCGCGCCGAACGCGGACACGCCGGACACCGCGCGGCTCGACCGAGCGGTCGAGGCTGGCCTGGCGTGGCAGCACCAGCGCCTGGTGGAAAGCCCCGCCTACTGGGAGCGCGTGCACGCCGCAGAGCAGGCCGGGCTCGCCTGGCAGCTCCGCTACGAGCAGATTGCCCCCTCGCGGTGATGGCGGTGAGCCGTGACGTCGCGGTCCCGGGTCCTCCACCCCCGGGGCCGCATTCCCCTCCGCAGCACCGAGGCTCTGCCAACGGGCATCCTCCGTGGCAGGAGGACGCAATGCAGTCGCCCGGTACGCCGGGGCTGCCCCCGGCGGAGCAGGGTGAGGATGAGCCCGATGCCGTTCTCGATCGGATGCTGTGATCTGGGTGCCGGCGGGGAGCGGCCGCCGGCGCCGCCCCGTCAGCCGGCCGGCGGCCAGCCGACGCCGTGGGGACGGAAGAAGTCGGTGAGCATGGCGCGGGTCTCGCCCTCGCCAGGGAGCTCGGGGAAGCCATGGAACCGGATGCCAACCTCGAGCGCGTCCTCCCGGGCGTGGAGCATCGGCGGCACCGAGGTCGGCCCGTTCGGGATCTCCAGCATCACCTGGCCGGGACGCACGCGATTCGCGGGCTGTTGCGGCCGCCGGGCCGGTTTGCGGCTAGCGGGTGGGCCGCTCGCGGTCGCTCATCTCGAGGATGTCGAGCATCGGCAGGTCGCGCTGGTACTCGCTGAACTCGAACTCGGGGCCGCAGCGGAGCGCGTCGTACGGACAGGCATCGGCGCAGATGCCGCAGAAGATGCAGCGGCTGATGTCGAGCTGGTACGTCTCCAGGATGCGCGGCCGCGGCATGAGCGCGCCGACCGGGCAGGTCTCCGCGCATCGGCCGCACGACACGCACGGCGTCTCGTTCAGCGACACGTAGTCCGCGGTGGTCACCAGCGAGTCGAAGCCCTTCCCGATGAAGTCGTAGCAGCCGGCGCCGACGATCTCCTTGCAGACCTGGGCGCAGCGGCCGCAGTCGATGCAGCGGGAGTAGTCGCGCAGGATGAAGCTGTGCGTCTCGTCGCGACCGTAGCCGTGGTTGACGCCGACGTACGGGTTGTCCTGGATCGAGCGCTCGTCGATCGCCATGTTGAGCGTCGTCTCGTACTCGATCGCCGCTTCGCGCAGGTCACAGTGGCCGATCGCCTCGCAGGTGCACTGCAGGCAGCGTGACGCCTCGGCCATGGCCTGGTCGCCGGTGTAGCCGAACTCGTACTCGTTGAAGTTGTCGGACCGATCCTCCGGGCCGAGCTTGCCCATGATCGCCCGCGGCTCCTTCACGTCATCGGTGAAGGGCACGATGGTCAGGAAGTTCGGCTGCGGCTCGGTGACGATGCGCCGGACCTGTGGATCGTCGAGGTCGTGCCCGCGCAGCCAGTAGTCGATGGCGTACGACGCGCGCCGCCCCTCGCCGATGGCCTCGACCACGGTGGCGGCACCGGTCCGCACGTCGCCCGAGGCGAACACCTTCGGGACGTTGGTGCGGAAGATGTGCTCCTCCGCCACCAGGGTGCCTCGGCGGCTGACCTCCAGCTGCGAACGGATCTCCTCCGGCTCGGACTCGATCCACGACAGCTCCGGCCCCTGGCCGATGGCCCCGAGGACGGTGTCGCACTCGATGATGAACTCGGTGCCCGGCATCGGCTCCGGCCGGCGGCGACCCTGCGCGTCCGGCTCGCCGAGCTTCATGCGCTGGAACTCGACGCCGGTGACCTTGTTGTTCTCGTCGGTCACGATGCGGGTCGGCGCGGCCTGGAAGATGAGTCGCGCTCCCTCCTCGATCGCCTCGTGCGCCTCGTCGGCGGCCGGCATGTCCTTGAGGTCGCGGCGGTAGACGAGGGTCACCTCGGCGGCGCCCTGCCGCACGCTGGTTCGGGTGCAGTCGATGGCCGTGAAGCCGCCACCGATGACGACGACCCTGGCGCCCTTCAGGCGGGGGACCGGGACGCCGCGGGTCGAGTTGTACAGGTTCTCCAGGGCGTTGACCATGCCCTCGGCGTCCTCGCCGGGGATGCCCAGCTCGTTGGAGCGGTAGCAGCCGATGCCGACGTACACCGCGTCGTACTCCGGCAGCAGGTCGGCGATGTGGAAGTCGCGACCCAGGCGCATGTTCGGCTTGAACGTCGCGCCGAGCTCCCAGACGTGGTTCAGCTCGCGGTCCATCCAGCCCTTCGGCAGCCGGTACTGGGGGATGCCGTAGCGCAGCATGCCTCCCTGCTCGGGCTCGGACTCGAACACGTCGCACTGGTGGCCCCGCAGCTGGAGGTAGTAGGCGGCGGCCATGCCGGCCGGGCCGGCACCGATGATCGCGACCTTCCGGCCGGTGGGGGGCTCCTTCGGCCACGGGATCGGCGCGGGGGCGTCGACCTCCAGCACCCGATCGGCGCAGTAGCGGTGCGAGTCGCGGATGGCGATGGCGGTGTCGACCTCCTCGCGCCGGCAGTGATCCTCGCAGGGCGCCGGACAGACGCGGCCCAGGATGGCGGGGAACGGCAGCGACCGCTTCAGGATGCGCGTCGCCTCCTCCCAGTTGCCCAGGGTGTTCTGCTTCAGGTAGCCGGGGATGTCGACGCGGGTGGGGCACTTGAACTGGCAGGGCGGCAGGCAGTACGCGTCGTGGTCGCTGAAGATGAGCTCCAGGACCATGCGGCGGTTCTCGATGACCCGATCGGAGTGGGTGGTGATGACCATGCCCTCTTCGATCGTCGTCCCGCAGCTGATCGGCGTGCCCTCGACGCCCTCGACCTCGACGGCGCAGATGCGGCACGCCCCGTACGGCGCGAGCTTCGGCTCGTAGCACAGCGTCGGGATGTCGATGCCCAGCACGCGACAGGCCTGCAGGATCGTCTGGCCCTCCTCGGCCTCCACCTGCTGACCGTTGATGGTGACGGCGATCTTCCGGGTGCCGGGCACCATCGGCCAGAGCGGGGTGTAGTCGGTGACGTGGCCGTCGCGGCCGACCCCTCCGTGGTCACCCGTCCCGTTGCCGTTGCCGGCGGCGTGTCCGTTCGTCGTTCCGAAGCCCATCGGTTCCTACTGTAGCGGTGCTAGGCGGATGGCGGCGAATCGAGCCCGGCCAGGGGCTCGAGCAGGGGCGGCACGGCCGGGGCCGGGCAGGCGCCGGCCAGGCATACGCCGCGCTCGGCGTGTGCCCGGTACTCGTCGCCGAAGCGGTCGAGCGTGGTCAGGATCGGTCCGGGTGCCAGGCGCTCCAGGCCGCAGAGGGCCGTGTCGCTGACCTTGCGCGACAGCTCGCGCAGGAGGACGAAGTCGTTCGGCCGGGGCGTCGCGGCCAGGATGCGGTCGAGCGCCTCCACCAGGCGCCGCGTGCCGATCCGGCACGGCACGGCCTTGCCGCAGGCCTCGCGGGCGCTGAAGTCGGCGAAGAAGCGGGCCGTGTCGACCATGCAGGTGGCGGCATCGGTCACCAGCACCGAGCCGGATCCGATGACGGCCCCGGCGGCCTCGATCGGCTCGTAGTCGTAGGGGGTGTTCAGGGAGCCGGCGTCGATCGCTCCGCCAGCCGGACCTCCGACGAACAGGGCCTTCGTGCTGCCGCTTCCGCCGCCGGCCATGTTGAGCAGGTCAAGGAGTGACGTCCCCAGCGGCACCTCGAGCAGTCCGGGATCCGCCACGCGGCCCATGATCGTCACGAGCTTCGTCCCGCGGCTCGCCTCCGACCCGACCGTCGCGAAGGCGTCGGCCGAGTGCGACAGGATCCACGCCACGTGGGCCAGCGTCTCGCCGTTCTGGACCGCGGTCGGCGCGCCCCACAGGCCCAGCGTGGCCGGGAACGGCGGGCGGATGAGCGGCATCCCGCGATCGCCGGAGAGCGCGCTGATGAGCGCCGTCTCCTCGCCGGCGACGTAGGCACCGGAGCCCTCCCACACGCTGAGCTGGGTGCTGGTATCGGTGCCGAGCACCAGGTAGCCGGCCAGGTGGGCCTCGGTCGCCTCCTCGGCGGCCCGGCGCAGGCGCTCCAAGGCCACGACCCAGTCGCGTCGGACCGCGAGGATCGCCTCGCTGGCGCCAACGGCGTACGCGGCGATCAGGAGCCCCTCGATGACGAGGTGCGGGTTGCCCTCGGCCAGGGCGCGGTCGCCGAGCGAGCTCGGGTCGGCCGCCATGAGGTTCGCCACCACGATCTTGCGCTCGCCCTCGGCGGCGCGCACGGCGCGCCACTTGTCGGCGGTCGGGAAGCCGGCTCCGCCACGACCCCGCAGACCCGCGGTGGCGATCTCCTCGATGACCTCCTCCGGCGACAGCTTCGTGATCGCCCGCTCCAGCCCGGCATAGCCGCCGTGGCGCCGGTAGTCGGCCAGGCTGTCGGGATCCACGCGGCCGACGTCGGTGAGGAGCCGGCGCTCGCCGCCGGAGAGGATCCGGATCTGCGGCGACAGGACGTCGGCCATCAGCTGGCGCTCCCGACCGCGGCCGCGCGCCGCTCCTGGACCAGGTGGCGGACGTGGTCCTCGCTCATCGGTCCGTAGACCAGCGTGTCGACGCGCACGGCCGGGCTGATGGCCCCGGCGCCGACGTCCGGCCGCGTCTCGAGCGTGAAGGCGCCGTCGGCCGTGGTCTCGCCGGGGCGGACGCCCAGCTCGTCCTCCAGGGCCCGGAGGAGGCGGTCGCCGCCGGCGAAGCGGCACGAGGCGCAGTCGCAGACGGTGACGAGGTGCCCCTCGGCCGGCAGGAGCCGGAAGCCGCCCAGGCTGGCGGCGCCGAAGACCTGCGCCCAGTGGATCGTCATCCGGTCGCTGATCCGGCGCAGGGCGCGCTCGGGCAGGTAGCCGTGGCGGTCCTGCACGGCGCGGAAGATGGCGACCAGCGACTCGGGCCGGGCACCGAAGCCGGCGATGATCGAGTCGACCGCCGGCGTGTCGATTTCCTCGTCCCAGCGGGCCGGGTTGCGCATCGGCCGCGCGGGCAGGCCGGCGCGGCGATAGGCGTTCGGATCACGCCGCTCGTCGTAGATCTCCGGCATGCCGTAGCGGATGCGGTTGCCCTGCGAGTCGAAGCCGCTCATGTCGATGGCCTCGACCGGACAGACCTGGGCGCACTGGAAGCAGACCTCGCACTTGTGCTCCCCGAACGGGTCGTAGATGAGGTCGAGGCGACCCCGCCAGCGATCGGGGATGGGCGGGCGCTCCTCGGGGTACTGGCGCGTGACCTTCGGGGACCAGAAGTTCTTGAAGGTCGTGGCCAGGCCCTTGGCGATGCCGATGCCGGGGAATGCCATCAGGTCGTGCTGCCTCCTACAGGTCGAAGACGACCACCGCGATGGCGGTGATGAAGAGGTTGACGAGGGCCAGCGGCAGCAGGACCTTCCAGGCCATGCCCATGAGCTGGTCGACGCGGACGCGCGGGAGGGTGGCCCGCAGCCACACGGCGATGAAGACGAAGATGTACGTCTTCAGGAAGAACCAGAAGATGCCCCACAGGGTGCCGGCGAAGCCCGCCAGCTGGGCCGGGAAGGGCCACGGGGCCAGCCAGCCGCCGAAGAACATCGTGACCAGGATGCCGCTCATGATGAAGAGCGCCACGTACTCGGCGAAGAAGAAGAACCCGAAGCGCATCCCCGAGTACTCGGTGAAGGGTCCGGCCACCAGCTCCGAGTCCGCCTCCACCATGTCGAACGGCGTGCGGTTCACCTCGGCCAGCGAGGCGATGTAGAACATGCCCAGGCCGATGGGCTGCCAGACGAGCATCCAGCCGTTTTCCAGCTGCCAGGCGATCAGGTCGCTGAAGCTGAGCGTGCCGGCCAGCACCACGACGCCGACGACCGAGAGCGTGAGTGGGATCTCGTAGCTCACCATCTGGGCGGCCGATCGCAGCCCGCCGAGCAGCGAGTACTTGTTGTAGCTCGCCCAGCCGCCGATGAGGAGCCCGACGACCGACAGCCCCAGGACGGCGAAGAAGTAGACGATGCCGATGTTGAAGTCGGCCGCGATGGCGCCGGGCGCGAACGGGATGACGAGCATGCTCATCGCCGCGGCCATGAAGACCATCCACGGGGCAAGCGTGAAGGCCGAACGGTCCGCGCGGTCGGGGAGGACGTCCTCCTTCGCGAGCACCTTGAAGCCATGGATGGTGCTCTGGAACATGCCGCTCGGCCCGATCCGGTTGGGACCGATGCGCAGGTTCATGCCGGCGATGATCTTCAGCTCCATCTGGATGACGATGAACGCGGTCGGCACGGTCAGCAGCAGGAGGAGCGTGGTGGCCAGCAGGAAGCGGCCGATGCCCAGGAGCAGCTCGAGATCCATCTATCGGGCCATCGGCTACTTGTCCACGCCGCCCATCACCGGGTCGAAGCTCGCCATGATCGCCATCGTATCCGCCACGAGATGGCCGGGCATGAGCTTCGGGATCGCCTGCAGGCTGATGAAGCTGGGGTCGCGCATGCGGAACCGATACGGAGTCGGCCCGCCGTCGCTGATGGCGTAGACGCTGTACAGGCCGCGCGGCGACTCGACCGCCCCGTAGGCGCGCCCGGGCCGCGGCCGGATGATGCCGGGCACCTGGGCCTGCACCGGCCCGTGCGGCATCTTGTCGACGATCTGGTCGATCAGGTGGATGCTCTGCTTGATCTCCGCGATGCGCTGCAGGTACCGCGCGTTCGAGTCGCCGGCCTCGTGGGTGATGACGTCGAACTCGAGCTCGTCGTAGATCGAATACGGGTGCGACTTGCGGACGTCGAACGGAACGCCGGATGCCCGGAGGTTCGGGCCGCTCACGCCCAGGCTGATGGCCTCCTTGCCGCTCAGGACGCCCATCCCGACGGTCCGAGCGCGGAAGATCTCGTTGTCGGTGATCATCCGCTCGTTCATCTCGACGTTCTTCAGGACGTTTGCGCGCCACGTCCCGAGGCGGCTGAGGAACTCGTCGTTGGTGTCCCAGTTGACGCCGCCAACGCGGAAGAAGTTGAAGAGCATCCGCTGCCCGCTGATGGCCGACAGCAGGTCGACGACCTCGTCGCGGTTGATGAAGCTGTAGAGGATCGGCGTCAGCCCGCCCATGTCGAGCGCCAGGAAGCCCATCATCAGGCCGTGGCTGAACACGCGGTTCAGCTCGACCACCAGGGCCCGGATGTACTCGGCCCGCTTCGGCGCGCGGATCCCGTAGAGCTTCTCGAACGCGATGGCCGGCGCGTGCTCGTTGTGCATGCTGGACAGGTAGTCCATCGGATCGACGTACGTGAGCACGGTCGTGTACGTCGCGTTCTCGCACAGCTTCTCGATGCCGCGGTGGAGGTAACCGAGGACCGGGTCGATGTCGACCACCACCTCGCCGCGCACCTTGACGACCAGGCGCAGCACGCCGTGGGTCGAGGGATGCTGCGGCCCCATGTTCACGAGCATCTCGCCCTCGTCGAGGGTGTAGACCTCGCGCTCGCGCTCGGTCTGTGGCGGCCGGTCGGGCAGGCCGACCTGCTCGAACCCGGCGTAGTCGCCGCCGACCGCGGCCGCCTCGGCAGCTCCGAGGCCGGCCACGCGACGCAGGCGCGCCTCTTCCGCGGCGTCGAGCTCGATGGGGTCGGGGATGCGGGTTTCGGGATCGGTCTTCGTCATCGCGGTCGGCTCTTGCTGTCGGCGGTCTTGCCGCCTTCCACGGACTCACCGGGCGCCTCGGGCCGCTCCGACGAGGGCGGGAACGTGACGGCGGGCGACTCCATCAGGCGGGACAGGTCCCACGTCTCGGGCCGCTCGAGCGGCTTCACGCCGGCGGCGGCGGTATCCGCCGCGTCGTCGGGCAGGACGAAGTCCTTGCGCTGCGGGAAGGATCGGTAGTCGGGCGACATGTAGATCCGCCGCAGGTCGCGGTTGCCCTCGAAGACGATGCCCATCATGTCGTACATCTCGCGCTCGTGGAACTCCACGCCCTGCCACAGGTGCGTGACGCTCCGGATGCGCGGGTCCTGTCGGTCGACGCGGGCGCGGACCCGCAGCCAGGCGGGATGCTTCCAGCTGAACAGGTGGTAGACCACCTCGAAGTGCTCGCTCGGGCCGTAGTCCACGGCCGCGGCATCGGCCAGGAAGAAGAAGTCGAGGTCCGGGTCGTCTCGCAGGGTCGTGAGGACCTCCACGTTTCGGGCACCATCGACCTGGAACTCGACGGTGTCCTCGTCGGTCCAGAGGTGCTGGAGGTCATCGGCCAGCCGCTCGTTCAGGAGGCGAACGAGCGCCGCCGCGGCAACGGGCGCGCTCAGCGGACGTCTCCTTCCCACCGCGTGCGCTGTGGCCCGCGATCGACATAGGTGCGCCACTCGCCGCGCCGCTGCTTGACCAGCTCGTGGAGCTTCATCATCCCGTAGATGAGCCCCTCTGGACGCGGCGGACAGCCCGGGACGTAGACGTCGACGGGCATGACCCGATCCACGCCCTGGACCACGCTGTAGGAGCGCTTGAAGCGGCCACCGGAGGTCGTGCACGTGCCCATGGCGACGACCCACTTCGGTTCCGGCATCTGCTCCCACAGCCGGACCAGCGGCCCGGCCATCTTCGTCGTGAGCGTGCCGGCCACGATGAGGACATCGGCCTGCCGTGGCGAGGCGCGGAACGGGAACATCCCGAAGCGGTCGATGTCGTTGACGCTGGTGGCGGTGCTCATCATCTCGATGGCGCAGCAGCTCAGGCCCGAGAGCAGCGGCCACAGCGAGTTCGCCCGGATCAGATCCAGGATGTAGTCCGCCTTGGTGGGGATCACCTCGAGCAGGCCGTGGAAGCCGCCCTGCGGATGCTCCTCCATGCCGAATTGGCGGAGGAGCGGGTCGTCCCCCGCGGCGTCGGGGATGATGATCGGGCCGTTGCCCTCGCCGTTGCCGTTGCCCTGGCCCGTGGCGGCGAGCGCGGTGCTGCCCGGATCGGTGTCGTTCGGTCGGTTCACTGCCATCGGAGGTCACCCTTCTTCCACGCGTACAGCTCTCCGAACATCAGGATCGCAAGGAAGATGCCGATGAGGATGATCCCCTGGAATTCGATCTCCCGAACGGTGATGGCCCACAGGTAGACGAAGATGATCTCGACGTCGAAGGCCACGAAGAGCAGGGCGTAGAGGTAGAACGCCAGCCCGAACCGGTTCCACGTGTCACCGATGGTGTCCACGCCCGACTCGTACGGCAGGCCCTTCTGCGGGCGCCGTCGGCGGTGCGTGATCAGCCAGCTGAACAGGATCGTCCCGAACACGAAGATCGTCGTGGCGACCCCGAAGCCGATGACGTAGATCAGGCCGGTGTGATCCATCTCCACTCCGGATGCACGCGCGTGGTGCTGGTCACCGGGCCGGCGGGCCCGATGCGTTTTCGTTCGTCCCGTGTCGAGACGCGCGCCGCACGCGGCGACGTCCGCCTCGGTGCTTGACAGTCTAGCAGGGGCGTCCGTGAGCGTGGCCGATGCGGCCTTTGTGCTCCATGGGCGGGCCCTCACATGGGAGACCCCGCAGCGGCGCTCGGCGTGACGGGTGGCCTCAGCGCCCCGGGGGCCGGCGATGTATCGCCGAATCTTCACCCGAGGGCTCTGCCGGGTGCGGTTCTGTTCCTGGATGGAACCTCACCACGCACGAGGCGCACCCGCGGGCGCGCCTCACGCTCCCGGACGTTTGCTGCATGGACCAAATCGCACCCGAGCGCAGGCCCGGGTGAAGGATGTGCCACAGATCGCCGCCGACCGCCGCCGACCGCCCGCCGCCGCCGACCGCCCGCCGCCGCCGGGCGATGCATCGCCCGCCCCCCGAGGCGAGGCTCAGCGTCCCTGCCAGGCGGCCGCCACGATGATCCGCAGCCCGTCGCTGACCAGCGCGTGGCCGCCCATGACGACGGGGACCGCCGTCCGAACGGCCGCCTCGGTCAGCTCGCGCAGCCACGGCGTCCCGATCCGGTCGTGCTGGCCGAAGTCCGAGGCGAACCGCTCCTCCTCCGGCGGCCACGCCGCCGCATCGGCGGAGCCCGCGACCGCGGCCATGAGCACGCGCGTGTCGAGAACGACCGCATCGCCGAGCCCGGCCAGCTCGCCGACGAGGTCCGCCGGGGACGAGCGCCGCATGAGGGCCGCCAGGAAGGAGCGGGGCCGTTGCGCGCGCGAGGCGGACCGCATGCCGCGCTCCTCGACGAGGGCGCGCACGCGGCAGGCTGTCTCGGTCTCGAGCTCGGCGAACGTCGGCCCCGCGACCCGACCGGCGACGACGAGCTCGGCGCTCCGGTCGCGGATGACCTCGCCCAGCCGCTCGAAGTGCGGGACCTCCAGCGGCCGACCGCCCGGCAGGCGCCCCATCTCGAGGAATGCGCGGACCGCCTGGTCCAGCGGACGCGTGCCCGCCAGCCGGCTGGCCAACCGCAGCAGGGCGAGGTCGAGCGTGGTGTCGACGTCGAAGCGCGCCCATCGCTGGGCCCCGACGTCGCGCCAGGTGAAGCCGGCCGCCTCCAGCCGGCGCGGCGCGGCGTTGTCGGTCTCGCACTCCACCAGGGCGTGGAGGGCCCGGTCGAGATCGCCGGACACGACGAAGGCATCGGCACTGAACCGATTGTTGGCGACGACCTCGCCCGGGGTGGGCGAGAGCAGCGCGTCGAGCGCGAGGTCGTCGAGCAATGCCAGCGCACCCGCCCCGGCGTAGCCGATGGCGTCCAGGTCACCCGTGCGTGCTGCGGCGCGGGCGGCATCGGTGAACCATCGGCCCCAGTGGAAGGCCTCGCCGGTCGGTGGGATGACCGCGGGCAGCGGCGCCACGGCGGCCCCCAGACGGCCCAGCCGATGGGTCAGCTCGGCGGCCAGGAGCCGCTGGCCCTCGGCTGCCACGGCGGCGTGGGAGCCGAACGGCTGCCCGTCCTGCGGCGTCGCGACCAGGACCAGCGGCGCTGGACGCTCAGCCACCGGCGCGGAGGCGATGGATCTGCTCCAGGTGCATGAGGTCGTGGACGCCCACGAAGACGAGCCAGTCCCCGCAGCGCAGCCGCCCGACGAGCGGGTGGTCCAGCGCGCACGGCTGCGTCTCGTGGCCGCGGATCCGATCGGCCGCCTCGGCGATGCCCCGACGCGACTTCTCCAGGAAGGTGAGCAGCTGGTCCCGCGTCGCATCGGGGGGCCCGGGAACGGAGGGTGTCACCGACGGGGCGTCACCCTCCGGTGCCTCCCTCCCGGCGTCGAGCGCGGCCCAGCTGGCCAGGAAGCGGCGCGCGGCCGTGGTGTGCGCAAAGGCCTGGGCAACGTTCCAGTCCTCCTCTCCGCCGGGCGCGCGCAGGAGCGCCTCGGGCAGATCGCGGAGCGTCGCCGCGAGGGCGTCGGCCACCGCCTCGGCCTGGGCGACCAGTCGCGGCGCGTCTCCGGTACGGACGCGGTCGCGCAGCTCGCGGCGCATTCGCACCAGGCCGCGCGGCGTATCGTCGAGGGCGCGCCAGGCGGCGACGACATCGGGCGCGCCGGCTTCGAGATCGGTCAACCAGCGCGGGAGGGCGGGGACTGCGCCGCTCACGACGCCGCGGTTAGAGGCGCTCGAAGCGCTCGACGGGGAGGACGAAGACCGTCGCGCCGCCGACCTCCACCTCGACCGGGTACGGCATGTAGAACTCGCCCGGCTCCATGATCGGCGGCATCGGGTTCACGAACTGCTTCCGGGAGTGGCAGTTGGCGCTGATGATCTCGAGGACTGCATCCACCTGGTCGTCGTCCACGCCGACCAGGATCGTGGCGTTCCCCTGCTTGAGGAATCCGCCGGACGAGTTGACCCGCGTCGCGCGGTACTCCTTCTCGAGCAGCGCATCGACGAGGGTCGCGGCGTCCTCGTTGTGGACGATGGCGGTGACGAGCTTCATCCGAGCGGGCTCCTTCGTTCGGCGGGGCACGGCGAGAACCTGGGCGACAGTATGGCGCAGGGGAGCGGCCGAGGGCCACCCGCCACGCACTCCGCGGGGGCGTTCGCCGGATCGTGGCCTCGAGCGGGGGACGTGCGGATTGCGGCGCCGGCCTATGCTGACCGGCGATGGCCGGCCGCGTCGTCGAGGGTCTGGTGGCGCTGGGCGTCCTCGCATCGGCGGGGATCCTGATCGTCATGCTGGCCGCGCCGTTCGTTCCCGCGCCTTCCGGCGACGTGGCGGCGACGACGCCATCGGTCGGTCCATCGGCCCCGGCCGCCTCGAGCGCGGAACCCGGGATGCCGCCCCTCGGCCTCTACGAGCTGCGGGGTCGGCTCGGCGTCGCGAGCAGCTGCCTCGGGTTGGAGCTCGGGCCGCAGGCGTACCCGGTCGCGGCCGGAGCGGAGGGAAGAGCGACCGTGTTCGCGTGGACGAGCCCGGTCTCGGATACGGGGAACCCGGAGGCATGCGAGGGCCGGGTCGGGGACCTCCTGGAGATCCAGGCCACCGTGACGAGGGTGGCGGACGAGGACGACCCGGACGGACCGGCCGTCGGCTACGCGCTCCGATTCCACCTGCCGGTCGAGGCGGGCCCCGGCGAGATCGACCAGGAGATCGTGATCCTGGCGGCCCAGAGCAGCTCGGAGCTCATCCAGGCGCTCGACATGACCACGAGCGGCAACGGACTGGTCTTCGAGCGGGTGGCCGAGATCGATCCGCCGCTCGCCTCGCCTGAGCCGTAGCGGCAGCCGTCCTCTTCACGCGCCCCACCGCTGCCGTCAGCGAATATGTCGGTACTGACATAACGCCTGAGAGCAGCAGGCGCCGGCCGCCCGTGGAGCGCTCAGGTCAGGAGCGGCTCCACCAGCTGCCGGATGGCCGCGTCGGCCTCCTCGACGGTCCCGGAGCCATCCACCATTCGGATCCGGTCCGGCTCTTCGCGCGCCAGACGCAGGTAGCCGGCGCGCACCTGCTCGAAGAAGGCGACCTCCTCGGTATCCTCGAACCGGTTCCACTCGCGGCGGCGCCGCGTCCGCTCAAGTCCGACCTCCACCGGCACGTCGATCAGGATGGTGAGGTCGGGCCTCGTGTCGTAGGTGGCGAAGGCCTGCAGGCGGCGCAGCTCGGCCAGGTCGTTGCCGTAGCCGGCGCCCTGGTAGGCGAGCGACGAATCGGCGTAGCGGGCGCACACCACCCATGCGCCACGCTCGAGGGCCGGCAGAATGAGCTGCGCGGTGTGCTGCGCGCGGGCGGCGGCGAAGAGCAGGGCATCGGCGCGCGGGTCCAGGGTGTCGGACACGTCGCGCAGGTGGAGGAGGAGGCGGCGCACCTCCTCGCCGAGCGGCGTCCCGCCCGGCTCGTGGGTCAGGACGACCTCGAGGCCGCGAGCGCGCAGCCAGTCGGCCAGGTGCCGCGCGGCGGTGGTCTTCCCCGATCCGTCCGGTCCCTCGACGGTGACGAAGCGCCCGCGCCCCCGCACCGAGTCGCTGGTCGACGGGTCGGTCACGCCGGCGGCAGGACGCTGGTCGCCACGAGGGCGACCATCACCAACCCCAGCACGATGACCAGGGCGATCCTCGCTCCGCGGCCGCTCATCGCCAGTTGCCCTTCTCCTCGGGGATGAGCTCCACCCGCCGGTTGGGCTCGGAGCCCCGGGAGCGGGACATGAGCGCGTTGCGCTCCGCCATCTGGTGCTGGAGGCGGCGGACGTATGCGTTCTGCGGCGCCAGCTCCATGGGCCGGCCGGACGCCTGGACCAGGCCGATGGCCTCGGCCGTCTCGCGCAGGGCAGCCTCCTGCGGATCGGCCTCCAGGTCGAAGAGCGAGGCGAGCATGTTCTCCATCTGGAGCAGCGTGTTCGTCTTCAGCACGAAGATCGGCACGCCGTTCGACTCCGCGTCGCGCAGGGCGGCCGGCTTGCGCTTGTAGTAGTTGCGCAGCGTGACGACCGCATCGGCCTCCTCGAGGTCGCGCGCCACGGTGACCGGCACGGCCAGCTCGCGCACCGCCTGCTCGAGGCGCTTGCGGCTGACGCCGAACGGGAAGACGCTCATTGCCCTGGCGTTCTGCGCGCGGGTCGACGGCGGGCGCTGCGCGCCGATGGGTCGATCCAGCGAGGCCTCGTCCTGCATCTCGGCCAGGGCGCGGTCGAGTTCGCGGCGCGCCTCCCGCTCTCGGTCTCGGGTCGAGGGGGGAGCGCCGGCGCCCGGTCCGGACCCGGGACCGCCCGACAGCCGCTCGCCCGACAGCCGCTCGCCCGGCAGTGTTCGCTGCTGCCGCGACTCGCCGCCGAACGCGCCACCGCGGGCGCCACCGTCGCCGCCACCGCCGCCACCGCCGCCACCGGGAAGCGGGCGCAGGCCACGCTCGTAGCGGCCACCGGTCCCGCCTCCGCGCCCGCCGCGGCCGAAGGCGCCGTAGCCCCCGGTCGGCTCGAGCGGCGCGAAGGCCGGGTTGCCGGCCGCGGTCTCGCTGATCTGGTAGTCGTACTTCGTCTGGGCGCGCAGCTCCCC
>DATAKU010000035.1:0-3588 GCA_036261425.1 Candidatus Limnocylindria bacterium | reverse complement strand
CGGGCTTCCCTCAGCACTGTAGGTTGCGCGCCGACTCAGGGGAAGAGGTCGCGCTCGCGCTCCATGACCAGCACCGACGCTCCCGCCTCCGACGGCCGCCAGGCGTAGCCGCGCACCAGCACCACGGGCCGCTGCTCGACCTTGCCGCCTGCCAGATCGGCTGCTGATGCGAGCTCGTCGGCGACGGCGATCACGGTCGACTGCATCGGCCGGCCCGCCGCGTCGGGCGTGCCTCGCAGGTCCAGCAGCGGCTCGAGGCCGGCCGCGCCGATGGCCACGTTGACGATCCCGTTCCGCCACGGCCGCCCGAAGGAGTCGCTGATCAGCACCGCAGGGGCCACGCCGGTCCGCCCGCGCACCGCTTCCCGGATCCGCCGGGCCGATGCGTCCGGGTCCTCGGGCAAGAGCGACGCCGCCTCGCCGCCACCCACGTTCGACACGTCGACCCCGGCGTTGGCGCAGACCAGCCCGTGTCGCGTGCGGCTGATGATCAGTCCGCCGGGACCCATCCGCACGATCTCCGCCGACTCGCGCAGGACGACCTCCACCTGGCGGGAGTCCTTCCCCCATCGGTCGGCCCAGCGCCGCGCGAGGTCGGACGGCTCCACGGTGGCCAGGTCCACCACGCGGCCCTCGGCCTTGGACACGATCTTCTGGGTGACCACCAGGACGTCGTCATCGGCCAGGGCCAGGCCCGCCAGTCCGAGCGCGTCCGCGATGAGCGCCCCGACGTCGTCGCCGGCGGTGACCTCGCCGATGCCGTCGAGGGCGATGATCTCGAGCCGCGCCGTCACGCTGCGTCCCCGAGCTCCAGCCAGCGAGCGAGATCCTGGGGCGTGTCCAGGTCGAAGGCCAGGCCGGCGCGGCTGAACGCCACCAGCGGGACGCGCGCGCGTTCCACCTCGGCGAGGTGCTTGGCGAAGCTTCCCGGGCCGAAGCGGAACGGGATGACGCCGGGGGGGCGCAGCACCAGGCCGTTCGTGCCCGTCCCGGCCCGGTCCGGCGCGATGGCCACGCCGGGCCCGTCCTTCGGCAGCGAGCCGATGAAGTCCTCCACGTCGGCCGGGTGCAGGTTCGGAAGGTCGCCGTGCAGCACGGCGAGGGTCTCGATGTCGTCGTAGAGCGCGTCGAAGCGCGCCTGCTCCAGCCCCTCGTTCAGGCCCATCCCGCGCTGGACGACGAGCGTGGCGCCGGTCGGATCGACGACCTCGCTGAGGGCGCGCGAGGGGGTGATGACCACGACGTCGGCGCAGACCTGGCGCACGACGGTGAGCACGCGCACCAACAGCTGGCGGGCCAGGGCGATCCGTTCCTCCGGCGTCAGCGACCCGGCGAGTCGGGTCTTGGCCGCCTCGAGGCCGCGGTGCGGGACGATGATCCGGGTGCTGGCTGGCACCCGTTGAGGATACGCATCAGCGGCCCGCGACGCACCGCTCCAGGATCGCCGCGGCCAGGGAGCGCCGGTCGGCATCGGTCCGCATCACGGTCGGCAGCACGTCGGCGGGCATGCCGAGCGCCTCCACCTGCGGCGCCAGGTCGGCGTCGGCCTGGTCCAGCACGAACCGATCCGCCAGGCCGGCGTACAGCCGCGCCACGCCCACCGCCGAGGACTCGTGCCCGAGACTGGTGAGCATGCGGTCAGCCGGACCCTTCAGCGCCTGGCCGCCGATGATCGGGCTCACCGCCACCACCGGGCCGGCGGCGGCACGGACGCTGTCTCGCATGCCGTCCAGCGCGAGGACCGGACCGATGCTGACGATCGGGTTCGACGGGCCGATGACCACCACGTCCGCGGTCGCCAGCGCGTCCAGCACGGCCTCGGTGGGCCGCGCGGTGCCCGCTCCGTCGAACCGAACGCTTCGCACCTCGGGCTCCTGGCGGAGCAGGACGAAGTACTCCTGGAAGTCCAGCTCGGCGGCATCGGTGACGATCCGCGTGCGGTATCGGTCGTCGGTGGCGGGGAGGATGCGTGCAGTGATGCCGAGGGCCGAGGCCATCGTGGCGACCGCATCGGTCAGGGACTGGCCCTCGCGCAGGCGACGGGTGCGCTCCACGTGCGTGGCCATGTCCGCGTCGCCCAGGGTGAACCACGTCTCGGCGCCGTACCGCTCGAGCATGCGCAGCGCCGTGTGCGTGTCGTCACGGACGCCCCATCCTCGTTCCGTATCCAGCAGGCCGCCGAGCGTGTACAGCAGCGCGTCGATGTCCGGGCTGACGTGCAGGCCGTGGAGCTCCGTGTCGTCGCCGACGTTCGCGACGACGGTGGTGCGGACCCCTGGCGCCAGCATGGCGAAGCCGTGGGCCAGCTTCGTGCCGCCGGTCCCGCCGGCCAGGATCACGACGTGCGTCGTCATCCGCCGAGCGTAGCGCCCCGCGGCGCCGGCCGCCGGTTGCGACTCGAACTCTGCTCCGCCTGCGGAGCATCAGCGACTCCTGCGGCGTCATCGACCGAGCGTTCACGCTCACGGGCGGCGGGCGCACCGGCACCGCCGCTCCTAATGCCTCGCCCGCGAGGCAGATTTCGGCTCGGCGCCCATCGACTCGCAACCTGCTCCGGCAGCGGGTACGGTTTCAACTGGGCGCCACATCCAGCCGCCCGGGATGGCCTCAGCCGCGCTCCAGCTCCGGCTTCACCTCGTGGATCAGCCGCTCCATCGACTCGGCGTCGTACGGCGACGGGAACCCGACGATCATGTGCCGGAAGCCGATCCCCAGGTACGGCCGCAGCATCTCGACGACCTGCTCCGGCGTCCCGACCAGCTGGTTCTTCCAGGGATCGGCGCGCCCGTTGCCCTCGAAGATCGCGTCGGCCACGCGTCGGGCCTCGTCCGGGTCGTCCCGGAGGACGCAGATGCCGACGCCGGTCGTGCGCTCGATCTCCGCTTCGTCGCGCCCGACCTCCTCGCAATGGCGGCGAAGGATCTCGTCCTTGCGCTTCACGTTCTCGAAGCCGCCGCCCACGTTGCAGGCATCGGCATAGCGGGCCACGATCCGCAGCGTCTTGCGCTCCCCGCCTCCACCGATCAGGAGCGGCAGGTGCTCCTGGACCGGCGGCGGATCGTTGCGGACCTCGTGGGTGTCGTAGAACCGATCCCCCGACGGCCGCTCCCCGTGGAGCATGCCGCGCATGATGATCGCGGCCTCCTCCAGCCACCGCAGCCGCTCCCCCGGCGAGCCACCGAACTCCAGGCCGTAGGCGCGGTGCTCGGTCTCGAACCATGCGCCGCCGATGCCCAGGACCGCGCGCCCGCCGCTGATGTGGTCGAGCGTGGTCGCCATCTTCGCCACCAGCGCCGGGTTCCGGAACGTGTTCGCCCCGACCATGAGGCCGATCCGCACCCGCTCCGTGCGCTCGGCCCATGCCGCCAGGGTGAGCCAGCCCTCGAAGATTGGTCCCTCGTGTGACCCGACGATCGGGTACAGGTGGTCCCAGGTCCAGAGGGAGTGGTAGCCGAGCTCATCGGCCCGGATCCCGGCGTCGCGGAGCGACGCCCAATCGGTGTACTGGTTCCAGGCCAGGACGCCGAGCTTGATGTCGTTCGTCATGATGCCCGGACCCTAGCAGGACACGGGCCGCGGCCCAGCCTC
>DATAKU010000033.1:0-25541 GCA_036261425.1 Candidatus Limnocylindria bacterium | reverse complement strand
GACGAGGCTCACCTCGTGCATCGCGTCGTTGCTGTTCTCGTGGCCGATGATCACGTGGACTCCGCGGCCCCGGGTCAGCACCGGGACCAGCTGCTCGAGGAAGTCGGTGCGCTGGATGACCTCCAGGATGGGCCGCAGCTTCGAGCCCTCCGCGAACTCCGGCTGCTCGAGGACATGGACGATGCCATCGGTGAAGACGTCCTCCACGATGACCGAGTCCGCCTCCTCCAGCATCGCCGCCACGGTGCCCGCCACGGCCGATGCCAGCGGCGGCAGCCTCGGGGCGCGGCGTCGAACCTGCGGTGCGGACAGTCCTGCCAGCTCGGCGTTCAGCACCATCGCCGCCGCGTCGAGCGCCGCCTGGTCGAGCGAGACGTCCGGGTACTGCCGCTCGATGGCGGCGCGGTCCAGCCGGCGCTGCTCGACGTTGCCGTCGGTCAGCACCAGGACCAGCAGCCGCGTCCCGTCACCCAGCGCGACCAGCTGTGCGTGCTCGAATCGGGCGCGTCGCGACCTCGCCGGTGTGACGACCGCGGCCGAGCGCGTGCTGCCGGCCAGGATCGAGGCCGCCAACCGCAGCCACTCGTTGCTCGTCAGCTGCACCTGGCTGAACTGGTGGCGAATCGTGAGCTGGTCGACCTGGTCGAGGTCCGCCTCGCGCATCAGGGACTCGACGTAGAACCGATAGCCGAGGTCCGACGGAACGCGACCCGCGCTGGTGTGCGGATGGCTGAGCAGCCCGAGGGCCTCGAGCTCAGCCATGGCGCTCCGCACGGTCGCCGGCGAGACCCCCAGCCGATATCGCTCGACGAGCGCCTTCGAGCCGACCGGGACGGCGGTGGTGACGTAGTCCTCCACCACGGCACGCAGCACTGACCGCTGGCGTTCGGTCAGATCGAACGCGGGTCGTGCCGCTGCTGTCGCACGTCGCGGCGCGTCGCGCTGCTCCGTCACCCTGGTCCTCCTGCGAATCCGCTGGCACTCTCGGGATGAGAGTGCTAACTGGCTCTCGGCGGGCATGGTACCGCCGCGCCAAGGGCGGTGTCAACGCGGCGAGCGGGGGTGGAGGACGCGTGATCCGTCCCCCGGAGCCTCAGCCCACTCCCACCGTCTCGCCGTCGCGAACGGGCAGCGGAGCGAAGGCCACCAGCACCTCACTGGCGAGCAGGCGACCGGCCGGCGACAGGCGCATGGCCTCTGCGTCCACCTCCAGCAGGCCGTTGCGGACGGTGCCCTCCACCGCTGCGGCGTACCGCTCCACCGGATCCGAGCCGAACTCCGCGGCGAAGGCCGCGCGGCTCAGTCCCGCCACGCGGCGCAGGCCGAGGGCGATCGCCTCGAATGCGAGCGTCGCCTCGTCGAGCGTCTCCGCTCCCTCGGTCGGGGGATGACCGGCCTCCACCGCCAGCAGGTACGCGTCGAGGTCTCGCGCGTTCCACGACCGCTGGGCGGCCCCATCGTACGAGTGAGCCCCCGCACCGATGCCGACGTAGGGATGCCGCGCCCAGTAGGCGGCGTTGTGGCGTGCCTGGGCACCGGGGCGAGCCCACGAGCTGAGCTCGTAGTGCTGGTATCCGGCCTCGCCGAGAACCGCCTCCGCCACCCGGTACTGCTCGGCGGCCAGCTCGTCGTCCTGCTCGGCGGCCACCCTGGCGCGCCAGCGCAGGGCTCCGGGACGAGGCGGCGCGGCCCACTCGTCGGGGGCCAGGGCCAGCTGGAGGGCGTACAGGCTCAGGTGATCGGGCTCGAGCGCCACGGCTTCCGCCAGCCCGGCGCGCCAATCTGCCAGCGACTGGCCGGGGATGGCGTAGATGAGGTCGATGCTGACGTTCTCGAAGCCGGCCGCCCGCGCCGCCGCGTAGGCGTCCCGGGACTCCCGAGCGGTGTGGCCCCGTGCCAGCCCGCGCAGCTCGGGGTCGCGCAGCGATTGGACGCCGAGGCTGATGCGGTCGACGCCCGCCGACCGCAGCCCGGCCCAGTCAGGTCGCTCCCGGTCGCTCGGGTTCGCCTCCAGCGTCACCTCGTCCAGGCTCGCCGCCGGCCAGTGGCTGAGCGCAGCGTCCACCACGGTGGCCACCTGCTCGGCACGGAGCAGGGACGGCGTCCCGCCGCCGAAGTACACGGTGCGCAGCTCGCCGCCAGCCGGACGTGCAGCCATCTCGGCCACCAGCCCGGCGACGTAGCGCGGGATGTCCTGGCCTCGCCCGCCGACCGTCACGAAGTCGCAGTAGGCGCACACCAGCCGGCAGAACGGCACGTGGACGTAGAGGTGGTCCGGGACCAGGCGCTCCATGACATCAGTCTAGGACCGTCACGGCTGCCGCCAACCCGTCCGGCAGGCCGCCCGGAGTGACCTCCGCACGCTCGCAGCGGCGCCGTTCCTGCGGACGCCGATCCGATGGGCGAACCGGGCGAGCCAGCGGACTCCGTCGTGCCGGCCAGACGAATTGGATCGGCAGCGCCCGGCGCAGGGCGGGCGCCGCGACAGCCGGCGCCGTTCTATCGGCCGGCGGCGGCGGCAGGAAGGGCTGCGGCCGCGCTCGGCAGGCGAGGATCCGAGGGGTCGTTGGTGGGCGACACCGGTCCCCGCGGCCGGCTGTCCGACGCACCGAACCCGGGTGAGCCGGTCGGCATCGGCCGTTCAGGAGCCGATGCGCATCCGGGTTGGGCAGCGCAGGCGGTCCGGCCCGCTCCGTCGGGCAGGCCGGCCGGAGCCCGCCCACGCCCGCATCGGCGCCTAGATCGGTCGCTGCCGCAGGCGCCCTCCGGCGAAGGCGAACAGCCCCATCGTCACCGCGAAGTGCCCGACGATGGCCGGGATCACCGAGCCGGTCTCGACCGTGGCCACCCCGGCGGCCCAGCCCAGGAGGACGGAGCCGGCGATGAAGTACCAGTCACGGTCGCGCCACAGGCGCCGGTGGGCGAGGCCATAGACGAGCGCCTGGGCCGCGATCGCCCAGCCTGCCGGAATGCCGGCGAACAGGAGCATGCCGAGCACGATGGAGCGGAAGGCGAGCTCCTCGCTCACCGCGTTCGCCGCCGCGCCGACGAGCCGGGACGGCAGGAGCTCCATCGGCAATGGCAGGACGCTCCCGTAGCGCAGGAAGGCGAGCGCCACGCCGTTGAGGAGCGCCACCGCCACGAAGAGCAGCATCACCGGCAGCAGCGATTCGCCGTCGCCGCCGGTCAGGAAGAGCTGGTCGCGGCCCGAGGGCAGGATGATGGCGATGCCGATGGCGAAGCCGATGACGAGGACGTAGTAGCTGACCGGCCCCATCCACGGCGTGCGGTAGCGGAAGTAGTCCGACCGCATGATCCGCTCCGAGTCGAAGCGGAGCAGCACCAGGAAGAGCGTCAGCCCCAGGGCGATGGCCAGACGGAGGGAGTCGAAGAAGTCCATCAGGCCCGCGTCAGCCCGCGCTCTCGTTCATGCGCAGGACGGCGAGGAACGCCTCCTGGGGAATCTCGACCGAGCCGATCCGCTTCATCCGCTGCTTCCCTTCCTTCTGCTTCTCGAGGAGCTTGCGCTTGCGCGTCACGTCCCCGCCGTAGCACTTGGCGAGGACGTTCTTGCGCATGGCTCGGATCGTTTCGCGGCTGATGATATGCGAGCCGATCGCGGCCTGGACCGGCACTTCGAACATCTGGCGCGGGATGAGCTCCTTGAGCTTGTCCACCAGCGCCTTGCCCTGCCGGTAGGCGTTCGACCGATGCACGATGAGGCTGAGCGCATCCACCGGCTCGCCGTTGACGAGCACGTCGAGCTTGACGAGGTCGCCCGGGCGGTAGCCGATGTACTGGTAGTCGAGGCTGGCATAGCCACTGGATCGGCTCTTGAGCTGGTCGTAGAAGTCGATGATCAGCTCGCCGAGCGGCATCTCGAAGTGGAGGTTCACCCGCTTGGGATCGAGGTACTCCATGTTCTGGAACTCGCCGCGCCGCCCGGTGGCGAGCTCCATGAGGGGACCGATGTACTCGGTCGGGGTGATGACCTGCGCCGCCACCCAGGGCTCGCTGATCTGCTCGATCTCGCCGACCGGTGGCATCTGTGCCGGATTGTCGATGACCAGCTCCTCCTCGCGGTGCTGGAGCGTGACCCGGTATTCGACCGATGGAGCCGAGGCGATGAGGTCCAGGTCGAACTCGCGCTCGAGCCGCTCCTGGGTGATCTCCATGTGGAGCAGCCCCAGGAAGCCGCAGCGGAAGCCGAATCCGAGGGCGACGGAGGACTCCGGCTCGTACACGAAGCCGGCGTCGTTGAGGTGGAGCTTGTCGAGCGCGTCGCGAAGCTCGGGATAGTCGTCGCCGCGCAGCGGATAGATACCGGCGAAGACGAGCGGCAGCGGCTCCTGGTAGCCGGGCAGCGGGGCCGCAGCCCCTCCCGCCGCAGTGGTCAGGGTGTCGCCCACCTGGGCCTCGCGGATGTTCTTCAGTCCCGTGGCCACGTAGCCGACCTCGCCGGCCACCAGCCGGGTCGTGGGCACCGGCTGCGGCCGGAAGTAGCCCAGCTCCAGGATCTCCGATTCGGCGCCGGTGGCCATGAACCGGATCCGGTCGTGATCGTGAAGAGTGCCCGCAGCCAGGCGAACATAGGCGACGACGCCCTTGTACGGGTCGTAATGGCTGTCGAAGACGAGCGCCTGCAGCGGGGTTGACGAGTTCCCACCCGGCGCCGGGACGCGCTCGACGATGGCCTCGAGGACCTCGGGGATGCCGATCCCCTCCTTCGCGCTGGCCAGGACCACCTCCTCGCGCGGGATCGCGAGCGTCTCCTCCAGCTCGTCCATGACCATCTCGGGATCGGCCGAGGGCAGATCGATCTTGTTGATCACCGGGATGATGACCAGGTCGTGGGCCATGGCCAGGTGGACGTTGGCGAGCGTCTGGGCCTCGATGCCCTGGGTCGCGTCGATGACCAGGATGGCGCCTTCGCACGCCTGGAGCGACCGACTCACCTCGTAGGTGAAGTCGACGTGACCGGGCGTGTCGATGAGGTTCAACGCATACGTCTGGCCGTCACGGGCGTCGTAGTGGACGCGGACCGCACGCGCCTTGATGGTGATCCCCTTCTCGCGCTCGAGGTCCATCGAGTCGAGCACCTGCGACTGCATGAGCCGCTTGTCGATGGTGTGCGTCTCCTCCAGCAGCCGATCGGCGAGCGTCGACTTGCCATGGTCGATGTGCGCGACGATGCTGAAGTTGCGGATGCGCTCCGGGGGAATCACGGGGGCGAAGTCTAGCGAACCGCGCCCGCCTCGACCTGAGCCGCCCTGGCGACGTCATGCCACCCTCCGGCGGACGGCAGCTGGCCTAGCCCTCCGGCGGCACGACGCCGTCGCCAGCGGTTGCGCCGCCGTCATCAGCTGCGGCGGCCGTCTCCTCCGCCGCCGGCGACGGCCCTACGTGGACGATGCCGTTCACCGTCTTGTAGGCGCTGAAGTAGTCGTTGCGGTGGATCAGGTTGCCGGCCGCGTCGTACACGAACCGCGTGCGCGACACGTCATGGCCATCATGCGGGTATTCGATCCGCTTCGATGTGCCGGGGGCCAGGCTGGCGTCGACCACCGTGGTGTCGACGGCCGCGCGATGGTTGCTGGTCACCGGGTCGGTGATCACGACGCGGCGGTCGAGCGGCACGCTCCAGACCTGGAAGGTCACGAAACCGTTGCCACCGAAGCCGCGGATGACGATCGGGTTGTCCGTGTCGTTGCGGAACGTCATGTCGGTGACCCAGTTGTCGAAGATCGAGACGGTGGCATCCAGCCCGTCCGGGTAGCGGTCGATGTAGTAATAGTGGTTGCGCCGCTCGCCCATCTCGAGGCCCGCCCGCAGCGCGGCGTTGAAGATCGTGGTCGACGTCGAGCAGATGCCACCGCCGATGGCCACGCCCTGCGTGCTGCGACCGTTGATGATCGCGCCGCCGTAGCCGAAACCTCGTTCCTCGGTGATCGGTCCGACGCTGTCCCAGAAGCTGAACCACTCGCCGGGCGCCAGGTTCTTGCCGTCGATGTCCCGCGCCGGGATGTTGATGTTGTTGCCCCACGCGTTGCCCTCACCGGGAACGTAGTAGGTCGTCCACGACGAGATCATCTGCATCTTCGGCAGAACTGCCTCGGCCTGCGCGGTGCTGATCGCCGGCTCGGTCACGTCGACGACCAGCGGCATCGAGGCGATGGCCTCGCCGGCTCCCCGCTCCGCCAGCGTGGTCACCAGCCCCTCGACCGTCTCGGTCACGTTGAGGACGCGGCCATCCTGGCCGGCGATGACGCCGCCCAGGCCGCCGCCGGAGGCCACGGCGATGCGTGCGTTCACCGGAGCCTGGTCGACCGTCTCGGCCAGCGCCTCGACGGCGCTCGCGGCGGCCGCCTCGTCGAGCACCAGCCCGTACGGCGCGTCGTCCGTGGCGCCGAAGCTGATCCACGAGGCAATCGTCTCCGAGCCGATCTCGATCGGCTCCTCGCCCTCGGCCGCGCCGGGAATGGCGAGCTCCAGGGGTGCGGCGATGGCGTTGGCCGTGGCGGCGAGCTCGCGCGCCGCACCGGTGGTCACCGCCGGTGCGACCGTCTCCGGCTCCAGGTGGATCCTGACGTCGCCCGGGCTCGTGCTCGCGGACGCCGCGGCCAGCGCATCCGCGACGGCAACGGCCTCGACCACCTTGCCGGGCCGCGAGACACTCGCCGAGAAGGTGGTGCCCTCGGAGGTCACCACCGCATCCACGGGCTCGGTGGAGACGGCGGCCGCGACCTCGGCGGCGATGCGCTTCATCGCTCCCTCGTCGTACGGGTGCACGACCACCGGCAGACTGGTCGGATGCACGAAGGCGCGAAGGTGCGCCAGCCCGTCCGCCAGCGGGTTGCCGCTGCGGCCCACGGCCAGCGCCCGATCGACCATGGCGTCCAGGTCGTGGCGCCGGCCGAGATCGGCGAACGAGACCTCCTGGCTGACCTGTCCGGCGGTGATGGTGGCGGCTCCGTCCGACAGCGAGGGCAGCCGTGCGCTGAGCCGGTCGATCGCCTCACCGCGGTCGAGCCCCGTCAGCGACACGCCGCCGGTCGTCACGCCGGCCAGCACGGTACCCCGGGCCGCCAGCATGACGCCGACCGACAGGCCGACGAGGAGGATCGCTCCGGCCAGGAGCGTGGCGAAGAAGCCGATGAGCACGCCGCGGCGGGCCGGGCGCGTGCTGATGGGGCGCATGAGGCGCCGCGGCATGGTGATGGTGGTCATGTCGTGTCCCGGGGACGCGCGGGAGCCAGGTTTGGTTGCATCCCGGCGCGTCGGAGGGTCCCGGCTCGGTTGTCTCCCCTGATGGCACGCTCGGCGGCAGGGCGCAGACGCCGATGCGTTCGGCGCCGATTGTCGCCGGTGACGGTCCATCTGTCGAGTGGTCGAATCGGCGGGGCGCTGCTATACTCTCGGCTCCGCACGCTCTCACCGAGCGTTGCTTTCCTGTGCCGATGACACCCAGCTGAGGACTCCACGTGGCAAGAACGGCCCGCACCTGGAAGGGCGCGCGCACCCCCTCCGCCCTCAAGCGCGTTCGCCATTCGCTCCGCCGGCGGGCGATCAACCGCCGCACCCAGAGCGAGGCGAAGACGCTCGTCCTGCACGCCTCCGACATTGCCCTCGGCCGCGCCGATGGCGACGGGCCGGAGGCGGTCAAGGCCGCCATCAGCGCGCTCGACAAGGCCGCCGAGAAGGGCATCATCCATCCGAACAACGCGGCGCGCCGCAAGAGCCGCCTGATGGCGAAGGTCAACGCGGCGCACCTGCTCGACGTGACCGAGACCGCGGCGGCACCGAAGAAGCGCACCACCGCCAGCAAGACGGCCCAGCGCAAGAAGGTCCAGGCCGCCAAGGCCTCGAAGGCCGCCGCGGGTCGCGCGGCCGACCGACCGCGCACGGCCGCCGGCAAGGCCAAGGTCGCCGTCACCCGGGCCAGCCGGGAGTCGGCGGCCGCCAGGCGGCGTGCCAAGGCCGACGAGGCCGACGCGCCCGAGGACTGACGGGCCACCCGACGCACGAACAGAACGACCCCGGGTCTTCGGACCCGGGGTCGTTCGTCGTCTGTCTCCCTTAACGCCGGTTGGCGGCGAAGGCGGCGCGCCCGGCGTACTCAGCGGCGTCGCCGAGCTCCTCCTCGATGCGCAGGAGCCGGTTGTACTTGGCGATGCGCTCGGACCGGCTGATCGATCCGGTCTTGATCTGCCCGGTGTTCAGCGCCACCACCAGGTCGGCGATGGTCGTGTCCTCCGTCTCGCCCGAGCGGTGGCTGATCACCGCAGTCCAACCGGCACGGTGGGCCATCTCGACCGCCTCGATCGTCTCGGTCAGCGTCCCGATCTGGTTCAGCTTGACCAGGATGCTGTTCGCCGCCCGCTCACGGATCCCGCGCGCCAGGCGCTCCGTGTTCGTGACGAGCAGGTCGTCGCCGACGATCTGGATCCGCTCCCCCAGCCGTTCGGTCAGGGCCGTCCAGCCCGCCCAGTCGTCCTCCCCAAGGCCATCCTCCAGGCTGACGATCGGGTATCGATCCACCCATTCGGCCCAGAAGTCGACCAGCTCGGCGCTCGTGAGCGACCGGTCCTCGCGTGCCAGCGTGTACCGGCCGTCGGTGTACAGCTCGGTCGTGGCCGGATCGAGGGCGATGGCGATCTGTTCGCCGGGGGTGTAGCCGGCCCGCTCGATGGCGTTCGTGACCGCCGCGATGGCGTCCTCGTTGCTGCCGAGGCTCGGCGCGTAGCCACCCTCGTCACCGACGGTCGTGGCGAACCCGGAGTCGTGGAGGATCTTCGCCAGCGCGTGGAACGTCTCGGCGGCCCAGCGAAGCGCCTCGCGGAAGGTCGGCGCGCCCAACGGGGCGATCATGAACTCCTGGAAGTCGGTGCTGTCGATGGCGTGCTTGCCCCCGTTGAGGATGTTCACCAGCGGTACCGGCAGCGTGCGCGCCCCGGCCCCGCCCAGGTAGCGGTAGAGCGGGAGCCCGACGGCCTCGGCCGCCGCGTGGGCCACGGCCAGGCTGACGCCGAGCAGCGCGTTGGCGCCGAGCTTTCCCTTGTTCGGAGTCCCGTCCAGGCTGATGAGCAGCCGGTCGACGCTGACCTGGTCGACGGCATCGATCCCGAGCAGCTCCGGGCGGAGCGTCTCGTTCACGTTGTTCACCGCCGTCAGCACGCCCTTGCCGCCGTAACGCTCCGCGTCGCCGTCTCGCAGCTCGACGGCCTCATGAGCCCCGGTCGAGGCTCCGGACGGGACGATGGCCGTCCCGACCGCCCCGCCCTCCAGGAAGACGTCGACCTCGACGGTCGGATTGCCGCGCGAGTCGAGCACCTCGCGGCCGATGACGTCCTCGATGAGCGTGTTCATGCCGGCACCTCCGCATCCTTCCGCATCAACGCGGCCACGCCGGGCAGCGTCTTGCCCTCGAGGAACTCCAGCGACGCGCCGCCGCCGGTACTGACGTGCGTCATCCGATCGGCCAGTCCCAACCCCTCCACCGCCGCGACCGAGTCGCCCCCGCCCACCACGGTGATGACACCCCTGTTGGTCTGCGCGGCCAGGAAGCGAGCCATGGCGTTCGTGCCCTCCGCGAACTGCGGGTGCTCGAACACGCCCATCGGTCCGTTCCAGAAGACCGTCTTGGCCTTGGCGAGGTGCTCGGTGTAGGCAGCGAGCGTCTCCGGGCCGATGTCGACCACCATCTGGTCCTTGGGCACCGCGTCGATGGCCACCGTCCTGGTCTTCGCGCGGTGATGGATCTGCGGCGCGATGACCGCATCGGTCGGGAGCATGAAGCGCACGCGCTTGCGGCGCGCCTCCGACAGGATGTGCTCTGCGTTCTCGAGCTGATCGGCCTCCACCAGGCTCTTGCCGAGCTCGATGCCCCTAGCCGCCAGAAAGGTGTTGGCCATGCCGCCGCCGACCAGGACGGCCTGGCAGCGTGACAGCAGCGCCTCGAGCACCTCGAGCTTGCCCGACACCTTCGCCCCGCCGATGACGGCGTGGAAGGGCTTGGCCGGCCGCTCGAGGAGCGTCGCGAGCGCGTCAACCTCGCGCTCCATGAGGAGCCCGGCGACCGACGGCAGGTGATGAGTGATCCCCTCGGTCGAGGCGTGCGCGCGGTGCGCCGCCCCGAAGGCATCGTTCACGTACACGTCGGCCACCTGGGCCAGCGCCTGCGCGAACTCCGGATCGTTCGCCTCTTCCTCGGCATGGAACCGCAGGTTCTCGAGAAGGATCAGGTCGCCGGGGCGCATCTTGTCCACGGCCACCGCGACGCCCGGGCCCAGGGCGTCGCCAGTCATCCGCACCGGCCGCCCGAGCAGCTGGCTCAGCCGATCGGCGACCGGCTTGAGGCGCAACGCGTCGTTCACCTTGCCCTTCGGCCGGCCGAGATGGCTGGCCAGGATGACCGATGCGCCCCGCTCCAGCAGGTGGACGATGGTCGGCAGACTGGCCTTGATCCGCGTGTCGTCGGTGATCCGCCCGTCGTCGAGCGGGACGTTCAGATCGGCGCGCAGGAAGACGCGCTTCCCGGTGACGTCGATGTCCCGTACGGTCTTCGCATCCATTCCGGCCCCCTACAGCCGCTCGGCCATGAAGGCAGCCAGATCGGCCACGCGCGCGGCGTAGCCCCACTCGTTGTCGTACCAGGCGATGACCTTCAGCATCCGGTCGCCGGTGACCATGGTCGAGGCCGCGTCGATGATGCTGGAGCGGGAGTCGCCCTTGAAGTCCATGCTGACCAGCTTCTCCTCGGTGTAGCCCAGCAGACCCTTCATCGGTCCGTCCGCGGCTGCCTTGAGGGCGGCGTTGGCCTCCTCGGCCGTGACCGGCTTCTCGGTCAGGGCCACGAAGTCGATGACGCTCACCGTCGGCGTCGGGACGCGGAGGGAGAAGCCGTCGAACTTGCCCTTCAGCTCCGGGATGACAAGCGCCAGCGCCTTCGCGGCGCCGGTCGTGGTCGGGATGATGTTCTGGCCGGCACTCCGCGCGCGACGCAGGTCCTTGTGGAAGACATCCAGGACGTTCTGGTCGTTCGTGTAGCTGTGGATGGTCGTCATCAGCCCGCGCTCGATGCCGAACGAGTCGAACACGACCTTCGCCGGCAGGGCCAGCCCGTTCGTGGTGCAGCTGGCGTTGCTGACGATGTGGTGCTTCTCGGAGTCGTAGAGGTTCTCGTTGACGCCGAGCACCAGGGTGACGTCCTCGTTCTTGGCCGGCGCCGAGATGATCACCTTGCGGGCACCGGCGTCGATGTGCGCCCTGGCCTTTGTCGCATCTGTGAAGACGCCGGTCGACTCGATGACGATGTCGACGCCGAGATCCTTCCAGGGCAGCGCCGCCGGATCCTTCTCGCTGAACGAGCGGATGCTGCGGCCGTCGATGATGATCTCGTTGTCGCCGGCACGGACCTCGCCCGCGAACGTGCCGTAGGTCGAGTCGTACTTGAACAGGTGCGCGTTCGTCTCGTCCGGCGCGAGGTCGTTGACCGCCACCACCTCGAGGGCGTCGGGGTGCCGCTCCATGATGGTGCGAAGGGACTGCCGGCCGATGCGGCCGAAGCCGTTGATGCCGATGCGAGTGGTCACGTGCGGAGTACTCCTTGCTGCGTGGCCGCCGTCCGCGGCCCCTGCGTCCCGCCCGCGTAGGCCGGGTCGCCAATGCGTTCCTGCAAGATCGGGAGCAGCCCGATCAATGAGACGTCGCCGCCGAAGGCGGCAGGTTCAATGCGGACCCGGTCGAGGAGCATCGGGAAGGCGCGCTTCTCCAGCTCCTGGCGCGCGACCTCGAAGATGCGCGGCCGGTGCTGGGCGATGCTGCCGCCGAGGATGATGACCTCCGGGTCGAAGACGTTGACGAGCGAGGCGCACATGGCGCCGATGGCGATCCACGCCCGCTCGAGGACGGCGCGGCACGCCTCGTCTCCAGCGTCCGCCGCGCGCGCCACCAGCTCGGCGTCCACCTCGGTGCCCCCGGCCGCCAGCCGCGCGAGCTCGGGCGCGGCACCGTCCGCCAGGAGTGCCGCGCCGTCGCGGGCGATGGCCGTGCCAGAGGCGATGGCCTCCACGTGCCCGATCCCCCCGCAGCCGCAGCGCGGTCCGTCGAGCTCCACCGTGATGTGGCCGACCTCACCGGCCGTGCCGTCCGGCCCGACCAGCGGGCGGCCGTCGGTGATGACGCCGCCGCCGATGCCGGTCGAGATGGTGATGTAGATCGCGTTCCTTGTGCCCTTCGCCGTGCCGTGGCGCCACTCGGCCATGACGGCCACGTTGGTGTCGCGCTCGAGGAAGGTCGGCAGACCGACCCGCGGAGCCACGCGTTCAACGACGGGCACGTCGGTCCAGCCGCGCAGGTTGGGGGCCATCAGCACCACCCCGCGCCACGGGTCCAATGGTCCGGGGGAGGAGATGCCGAGCCCGATCGGCTCCGGCAGGCCGGATGCGGCGGCGTCCTCGAGGACGGCGCTGGCGAGGTCGCCGATCCGCCCCAGGACGGCGTCCACCCCTTCCTCGTCGTGCGTCGGGACTGCGCGCCGGTGGTGGACCGTCAGGTCCGGGTCGACGAGGGCCGCACGTATCTGCGTCCCGCCGAGGTCGACGGCGAGGACCGGCCGTTCGGTGTCGCTCTTCACGACACCTCATTCTAGCGGTCGGCGACCGCCGAACCGCTGGCAGATGGCCCGTAGCCGCCGTCCGAATGGCCCGTCGAGGGCCGTCCGTCGCCGGGCACGACGACGGCGCGCCGGTCTCGCCGGCGCGCCGCGGTGTCGCGTTTCAGCAGAACGGGCGGATCAGCCGCCGATCTTGAACATCTTGGTGCCGCAGACCGGGCACTGCCCCTGCGTCGCCGGCTTCCCGTTCTTCATGGTGATCTTCTCTTCATTCTGCATCTCGCGCTTTGCCTTGCACTTGACGCAGTAGGCCTCGGTTGCCATCGGTGGTTCGTGCCTCCCTTGGTGGCCGGCGTCTTACGCGCCGGTCGATGGTTGTGAGCTCCCCGCCGACGGGTCGAGCCGCGCCGACGTGTCGCCGCCGGTGTCAACCTGCCAGAGCAGGTGGATGCCGGCCAGTCCGGCATCGATGCAGCGTGCCTCCGCGGCCTCCTTCGCCGCGCCTTCGATGAACGTGCCGTCCGTCCGCTGCGCGTAGGCCGCGCAGATGGTGCCGGACCGCAGTCCTGCAAGATGCGCCAGCACGAACAGTGCCGACGATTCCATCTCGAGGTTCGCCACACGCTGGCGGCGAAGCTCGTCTGCGAGCTCAGGATAGCGAACGGGGAGCGTGCGCATCGCACGTCCCTGCGGAGCGTAGAACCCACTGGCGGTGGCGGTCAGCCCGACGTGGTACCGCAGCCCCAGCTTTCGGCAAGCCCGTTCGAGCGCCGAGACCACGTCCCGATGGGCGATCGCGGGGAAGCCGGGGTGGACGTAGAAGTCGGTCGTGTTCTCGAGCCGGACCGCCCCGATGGAGATGATGAGCTCCCCCAGACCGATCTCCGGCTGAAGGGCGCCCGACGAACCGATGCGGACGAAGGTCGGCGCGTCGGTGATCTCCATCACCTCGGCCATGACGATCTCGACGTTGTCGGTGCCCATGCCGGTCGACATGCAGCTGAGCCGCATGCCGCGGTACGAGCCGGTGGCGGTGGTGATCTCTCGATTGCTGCGCTCGACCTCGACCGCGTCCCAGCGCTCCGCCACCTTGGCCACGCGTCCGGGATCGCCGACGAGCAGGATGTATTCGGCCAGCTCGCCCCGCTCGAGGTCGATGTGGTACTGGCGCGTCCCGGTGTGCGGGGTATCGGCCCGGGTCAGCCCCGCCACGGTGGCGTCGGCCCTCCGCGCTCGCCGCGCGCTCGTGCTCGCATGATTGCGCGGGAGTATACGCCGCCACGCTCACGGGGAGCTCCGATCGTGCGGCAGCGGGACGAGGGTCAAGCGGGGCCCGCCCTCCCGAATTGCGGTGGTCGCATCCGGCTCGTGGTCGGCCGTTGGCACATCCGGCTCGCCTTCGATGCCCGCCGCTCCCTCGGGGTCGCGCAGCCGGTACGTCCACCACGCGGCGGCAAGCATGCCGAGTGAGCCGGTGGCCAGCAGCCCGGCGGCCAGGCCGCGCTCCGGAGCCGTGGTGACGGCCGCCCCGGCCGGTCCGTCGAGGGGTGAGGGCGACAGCGGTTCCTCGGCCGAGGTGGAGCGGCCGGTCGCGGCCGCCAGGAGCGGGGCGGGTCGGATGCCGCCGCACGGCACCACCAGGCCGGCCGGCGCGGCCATGCCGATACCGATCACCCTGACCGACCCGGCGCCTGGTGGCCGCCCCTGGCCGCACAGGTAGTCGACGGCGAGCGCGCGGCCGCCGACATGGAGGCGGGGGCCGGCATCGCCGCCCTCCAGCCGGCCGACGAGTGACACCCATCGCGGCGCCTCCCCGGTCGCGGGCAGCTCCGTGGCGGGCGCGTGTGGCACGCCACCGCCAGCCAGCGTCGCTCCGGGCGCCGGGTCGAGCGCGTGCACCGGCACGTCCAGGCGTGGATGGGTGCCGATGGATCGGAGCCCGCGCAGCTCCAGGTGCCGCGGTACGACGGCCGCGGAATCCGGGAGGAGCTCCGCGGCGGCCGACGCGAGGGCGGCCAACGTGCGGCCGTCCCACAGCAGCCCGCCCACCTCCAGCTCGGGCCACGGTCCGGCGACCAGGGTGGCGCCGATCGTCGAGCCGCCGTCCGCCTCGTGGAGGCCGGCGATTGCCCGGCCGCCGCCGGCGACACCCGATGCACCCGAGTCGGATCCCTCGCCGGCGTCGCCGGATGACAGCGTCGGATCATCGGCGGCGGGCGCCATGATCCTCAGGTCCTCCGCGGTCCGCGGCCAGATCCGGTAGCCACGCAGCGGTTGCGCGCCGGTCGTCTCCTGGCCGAGGACGCCCCGGACCTCCACCCAGGCCCCGGCCTCCGGGCCCTCGATCGCGTCACCCAGCGCGCCGGCGATCACCACCCGCAGCGGGCCGGTGCCGTCGTCGATGTCGAAGCTGCGGCTTCCGCTGGATGCCCGCCGTGGCGTGGCGATGACGGCGCCGCGGGCCACCACCAGCACCGCCTCGTCGGATTCGCTCGCCTGCCCGGTGCGCACCGCGCGCGGCTCGGGATCCCCGGCATGTCCGAGCCGAGTCGGCGGCACGCTCAGTCGAATCGACTCCATGCCGCTCTTCGTGGAGCGCGTCCCACTCGCGTCCAGCAGCTCGCCGCCTTCCACGGTGCCCGCCTCGTCGGAGAGACGGAGCAGGATCGCGCCGCTGGCGTCCTGGATCACCGCGCTGCCCTCGAGCAGGCCGGATCCGAGTGTCACCACGCCACGGACCCGGACCCGCGCGTTCTTGTCGGCAGCACGCGCCTCCGCGATCGAGATGAGGCCGATCGGTGTCTCGGATGGGTCGGGCGTCGGGGTCGCCGACGCCGTCGAGCTCGGCGAGGCGGATGGGAGCGGGCTCGGCGGCCCATCGGTCAGGCTCACCACGTCCGAGGGCCCGCGGGGCATCACGCGATACCCGCTCGTCCCCGTGCCCGTGGAGTCGCGCTGGCCCGCCACGCCGACGAGGTCCACGGCGCGTCCGGAGCTCCATCCGGTGGTGTCGATACTCGTCGCCGTGCCGACGACGACCCGCACCGTGCCAGTGCCGTCATCGACGTCGTACGCCAGGCCGCCGGTGAGGGTGGTCGGCGAGCCGACGATCTTGCCAGTGATGCGGACCAGCCTGCCCTCCACCTCCTCGCCGATGGCAGCCGTGGTCCGCGGCAGCGGTTCGGGGTCGTCCGCCGGCCCGAGGTCGACGATGCCGGCTGCGCTGGCGCGCACCGTACGCTGCGAGAACCGATCGTCGACGGTGCCGGTGATCCGCAGGCGGCGGCCGCCGTCGAATGCTCCATCGGCAACCAGGATGGCGATGCCCGCGCTCGCGTCCGCGAGGTAGCCGCCGCCATCGGTGAAGGCGGATCCGGTGAGTGAGACGCCCTCCACGGTCACCGTGCTGCCGTCCGCTGTACCGCGCGCCGCCGCCACCGAGATCGGTCCCGGCGTCGCGGAGGGCGAGGGCGTGTCGCTGGGCGCGGGAGTCGGCGTGGGCTGCGTCGACGGGGTCGGGGCGACCGATGGGCTGGGTGACGAGGTCGGATCCGGCGTCGGCGAAGGCGGACTGGTCGGCCCCGGGGTCGCCGTGGGCGGTGGGGTCACCGTCGGGGACGGCAGCGGCGTGGCAACCGGATCCGGGACCGGCGGCGACCCGGCGTTCTGCGGGTCGGGCAGGGTCCGCTGCACGAAGTCGGCGGCGTTGTCGTCGCTGTCCTGGGTCGATCCGGCGGAGCCGCCGGGCAGCCGCTCGATACTCTCGCCGGCGGCCGGCGCAGGGGCTGGGGTTCCCTCGACCCAGGCGCTGGCCGCCGTGCCCCAGCCGACGGCGTCAACGGCCGTGTCGGCCCCCTGGATGCGGACCGCAACGCTGCCGCCGGTCGCGGCCATGCCGCCGCTGAACAGCACGTCGGCGATGCTCGCGTATACGCCCAGCTCGTTCGCCAGGAGGACGTGCGCGCCCGGCGGCACGGTCGGCGCGCCGGCCGGCCATGCCGCGCGACGGGTGACGGTCGAACCGCTGGCGCTGACGTACACCACCTCGAGGCCCTCGAGCGGCAGGGGTGCGCCGGTCGGGTTGTAGAGCTCGACCAGCTCGTCGCTGGCGGAGGCGCCGCCGCTGACGATCTCGCTGATCACGAGGTGGTCGGACGCAGCCTCGAGCGCGCCGACGGCGCCAATGGGCGCGAGTGCGGCCAACGCCACGCAGACGGCCAGCAGCGTGGCCAGACCGGTTGCGCGGCGGCAGGAGTCAGGTGGACGAGAAGCGGACACGGCAATCCTCACGGCTGGAGGCGCCAGGCCGGGGCAGGGTGCTCCGCGAGGGCTTACCCGCCGCTTATCGCACGCTTACCGTCCGGCGACAGTACAATCGGCGCCCATGTCCCGATCCGACGACGAACGATCCCGTGCCTCGCGTGCCGAGGCGCGCCGCCGCGCCCGCCTGGCAGCGCGGGGCGAGCTCCCCGAAGCGGAACCGGAGCTGGCACCGACGGCCACCGAGGAGCGCCAGCCGAACCTGCTGCGCCGCATCTTCCCGGCGGCGCCGCCGCTGCCCGGCCGGCCGGACCCGCTGGCCGGGTTCGACCCGTCCGGTTCCCTCCGTCCGGTTCGGGAACGCCTGTTCCTCCTGCGGCAGAACGTGCCGGCCTGGCTGCTCCCCGGGATCGCCGCGTTCGTCGGCTACTTCCTGACCCTCAGCGCCGGTGTCTTCGGACTGCTGGGCACCTTCGTCCTGTTCGGCTCGCTGATCGCCGCAGGCTGGTTCGGATGGCAGCGGCCGACGCTGTACGGGACGACCGCGGCGCTCATTTCCTTCGTGCTGACCACGGCGGTCGTGCTCTACACGTTCGCGTCCGAGGGCGCCGGACCGGAGACCTTCGAGTCCACCTCCGTGATCCTCAGCCTCGGCCTGCAGGCCATCTACCAGGCCGGCCTCGGGTTCATCGGCGGCTGGTACGGCGGCTATCTGCGGCGCCGGCAGACGCAGCTCAGCGCGGAGATGCCGCGGCGTCGTCGCTGACCGGACTCTGCGCCAACGACGGCGCGCGTTCATCGCCCGAGTCTGCCGGTCCGGCACGCCACTTGCTGTAGTCCCCGTCTCGTAGACACCGAGAGCGATTCGACCGCCACCGGGCACCGCGCCCGTCGCCAACGGAAGCTCGGGCCGAAGGCGACATCTTGCGGCGCGGTGAGCCCGTGGTGAATCGCGCTCGGAGTCTTCTCGGGGGCCGCCGCGTTCCAGGACCCTCCGTACTGGAGCCGGCGGCCCCTTCTCCTGCCCGGGCGCGGAGTCACCCGCCGTGGGCGGCCGCCGCCTCCCGCGCCAGCGCGTGGGCCGTCTCGAGGTCCGGCCCGAGGCCCAGCACCTCGCCCGTCGACCGCATCTCCGGGCCGAGCTCGGCGCTGACGCCGGGCAGCCGCCACAGCGACCCGACCGGCGCCTTCACGGCCACCCGGCTTCCATCCATGGCGAGCCCCGGCGCCAGCCCGGCGTCGGCCAGGCTCGCCCCGAGCGCGCAGCGGACGGCGGCGGCCACGACGTCGAGGCCGCTCGCCTTGGCGACGATCGGGACGGTGCGGCTGGCCCGCGGGTTCGCCTCGATCACGACCACCCGCCCGCCAGCCACGATCATCTGGACGTTGAGGATCCCGCGCAGCCCGAGTCCCAGGGCGATCCGCCCCGCCGCCTCCGCCGCTCGCTCCTGGGCCTCTCGCCCCAGTCGCTGTGGCGGCATGACCGCGACGCTGTCGCCCGAGTGCACGCCGGGCGCGTCGAGCTGCTCGAGGATGCCCGGGACGCTCCATTCGGCGCCGTCGCTGATGGCATCCACGTCGAGCTCGATCCCCTCGACCAGCTCGTCCACCCGGAGCGGCCAGCCGACCTCGGTGCCCAGGTACGCGGCCACGTCGGCATCGGACCGCAGGACCGCGATCCCCCGTCCGCCGATCACCCATGAGGGCCGCACGATGACCGGCAGCCCCCCGAGCGCAGCGATCGCCGCGCGCAGCTCGTGGGCATCCGCGGCCGAGCTTCCGCGCGGACCCTCGAGCCCCAGCTCGTCGAGCAGCCGCGCGAACCGATCGCGGTCCTCGGTGATCTCGATCGCCTCGGCGGTGAGCCCGGCGATCGGCACGTCAGCATAGGCCAGGTCCTTGGCCAGGTCGATCGCCGTCTGGCCGCCAAAGGTGAGGACGACCTCGGGCGGCGTGCCGGTGAGGGCACGCTCGTGGTCGATGACGTCGAGCACCGACTCGGTGTCGAGCGGCTCGAAGTAGAGCCGGGTGCAGGCGTCGTAATCGGTGCTGACCGTCTCGGGGTTGTTGTTGATGACGACCGCGTCCAGCCCCATCGCCCGGATCGCCCAGGCCGCCCGGACGCTGCAGTAGTCGAACTCGATCCCCTGCCCGATCCGGATCGGCCCTGATCCGACCACGATGACGCTGCGCCGCTCGGCCGGCGGCGCGACCTCGGCCTCGGCATAGGAGGAGTAGAAGTACGGCGTCTCGGCCGGGAACTCGCCGGCGCAGGTGTCGACCCGGCGGTAGGCCGGACCGATGCCGGCGCGCACGCGGGCGCGCCGGATGGCCGCGGGCGGCACGCCGGAGAGCCGCGCGATGTCCGCGTCCCCGAACCCGTGGCGCTTGGCGTCGATCAGCGGGGCCCCCACCACGCCGGCCTCCGCCAGCACCAGCTCGGCCAGGCGATCGGTGAACCACGGGGCGATCCCGGTGGCGGCGGCCAGGGCTGGCGCATCGGCATAGCCGTGACGGAGCAGGGCGATCATCCGCCACAGTCGGGTGTCCGACGCGGCGAGGAAGCCCGCGAGGTCCTCCGGCGGAGCGTCGTCGAGGCCCCAGGCCCGGTCCTCCCACAGCCAGCCTCGACCGCGCGGCTCGAGCGAGCGGATCGCCTTGAGCATCGCGGGCCCGAACTCGCGGTCGATGGCCATCGCCTCGCCGGTCGCCTTCATCTGCACGCCCAGGCTGCGATCGGCGGACGGGAACTTGTCGAACGGCCAGCGCGGCAGCTTCACGACGACGTAGTCGACGGCCGGCTCGAAGGCGGCCGAGTTGCCGCCCGTGGCCGGGTTCGGCAGCTCGTGGAGCCGTCGCCCGAGGCCGACCTGCGCCGCGATCCGGGCGATCGGGTAGCCGGTCGCCTTCGAGGCCAGGGCCGACGAGCGGCTGACGCGCGGGTTGACCTCGATGACCCGGTACTCGGCGTGGTCGGGCGACACGGCCAGCTGGACGTTGCAGCCGCCCTCCAGCGCGAGGGCGCGGACGATCTTCAGGGCACAGCGGCGCAGCCGCTGGACGACGGGGTCGGGCAGCGTCTGGATCGGCGCCACCACGATCGAGTCGCCGGTGTGAACGCCCATCGGGTCGAGGTTCTCCATGCCGCAGATGGCGATCGTCGTGTCGGCCGAGTCGCGCAGGACCTCGAACTCGATCTCGTACCAGCCCAGGAGGCTGCGCTCGACGAGGACCTGACCGATGGGGCTGGCCGCCAGGCCGGCGGCGATCCGTTCGCGCGCCTGCTCGGGCGTGTGGGCGAAGCCACCACCGCCACCGCCCAGCGTGAAGGCCGGCCGCACCACGATCGGGGCGTTGAGCATCTCCACGAAGCGCATGCCGTCGTCCAGGCTCTCGACCACCGCGGACTCGGGCACCGGCTCGCCGAGGCGCATCACCAGGTCGCGGAAGCCGCCACGGTCCTCCGCGGCCCGCACCGCGTCGAGCGGCGTCCCCAGCACCCGCACCCCGTGCCGCTGGAGCACGCCCGCGTCGTCGAGGGCCACCGCCAGGTTCAGGCCGGTCTGGCCGCCCAGGGTCGGCAGCAGCGCGTCGGGCTGGTGCTCCTCGATCACCCGGGTCACGTGCTCGAGGGTCAGCGGGCCGATGATCACCGTGCCGCCGACGTCGGGATCGGTCATCACCGTCGCCGGGTTCGAGTTGACCAGGATCGTCTCGACCCCCGACTCCCGCAGTGCGAGGCAGGCCTGGACGCCGGCGTAGTCGAACTCGGCGGCCTGGCCGATGAGGATCGGTCCCGAGCCGATGACCAGGACCTTGCGCGGCATCTCGCTCATGCCAGCGCTCGCGCCAGCGCGCCGTCGAAGACTCGCGAGCCGTCGATCGGTCCAGGCGCACCCTCGGGATGGAACTGGACCGATGCGATCCGGTCGCTGACGTGGAGGAGCCCCTCGACGGTCCCGTCGTTGAGGTCGCGATGGCTGACCCGGTAGCCCGCTGCCGTCAGGGCCGGGCCGTCGACCACCTCGACCTCGTGGTTGTGGGCGCCGATGTCCACGCGGCCCGCCTCGAGATCCAGGGTGGCGTGGTTGCCGCCATGGTGGCCGACCGCCAGGCGCCGGGTCTCGGCGCCGGCGGCCAGGGCCAGCAGCTGGTGCCCCAGGCAGATGCCCAGGATCGGGGCGCCGCCGGTCACGGCCCTGCTCGCCAGCTCGCGCACGGTGGCGATCTGGGCATCCATCCGGGATGGGTCCCCGGGGCCGGGCGACAGCACGACCAGATCCGGCGCGTGGGCGGCGACGTCATCGGCGCTGGCGTCCGGCGGCAGCCCGACGACCTCGATGCCGCGCGCGGCCAGCGCCCGTGTGAGCGATGCCTTCACGCCGTAGTCCACCAGGACGGCCCGGGCGCGTCGCTCCCCGTCGGCCGCGCGGTGGAATGGCGTGCGGCTCGCCACCGCCGCGACGTGGTCGACCGCGTCCCACCGCGCGGAGCTGGCCGCCCGCGCGACCGCGGCATCGGCGCCGGTCTCGGCCGGCACGATGACCGCCCGGCGCGCGGCACCCCGCCGCAGGCGCAGGGTGAGGGCGCGCGTGTCGATCCCGGAGATGGCCGGGATGCCGCCCTCGGCCAGGAGCTCGGTCAGCGACAGGCCCGGTCCGGGCGGCGGCTCGACCATGCGGGTGACGACGAGCCCGCGGGCGTGGACGCGAGCGGACTCGAGCTCGTCACGACCGATCCGGTAGTTGCCCGCCATCGGGTGGGTGAGGACGACCATCTGGCCGGCGTACGACGGATCGGTCAGGACCTCGCCCCAGCCGGTGGCGGCGGTGGTGAAGACGAGCTCCCCCTCGGCGGCGGCTGTCGAGCCGTGAAGGCTGCCGGCCAGGGTGAGACCACCCTCGAGGGCGAGCAGCCCCGGAGACGACGACGACGCCGGCCGCGAGTCTGCGGCTGGCGTCGGACGAGGATCGGTCTGGGTGGCGACGGACTGCACCTGTGGCTCCTTCCCGGCCTCACTGGGCCGGACTTAAAGGATTCGGCGCCGAGTCTACCGCATCGGCGTGACCCGGCGCCGCAGGGGGCCGCTGCCAGCGGCGGAAGAGCCTCAGCTGGCGCTCGGGCCCTCGACCGGCGGCATGTGCCGCGGGGCCTCCATCCGGCGGCGCGCCTCGATGACGCCCCGCAGGACGATGAGCGCCACGATGCCCAGGAGCAGCAGGATCGGCAGCCAGACCACGCCGAACCAGATGAGCGCGTTGAGCAGCCCCTGACCGATGCCGACCAGCGCCGCCACGGCGTTGCCCAGCTCCTGGCCCGGGTTCCACTCCTCGGTCTGCTGGGTGACCGGCTCCAGCCGCGGGACCAGGGTGATCGTCAGCGTCGACATCGCGGCCTGGCCCTCGAGCGCCTCGAGCTGCGCGGTGAGCTGCTCGATCTGGCCGCGCACCTCGTCGAGGCGGGACTGGACCGCCAGGATGTCCTCGATCTTCTCGGCGCGGGCCACGAGCTCGCGGTACGACGCCTCCGAGGCCTGCAGGTTGTCGATGCGCGCCCGGAGGTCGACGACCTGGGTCGTCACGTTCTCCTCACGCGTCGCCTCGGCCTTCACGTCGGCGTCCAGCTCGTGGAGCCGCGCCAGCGCATCGTCGAACGACGCGGCCGGGATGCGCACGGTCAGCGATGCGCCCTCGCCCAGCGTGCCGGCCTGGGAGCCGCCGACGTACCCGTTGAGCTGGGCGACCATGGCGCGGATGAGGCCGAGCGTCTCGGGAACGCTCTGGACCTCCAGGGTCACCTCGCCGGTCTTGATGATCCGCTGCTCCACCGGCGCCGCGTAGAAGTCGTCTGGCTCGGGCGCGGCGCCATCGCCGCTGGTCGCCGTGCGCTCCTCGTCGGCTGCCGCCGCTTCGCTCGCCGCGGGCAACGGCTGGCCGCCCGCGTCCTGGCCGGACGCGCCGGCTCCCTGCTGGCCGCATGCGGCCAGGAGCAGCGCGGCCAGCGCCACCATCACGAGTACCAACCGTCGCATCGCGTGGCCTCCTTCCTCCCTGCTGTCCCTACGGGACGCGCGCAGCCGCGGGATCGTTCCGTGCAGGCATTAGGGGTCGCGCGGTGAGGAGGTTCAGCCGGGTCGCGCCGTCACACGCCCTCGAAGATGATTCCGACGAGCAGCACGACGGCCGCGGCGACGAACGCCCACGCGCCGAGCGCCTCGGAGCTGAGTCCGGCGAGGCTCGGGAGCAGCCCTCCGAAGGTGCCCATCAGACCGACGAGCATGAGCGCGAGCGCCACGATGATCGTGGGCAGCCGCGGCGCGAAGTTCATCCGTCCACCCATCGTCAGATCCCCGGCAGCAGCGAGCCGGCGACCAGCAGCGCGTCGCCGGCGAAGAGGAAGAGCCAGCCGACCTCGGTCGTCACCTCGACCTCGACGCCGATCGTCTGCGCCACGAGGTCGAGCAGCACGTTGGCGAAGTCGATCGGGAAGATCGTGGCCGAGAAGCCCACCACGATGAGCGCTACCGCCACGACGACGGTGATGAGACGTGGTGCGTTCGGTTTCAGCATCGGCGCGGAGTATACGCAGCCACGTCAGTCGCGAACGCGGCCGATGGCGCGGCCGATCCACCCGCCGATCCGCGGAGCGACGAGGTACACCGCCCACGCGTACGCGATCCCGGCGACGACGTCGACCACGTAGTGATCGCCGGTGAACACGATCGCCCACCACACTGCCGCGGCGTACGCCAGCGCCAGGTAGCCGATGCGTCCGAACGCCTGCCGCAGCACGAGGAACGACAGGAACGGGTACCCCGCGTGAAGCGACGGGAAGGCGGCCACCCCGTTGGGATTGACCCCGTAGAAGACGTACGAGCTCAGCTCGTTCCCGTCGGGATACCCGAGGAACTCGGCGATGGCGGCGAAGGCATCGGGCTTGAGGTAGCGGAGCAGCGGCTCGCCATCGGTCCCGATGAGCACGCCCCACTGGGCGGCCAGCCAGGGCGGCGCGACCGGCAGGAGCAGGAACGTCACGAAGCCGGCGAAGCTCAGCAGCACGAAGGCCGCGAGGTAGTCGTGGTAGCGGGGGCGCCGCCACACCCAGAGGAGGAACCCGGTCGCCACCGGCAGGGCGAAGTGGAGCATGTAGAGCACCGTGGCGACGATCGCGGCGGCTCCGACGCCCTCGGCCGGGGCCATGCGCTCCTGGAGCCAGGCGGTCGGCAGCGTGCCACCGAAGATCGCCAGCTCGATGGCCGCGACATCCTCGACGTGCACGGGGAAGCCGGCGTCGTCGGCGATGCCGCGCATGAGCTCGTAGGCGAGGAAGATGACGACGAACGGGATCCAGTCACGCAGGAAGAGCCGGGTCCGGCCGAGCAGCACGGCCACCAGGCCCAGCGCCACCACCAGGACGTCGGGCGTGATCCGCAGCCCGCCGGCGAACATGAGCGCCACGACGAGTCCGGCATACCCGATGACGCCGGTGATCAGCCAGCGCTCGGTGCGCTGCCGTGCCTCGGAGTCGGAGAGCGTCGCCATGTCCGCGCGATGGTAGCCGGACGCCGTCGGGGCCGAGCGAGCGAGCCCTACTGCCAGGGGCGAGGATCGGTCCTCAGCAGGGAGTAGACGACGACGTCCTGGTTGCGGCCGCCGTTGAAGAAGGCACCGCGCGCGGTTCCTTCCAGGAGGAAGCCGCACTTCTCCGCGATGCGCCGTGAGGCGGCGTTGTCAGGGACGATGACAAGCTGGATGCGATGCTGCTTCTTCGTGGCGAACAGGTAGTCGACGAGCAGCTGGACCGCCTCGGTCGCGTACCCACGGCCGGCGAATCGGCCGTCGTAGAGCTGGTAGCTCAGCTCGAAGGCATCCCAGTAGCCGACCGGCTTGAAGAACTCGATGTGTCCGGCCAACTGCCCTTCTGGCGTGACGATCAGGAGCGTCCCCGCCTCGCGCTCCCACAGGCCGGTCTCGGCGAACTCGCGTCGCAGACGGGCCTGCGACATGACGCCGAGCGGGAAGTAGGCGCCGCGGTTGGCGATGTCCACGTGCGCCGCCCAGAACAGGTCCAGGTCGGCCTCGGCCATGGGGCGCAGCGCGATCCGCTCGCCCCGCAGCATGGCGACCTCCGGACCACCCTCGGACATCGGTCTCGTCCTCCGCTGCTGTGAGCTCCGCAGCGTGCGACGATGCAGCGAGGGGCGTCAAGGTGCCGAGCACCCTCAGCGGAACATGCGCTGCTGCTTCGCCAGCGCGTCCTTCGCCAGGGCCGGTGCGTCGAGCAGCTCGTCGACGCTCCGCAGCCGCGTGGCGACCACGTTGAGGACCGCCCCCTCCACCTGGAGCCGCCCCTCGATGACGAGCAGTGGATGGCGGTGCAGGAGCGCTCGATGCGCCTGGTAGACCTGGGGGCGCAGCGTGACGTTGATCATCCCGGTCTCGTCCTCGAGCGCGATGAAGACGAAGTTCTTCGCCGTCATCGGATGCTGGACGCTGACCGCCAGGCCGGCGAGCCGGATGATGGACCGATCGCGCCGGCGGCCCGCCTGCTCCACCGTGATCACGCCGCGCGTCGCCAGGCGCTCGCGGAACAGCTCCACGGCGTGGAGACGCGGCGACACGCCGGTGTCGCGGTAGTCGGCGGCCACCTTCTCGGCATCGGTCATCGG
>DATAKU010000018.1:0-2444 GCA_036261425.1 Candidatus Limnocylindria bacterium | reverse complement strand
CGGCACGTAGCGCTCGCCGATGTACGGTCGGACCAGGTCCTCACCGTTGATCGCCTGCTCCATGATCGGCTTGGCGACGTCGATCGGGATGGCGAAGCCCAGGCCCTGCGCGCTGGTGCTGACGGCGGTGTTGATGCCGATGACCTGGCCGGCGCCATCGCGCGTGCCGTGCTCGACGTCACGGACGCGCCGGCGGTGGCGAGCGTCGAGGTACGGGTGCGAAAGCCGAAGGCCCCGCTGACCGGGGCCTTCGAGACGGTGGAGGTGTCGCTGCTCCGGCATCGGGAGCCGGGCGGCGGGGAGCCGGGCTAGCCGGCGTCGGCGGGCAGCTGTCCCAGGGTGACCTGTACCTCCTGCGCGGAGTTGCCGCGCAGCACGCGCAGGGTCACGGTGTCGCCCGGCTCGTGCGGCAGGATCAGGGTCGAGAGGTCGCGGTCCGCGGTGATCTGCTCGCCGTCGACCGCCACGATGACGTCGCCGGCCTTCAGGCCCGCCTCCGCCGCCGGGCTCTCCGGGAAGATCGGATCCTGCCCGTTCTGGGTCTCGAGCAGCGCGCCGTACTCGGCCGGCAGGCTCTGCTCCTGGGCCAGGGTGGGGGTGATGGCGACGTAGTACACGCCGATCCAGGGTCGCGCGAGCTCCTTCCCGTCGAGCGCCTGCTGCATGATCGGCTTGGCCACGTCGATCGGGATCGCGAAGCCCAGGCCCTGCGCGCTGGTGCTGACCGCGGTGTTGATGCCGATGACCTGCCCGGCACTGTTGACCAGCGGACCGCCCGAGTTGCCGGGATTGATGGCCGCATCGGTCTGGATCAGGTTGCGCAGGGTCTCGGCGCTGGTCTGCGCCGCGTCGGAGGCCTGGATCTGCCGGCCGAGGCCGGAGACGATGCCGGTCGTGACGGTGTTCTCGTAGCCGAGCGGGTTGCCGATGGCGATCGCCAGCTGGCCGGGCTCGAGGCCGTCGCTGGTCCCGATGGGCGCGGTCGGCAGGCCGCTGCCGTCGATCTTCACGATGGCCAGGTCGGTGTAGGTGTCGATGCCGTAGGTCGTGCCGTCGAAGACGCGGCCGTCGTTCAGCTCGATGCTGAGGGCCTGCGCATCCTCCACGACGTGCCGATTGGTGAGGATCCAGCCGTTGGCGTCGTAGATGACGCCGGAGCCGGTGCCGCTCGCGCCGCCGAAGACGCCGCCGCTCTGGGTGCGGATGGTGACGACCGCCGGGGCGACCTTGTCGACCGCCGTGATGACCGCGCTCGACTCGTCGATGCGGACATCACTGACCTTGTCGGTGCCCGTGCCCTGGTCCGAGGCCAGGGGCGCCGCCGACGAGGCGGGCTCTCGCAGCAGGTTCGTCACGCCCACCGCCGAGAGGCCGCCGGAAAGAACGCCGGCGACGATCGCGATGGCGATGATCGGGACGGCACCGAGGCCGCGCCGCACGGCCGGCTCGGCCGGTGGAGGCGCCGCGGGGCGGCTCGACCAGGCGGGGGCCGCGTTCCAGGTCGGTCGGGCGGGCTCGTTGTGGTTGGGGGGACCGTAGCGCTGCACCTCGACCGGCTGGGTCGGGTCGCTGCCGCGGTATCGGTTCGGGTCGTCGGTCATCGCTTCGTGCCTGTGCTTCGGTGGTGCCTCGCCGGGCGGGCACCGATCACGCTATGGAACCCGGATTGCGCGCAGGCCGATGGTCGCGTGAAGTTTCGTTGACCTTCTCCTCCGCCTCCGCCTCGGCGGGCTCCGGCGTTCGGGGCAGGGTAATGCGGAACGCGGTTCCCTGCCCGATCACGCTCGCCACGTCGACCTCGCCGGCATGCATCTCCACGATCGACCGCACGATCGCCAGTCCGAGGCCGCTCCCGGACGCTCGGGCATCGCCGGTGTTCGTGCCGCGGTAGAACCGCTCGAAGATGTGCGGCAGCTCCTCCTCGGGGATCCCCGGGCCCGTGTCGCGGACCTCGATGGTGGCGCCCTCGGGCGCATCGGTCAGCTCGACCTTCACGGTGCCCCCGCGCGGCGTGAACTTCAGGCCGTTGCCGACCAGGTTGGTCAGCAGCTGCACGATCCGCTCGCGGTCGAAGCGCAGCTCGACCGCCTGTCCCGGCACGACGCTCTCGAGCGCGACGCCGCGCTCGTCGGCGACCTCCGACATGGCCTGGACCACCGCCTGGATCGGGTCGCGCAGGTCGCCGGTCCGCATGTCGAGGGGGAAGATGCCGGCGTCGATTCGCGACAGGTCCAGCAGGTTGGTGCTCAGCCACTCCAGCCGCCGAATCTGCTCGGTGGAGCGTTCCAGGAACTCGTGGCGGGTGGGCTCGTCGGTGCCGCCGTCGAGCTGCAGCTCGGTGTACATGCGCAGCGCCGCGATCGGGGTGCGGAGCTCGTGGCTGACGTCGGCGACGAACTCGCGCAGCCGATCCCGGTCCGCCTCGAGCATGCGCAGCGTCCCCG
>DATAKU010000010.1:0-10792 GCA_036261425.1 Candidatus Limnocylindria bacterium | reverse complement strand
GTGGCGTGACACAGAAAAAAGGCCGCCTCGCCGTGGTGGCGAGGCGGCCCGAGTGCCGGCGTGACGGAGCCGGAGCTACTGGCTGATGGTGCCGTACAGCTTCGTATCGGCGAAGAAGCGGATGCCGTTCGCCTCCTGAAGGCCGGTGACATCGGCCGAGGCCATGTCCCAGGTCGGTCCGTCGGTCGGGTAGTTCGCGACCGCCACGCGGACGTCGCCGAAGGTCGGGGCATCCTCATCGGTGACCGAATCGGCCAGGAAGACGTTGCCGTCGGCGTCCAGGAAGAGGGCGCCGCGGACCAGCAGCGGCTGTGACAGGTCGCCGGCGAGGGCCTCGTCCAGGCTGACGCCCGGACCGTCGACGACGGCGCCATCCGCGGCGGTCAGCGTGCCGACCGGCTCCGGCGAGGCGTCCGGGCTCTCGGCCGGGGCCTCCGAGGGCGCCACGGACGGCTGGACCGATGGCGTCGCCGGCGTCGACGGCGCGTCGCTGCCGCTCGGGTCAGGCGTGCCGGCGGTCGCACCACAGGCGGCCAGGATGATGGCGACGGCCGAGAGGGCCAGCGTGGATCGGAAGGTGGTCTTGTTCATCGGTGGTTCCCCACATGGCGGCACATCGTCGGCCGCAGTGGACGGATCATGCCGTGCGCAAGGAAGCGCGGCGTCGGCCGTTCGTCGCGGCTGCACGGATGGCTTTCGTCCCTCTGACGGTCGCCGATCTGGCGGTGCCCGGGCGGGAACTCCTGGCGGCTCGGCGACGTCGCGCGTCGGACTCTCGGCTGTGTCAGGAGTGGCGGCCGTCGAGGCAACGGCCGCCGCCCTCACATGGATCGGGGTCTAGTCCCCGGCGCGCTCGGCGAGCCGGTGGCCGTCGGCCAGCACGGCGTAGCCGAGGTCGTTGGGATGGAAGTCGAAGGTGCCACCTGCCATGTTCGTCAGCTCCATGGCCCGGTCACCGAACAGGGCGTAGCCGTCCACGACCGTCCACCCCGCCGCGGCGGCGGTGCAGGCCGTGATGTCGTTCAGGCCGGCGTTCATCCGGTTCGCCAGCGCGGAGCAGTCGAGCGCGCCGTCGGCACCGAGGAGCGCGAAGTCGATCGGCGTCTCGTACGGGCCACCGATGCCCTTGAAGGGGTTGTACAGCGTGAGGACGTAGACGTCCTCCGGATCCGCGTCCTCGACGGCGAGTGCGGAGGCCAGCCCGGTGACCAGCTGCACGTAGTTCGCGGCAACGCCCTGCAGGACCGATGCGACCAGCATCGTGCACTCGAGCGACCCCGGGGCCGTGGCGCAGGGCGTATCGGTGTACAGCAGGTTCAGCAGGTCGTTGCCGCCCAGGCTGAGCGTCACCACCCGGACGTCGGATGCTGGGTCGGCGATCACGGCGAGCGCCGAGGTGTACTGAGCGCCCGCGAGGAACGAGGTCGTCGTCTCGCCGCCGTAGCCGAGGTTGACCAGGTTCTTGGCGTCGCCGTGCGGGGTGCCGGCGACGTAATCGGCGAAGAGGGGGACGTACCCGGTGACGTCCCAATCGGATGCGCCCTGCCCGTCGGCCAGCGAGTCGCCGAGGGCCAGGTACACGGTGGGCGTGGGTGGCGCGGCGCTCGCCGGCAGCGCGACCACCAGGACCAGCAGCGTGGCGAAGAACATGGCACTGAGAGACGCGGTCCTGCGCATGGCAGCCCTCCCCTCGCGGATGGCCCGCCAGCGCGGGCACTTTCGTCCGCGGATCCGTGGAGGGTCGGCCGATTCGGAGCGCCGCGCCAGTGCCGAACGTCCCCTTGGGGCGGATGGTTCGCTGCTGGGCGTATCGGCCACTTCTTGGCCGGTGTTGTCAGCTGTGGACCACGAACGGCCAACATGCGCCTAGCTCGTCGGCCGTCCGTCCCAAGGCCGGGGCAATTCTGCCACTTCCTGGCCGATACTCCCACTGGCGAACCAACGCGCCGCCGGCCCCGCCACGCTCATAACCTGACACGGCCCGTCCGGATTCCCGAGTACCGTCACGCCGATGACCGACGAACAGCACCCCACCACCGATGCCGCCGCGCCCCGCTGGGGCGCGATCACCGTTCGTGGCGCGCGAGAGAACAACCTGCGCGACGTCAGCCTCGACATCCCGAAGCGCAGGCTCACCGTCTTCACCGGGGTGAGCGGATCTGGCAAGAGCTCGCTGGTGTTCGACACCATCGCCGCGGAGTCCCGGCGCCTGATCAACGAGACCTACACCGCCTTCGTGCAGGGCTTCATGGCCACGCCGGCGCGGCCGGACGTGGAGCACCTGGACGGCCTGACCGCCGCCATCACCGTCGACCAGGAACCGATGGGCGCCAACCCGCGCTCGACCGTCGGCACCGCAACGGACGCCCACGCCATGCTGCGGGTCATCTTCAGCCGGCTGGGGAAGCCGCACGTTGGTCCGGCAAGCGCATTCAGCTTCAACCAGCCGGCGGGATCGGTGCGCGGCGAGATCCTGCTGGAGCGCAGCCCCGGTGCCCAGGCGGAGTACCAGGAGCACGCCATCACCGGCGGGATGTGCCCCGAGTGCGAGGGGCTGGGGCGGGTCTCGAGCATCGACATCGACGAGCTGGTGGACCGCGACAAGTCGCTGAACGAGGGCGCCATCACGTTCCCGGGCTTCACTCCCGGCACCTGGTATCACCGCATCTACGTCGACTCCGGCTTCTTCGACAATGACAAGCCGCTGCGCGACTTCACCGATGCCGAGTGGGAGCGCTTCCTCCACGGCCCCGAGACGAAGGTGAAGACCGAGCTCGTCAACGTCACCTACCAGGGGCTGGTCGACAAGATCACGCGCCAGTACCTGGTCAAGGACCGCGAGTCGCTCCAGTCGCACATCCGGGCCGCGGTGGACCGCGTGGCGACGTTCGCTCCCTGCCCGGCCTGCAACGGCACCCGGTTGAACGCGGTGGCGCGCTCGTCGCTGGTCGATGGGAAGAGCATCGCGGACTGCGCGGCGATGCAGATCAGCGACCTGCTCGAGTTCGTGCGCGGCATCGAGGCGCCGCAGGCGGCACCGATCCTGGCGCAGCTGGCATCGGTCCTGGAGCACTTCGTCGAGATCGGTCTGGGATATCTCAGCCTGGACCGCGCCACCTCGACCCTGTCCGGCGGCGAGTCGCAGCGGACCCGGATGGTTCGCCATCTGGGCTCCAGCCTGACCGATGTGACCTACGTCTTCGACGAGCCCACCATCGGTCTGCATGCGCACGACGTGCAGCAGATGAACCGGCTCCTCCAGCGCCTGCGCGACAAGGGCAACACCGTCCTGGTGGTCGAGCACGAGCCCGATGTCATCCGCATCGCCGATCACGTGGTCGACCTGGGCCCGGGGGCCGGGACCCACGGCGGCGAGGTGGTGTACCACGGGCCGTTCGACGGGTTGGCGGCATCCGGAACGCTGACGGCGCGGCACCTTGACGTGCGCCAGACGCTCAAGGAGGCGCCGCGCCAGCCGACCGGCGCGATCCCGATCCGCAACGCGCGGCTGCACAACCTGCAGGACGTGTCGGTCGACGTGCCGACCGGCGTGCTGGTGGCCGTGACCGGCGTGGCGGGCTCGGGCAAGAGCTCGCTCATCCACGGCTGCATGCCCCGGACCGATCCGCGCGTCGTGGCGGTCGACCAATCCGTCATCCGCGGCTCTCGACGCTCGAACCCGGCGACGTACACCGGGATCCTGGACCCGATTCGGAAGGCGTTCGCATCGGCCAACGGGGTGAAGCCGGCGCTGTTCAGCGCGAACTCCGAGGGCGCGTGCCCGGAGTGCAAGGGACTGGGCCTGATCTACACCGATTTCGCCTTCATGGCGGGCGTCGTGTCGCGCTGCGAGGTGTGCGAGGGCCGCCGCTTCAACGACGAAGTGCTCGGGTACCAGCTGCGTGGGCGGAGCATCGGCGACGTGTTCGAGATGAGCGTGGAGGAGGCCGCGCGCTTCTTTGCGCCGGAGCGGGCCGTGCGGGTCATGCTCGAGCGGCTGGTGGACGTCGGCCTCGGCTACATCACGCTGGGCCAGATGCTCAACACGCTCTCGGGCGGCGAGCGGCAGCGGCTCAAGCTCGCCATCGAGATGAGCGGCGACGCGGAGGTCTACGTCCTGGACGAGCCGACTTCCGGGCTGCACATGAACGACGTCGACAACCTCATCGGCCTGCTGGAGCGGCTGGTCGAGGCGGGGCGGACGGTGGTGGTGATCGAGCACAACCTGGACGTGGTGGCGCGGGCCGATTGGGTGATCGACCTGGGGCCTGGGGCCGGACACGACGGCGGACGAGTCGTCTTCTCCGGGCCGCCGGCGGAGCTCCTGCGGGCCGAGGGCTCGGTCACCGGGGAGTACCTGCGCCGTCGGCTGGAGGGCGCCGGACCTGTGGCTTGACGGTGGCCGCCGCTCGCTGACCGCGTGCGATGTATGGCCGGTACTTCACCCGGCGGGGCATTCGGGGGCGGTTTCGTCACCGCAGGGAACGTCCGTGTGCGGGAACGGCGCCCCGGGGTGCGGCTCGTGCTCCGGGATGTTCCATGTGTGGACAGAACCGCACCCAGACCGCGGTTCGGGTGAAGCACCTGCCACGCATGGACAGGGGTCGGTCAGGCACGGGCCATGCGAGGCGACTGACCCGCCGGGCCGGGGGTTACGCGATCCCCTCTGCCGGCTTTGGCTGGCGGAGGACGTCCATCGGTGCGTCCAGCTGCGCCAGGGTGGATTCCGCCAGGGGCAGGTCGCGGCTGGTGATCGCGGTGGCGCGGCGGAGCGCGTCCGCAGCCCCGGACCGGTCGCCGCGTTGCGCGTACTCCATGCCGAGGTCGACGAGCAGGTCGACGTAACGCTCGCGCAGATCCTCGCGCCGCTCCTCGACGTGGAAGCTGTCACCGTAGAACGGGCAATCGTCGAGGTACTCGCCGCGGTAGAGCGACCGCGCCGCCTCCAGCAGGTGGAGCCGCTCGTCAGGGTCACTCACCGCTCGCGCCCGCGCCAGGACCTCCTCGAACTCGCCGACGTCACTCCACGCGACGGTGTCGGGCTGGAGCCGGTACCGGTCATTCGCAAAGGAGATCGGCCCGTCGGCTCCGCGCCGGGCGCGTCCCGGGGCCAGCACGCCGCGCAGACCGAGCAGGGTGCGGTGGAACGCCATGTCGGCCCGCTCGAGGTCCACGTCCGGCCAGATGGCCTCGATGATCTCGTCCTTGCCCGCTCCGCGCTCCGCCCGGTCGAACAGGAACGCGAAGATCGCCTCCGCCTGCCGCGACCCGGCCTTGGCGCCGCCCCAGTGGCGGACCGCCTCGCCGTCGATCGCGGCCCGAAGCGGGCCCATGGCGAAGACCTGCAGGCCGGGCTGCTCGGACGAGTGGGCGGCGAGCGCATCGACCAGCGCCGCCTCGCGTCGCTCGACGGCATCGGTCTGGCGTGAGAGGTCGGCGAGCGCGCTGGCCTGCGCATCCTGGCGGTCGCCCAGCTGCCGAGCGGCCTCCACATAGGAGGTCGCCAGGCGCAGCAGGCCGATCTCGTCCGGCGTGAGCGGCAGGCCGGAGCGCTTGAGTCCGAACGCGGCGTGGCCCTGCTCGGTTCCGAGGCGCAGCCGTGTCGGATACGCGTCGACCGATACCTGGTCTCCGTGGACGACGGCTGCCCGCCCCTCGCGATCGAGGATCGCGGTGCCGGTCAGGTCGAAGGTCCGCACCAGGCGCGCCATGGCCGGCTCCAGCACCTGGTGCGGGTGACGCGCCGAGAGTCCGTCCTCGCCGAGGGCCCGCAGCATGCGCCCGAGCATGGCCTCCTCGTCGTCGCCACCCGCGAGGATGCCGCGAGCCGCATTGGCGACCGGATCGAACAGCGCGATGGTCAGGACGACCCCGAGCGCGATGACGATCGGCAGCTCGAGGCCGATGACCTCCGCCAGCGCTCGGTCGATCGCCAGCAGGGCGCTCACGTAGACCACGATGCCGAGCCCGACCAGGACCGACAGGCGGAACGCGCGGGTGGTGAGCGATGCACCGACGAAGAGACGCTGGGCGAGGACCGCGTACACCGCCACCACGGCCGCGAAGGCGATCAGCGAGACGCCCACCCACGGTGGACCACCCATGCCCTCGGGAAGGATGCGCGCCATGCCGCCGATGATCCCAAGGCCCAGGGTCAGCAGCGTCGCCTGGATCTGGCGCTGGCGGGCCACGTCGGCACCGGCACGTCGCAGCGCACCGATGAGCCAGCCGATGCCTGCGGCGAACACGCCTGCGCGCACCAGGATGAATCCCCAGCCGAGGACCTCGCCGGGAATTCCGAGCGGCTCGAAGTGCGGTGGACCGGGAAGGATCGGGTGGTCTGGGTCGATAGCGGTCTGGACCCAGGCCGCCGCGCCGACGCCGTAGCCGACGCCGAGCACGGCGGTCGTCCAGGGCGAGCGTCGGCCCTCGAGGGCCACGGAAATGCCGAGGTGCGCCGTCGCCGCGGGCAGGAGGAATGCCCCGAAGTCCTCAACAACATTGAGGACGGGGTGCATCGCTGCGTTGGCGCCCAGCCGCTGGCCGATGATGGCGACCGACCAGATCACGAGGAGGAAGCTCAGGAAGGCGAAGACCGGCGCGCCGGGGGCCTGGCGAGCTCGGGTCACCACGAGCAGCCCAAGCCACGTGGCGAGGATCGCCGTCAGTCCGTGTGCGCCGACCTCGAGATAGAGTTCCATCCCCGGTCGCACCCCCTCTTCGACTCGGGCAGCGAAGCGACCGTACGCCTGTCCATTCCCGGCGGCAATACGTCAATTGGCCGACGAGGTGTCGGTCGGGGGTGGGGGCTTGGGGGCTGTTCCATCCCTGGACCGAACCGCACCCAGGCCGACGCTGGGGTGAAGAGACGGCGACACCTGGAGGGCGCCGCGGCTCGCGAGGATCGGTCGCAATGGCTCTGGCGCGCACGGCCGCGGCGCGGTGGAGTGGTGCCGTCACCACCACCGCCCGAGGGGAAAGGAATCCGATATGCGTGTACTCGTCGCCTATGCCACCCGCCACGGCGCCACCGGAGGGATCGCCGAGCGCGTCGCCGCGGTGCTGCGCCGGCGCGGACTCGACGTCACGCTCACCCGCGCCCGCGAGGCGCGTGACCCGGCCACCTTCGATGCCTTCGTCATCGGCGGCGCGGCCTACATGTTCCACTGGCTGGACGAGGTCAAGGACTTCGCGCGCCGCAATCGGACGCTGCTGGCGGACCGCCCGACCTGGATCTTCAGCAGCGGCCCGCTGGGCACCGATCTCGTCGACGCCGAGGGCAAGGATGTGCGGATCGGCGCCGAGCCCAAGGAGTTCCCCGAGCTTCGCGAGGACCTGCGGCCGCGCGACGCGCGCGTCTTCTTCGGCGCCTACGACCCGGACGCCAAGCCCATCGGGCTGGGGGAGCGGCTGATGGGCCTCATGCCTGCGGCCCGCGATGCGTTGCCGGCCGGAGATTTCCGGGACTGGCCGGAGATCGAGGCCTGGGCCGAGGGCATCGCGAACGAGCTCCTGGCGGTGCCCGCCTAGGGGATGGGCCGCCTCGGCGGTGTCGTTGGTCCGCTGCGGGGACTATCGGCTACTTCCTGGTCGCCGTTCCCAGCTGCGGAGCACGAACGGCCAAGATCGGGCGCTCTGCTTGGCTGTCCGTCCCAGGCCCGATGCCATTGCGGCCACATCGTGGCCGATCGTCCCACCGCCGGATCAGGCGCGCGGCCGCGAGGAACGGTCCGAACGGACCCATCGGTTCGGGCAATCCGGCCGTGGGCCGTGGTGAGCATCGGCCGCTAGAACGGGCCGATGGGGATCAGCACCAGCCTGAGCGAGCCAGCCGCCGCCTGGCGTGCCGTGTACACGGCTGGGGCAGCCGCGGCGGCGGTGTCGCTGGTGGGCACGCTGGCGGACATCGCCATCACGGCGGTTCCCGGCTGGCAGGCATCGACCGAGCGCCGCCCCGCTCGCGACTGGTTCGAGGAGTTCGCCGTAAACCCGCTGCTCGGCCTGCGAAACCTGGACCTGCTCAACGTGGTGCTGGGGGTGGCGGCATTGCCGATGTACGTCGCGCTGTACGGGGCGCATCGGCGCAGCAGCCGCGTAATGGCGACCCTGGCTTTGACCACGGTTGGCGTCGGGACCGCGGTGTGGGCGGCCACGAACGTCGCGCTGCCGATGCTCGAGCTCAGCCGCCGCTATGCCGCAGCCAGGACCGACGAGGAGCGCGCGACGATGGAGGCTGCCGGTGAGGCGCTGCTGGGTCGCGGCGCGCATGGCTCGATGGGCGCCTTTCCCGGCTTCGTGCTGCCGACGATCGGGACGCTGCTCATGACGGTCGCCATGCTTCGCGGTCGCGTCTTTGGGCGTGTGACGGCACTGACGGGGCTGAGCGGCATCTCGCTGTTGCTCGCCTACGTGGCCGGGACCACCTTCGGGCGGCCGAGTGGCGTGCTCATGGGCCTCGCCGCGCCGGGCGGCCTGCTGATGATGGCCTGGAACGTCATGGTCGCGCGGAAGCTGCGCTTGTTGGCGCGCGGCTAGCGGGCGCGCCGCCTGGGGGCGTCGTTGGCCCAGTTCGGGGACTATCGGCCACCTGTTGGCCGTTGTTGCCAGCTGCGGAGCGCGAGTCGGTGATCGCGGCAGGGGAAGGCGTGAAGAACCGGCGTGATGGATCCCGAGCTCACCCACCACGCCGGCCGTCGGCCAGTCTAGGGCCTGCGCCCGGATCGTTCCACCCCGAGGCCGTTTGTCATCCCAGGCCCGGGAAAGGTGGCCCTACCGCGCGCCCGCCGCGCGGCCCAGCCTCGCCCTCGACGGGGGTCGTCCCGCAGCGCACGAGATGCATCGCCACGGCGAACGGGAACGACCGGGGGGACGGTCCTCCGCGCTACGGAGGTCCGCGGTGTCCCACGCACTCGTCGCCGTCATCCTGATCGGACACGGCCTGATCACCTCGATGATCGGCTTCGTCGCCGTGACGAGCCCGAACGCGCCGGCCATGGCGCTGCCGTCGTGGTTCGGATGGTGGCCGGGTCCCTTCGGTCGCTCCTGGCTGTTCGAGGCGCTCAGCTTCGGTACCGCGGCGTCGGTCATCGGCGGGTTCATCTGGCTCGTCGGTGGGCTGCTCATCATCGCCGGAGGCCTGGGCTGGTTCGGCTTCGGGCCGTTCGAAGGGTCACGGGTCCCGCTCCTCGTGGCCGGTGCAGCGGTGAGCCTGCTGGCGTTGACCGTCTACTTCCACCCCATTTACCTCGTTGCCGTCGCGATCAACATCGCGATCGTCTTCCTGCTGTGGGGCGACGCGACCGCAGCGTGGAGGTGAGCGCAGTGACCGCAACCTCGCAGGCCGAAGAAGCCGCACAACCCAGGAGACACTGTCCGATGGAGACCGCCTTCAACATCTTCGTGTTCGTGCTCTTCGCCGCCCTCTGGGTCGGCTTCGCGTGGGCGCTGATCGCCAGTCAGGGCTCGCTGGACGGGGCGTGGCGCTGGATCACCAGCCAGCACCTGCTCGTCCAGGGCGTCGTCTGGCTCCTCTTCCTGCCCGTCGTGCTCGGTTTGTGGATCTGGCACACCGACTGGGCGCTCGTGGTCAGGCTCGTCCTGGTGGCAGGCATCGCCTTCTGGAACATCTACCTGTTCTTCCCGTTCTACCTCCTGCGCCGATGACGACCCCCGGGGCTAGCGGCGCAGGATCGCCCGCAGGTTGAGGGCCAGGGCGAGGAGGGCGGCGCTGCCAGCGACGAGCGGGATCTGCCCGGCGACGGCAGCCGGCAGGTACATGTCGACGACCGAGCCACGCTCGGCGCCGAACGCTTCCGCCAGCGGCGTCAGCGGGCAGACCTGGTTGTTGCTGACGTAGAGCGCCGACTCGGCCAGGACCACGCCGCCGGCGATGGCCGTGCGCCTCGTCGGCGTGCCGCGAAGGCCGTCCCACAGGGTGAGCACCACGGCGGCGAACACCGAGAAGAAGATGGCGGTATGGATACCCTTGATGGCGACGAGGGTCCCGTCGCGCCACCGGGGCGGGATCCAGCGCGCCATCGGTCGGGTCAGGACGCCGCTCCAGGTCGGCTGGCGTGCGGCGTCCGCGCTCGTCACGACGCGGCCAGGTCGCTCGGCACCCAGTCGAACCACAGCACGGCGGCCAGGACGGCCACGTTCACCGCGAAGGCGCCGATGGTGCTGAAGACCGGAAACGCCGCCGGGAACAGCACGATCCCGAGGAGGGACACCACCGACGAGGCGATCGCCACCGGAGCGAACCAGGCCTCCGGAAGCCATCCGACGACCACGGCGGCCAGCGCGACGAACCCCGCGATGGCGAGGCTCCAGACGACGACCCCCACGACGTGCGTGCCGGTCGGCCCCACCGGGCCGGTGAGCAGCCACGAATCGCCGTTCCAGCTCGGGCTCACCGTGGCGACCTTGAACACCTGCAGCAGCCCCATGCTGTGCCCGATTCCGTGCGCGGCCAGGACGAGCGCGATGATGAGCTTGAGCATGCTTCTCTCCCCGTATCCCTCGTGAACAGGAGGGTGCATGCGGAGCGTGGCGATTGCCGCAGGACGCGGGAAGGGCCACACGGCCCGGGGCGTCAGTCCGAGCGGACCACGTCCAGGATCTCCTCGCCGTAGGTCGCGGCCTTGCGCTGGCCGATGCCCGGGATGGCGAGCAGGCCCGCCGCGTCCGAGGGGCGGCGAGAAGCGATCGCCGCGAGGGTCTTGTTGTCGGCCACGATGTACGCCGGCACGCCATCGGAGCGCGCCCGCTGCCGGCGCCACTCGATGAGCCTGGC
>DATAKU010000009.1:0-1573 GCA_036261425.1 Candidatus Limnocylindria bacterium | reverse complement strand
GTCGTTGTCGATCGGGCGCATCGGGGCCTCGCGCCACCGTTCGTCGTCCTCGGCGCGGAGCAGCAGCGCGGCATCGAGCAGGTCGTGGCCGTCGGCGAAGATGTCGGCGGTGACCAGCAGCTGGTCACCGACCACCCGCTTCACCGGGTATCGGCCGCCGTCCAGCTCCGGTGCGATGCGCTCGATGATGATCGTCCGGCGCGTGCCGACCGCCCCCGGACCGGGCTCGGCGTGCTCCAGCGCCGCGGCGACCGCCCGGCGCAATCCCTGCTTGGTCGTGGTCATGGCTGAAGCGCAACCCTACCCGATCGTTTGACAATGGCGCCCATGAACCGCGTCGGGCTGCCCGCGCTCTCCATGCTCTCCGTGCTCATGGCCGCCACCCTGGCTGCATGTGGCACGCCATCCCCGACCCCGGCGACTGAAGGCTCCGCGACGGCTTCGGGCTCACCATCGACCCCGACACGTGCGGCGACCCCCTCGGCCTCCTCCACGGCGGCGGCGTCGCCAAGCGTCGCTGAGACCGTTCCACCGGTCAGCGCCGAACCTCCGGCGCTCGCCCTCGAGGCCGTCGCGACCGGGGTGCGTGACCCCATCGGGATCGCCCCCGCACCGGATGGCTGGCTGCTGGTCCAGGAGCGCGCCGGCCGCCTGCTCGCCGTGCCTCCGGGCGGCGGGACGCCGCGCGTCGCGGCGGACCTGACCGACCGCGTGCTCGGTGAGGGCGAGCGCGGACTGCTGGGCGTCGCGCTGGACCCCGGCTTCCCCGACGATCCGCGCGCCTTCGTGCACTACACCGACCGCGATGGCAACACGGTGGTCTCGACCTTCTCCGCCATTCGGGACGCGGACGGGGCGCCGCTCCTGGATGTCGCCTCCGAGCAGCGCCTGCTCAGCCTCCAGCAGCCGTACGCGAACCACAACGGTGGACAGCTGGCCTTCGGCCCGGACGGCATGCTGTACCTCGGCCTCGGGGACGGCGGCTCCGGTGGCGATCCGCTGGGCAACGGCCAGGACCCATCGACGCTGCTGGGCTCGATCCTGCGCCTCGACGTCGGCGGGCCGCCGCAGGGCCAGGCCGGGCAGCCCTACGACATCCCGGACGACAACCCGTTCGTCGGTGGCGGCGGAGCCCCCGAGGTGTTCGCCTTCGGCCTTCGGAACCCGTGGCGCTTCAGCTTCGACCGCGTCACCGGCGAGCTGTGGATCGCCGATGTCGGCCAGAACGCCTACGAGGAGGTCAACCGCCTGGACCTCGCGGCCGCCGCAGGCGCGAACTTCGGCTGGAACGTCATGGAGGCGACGCACTGCTTCGCGGCCGAGTACTGCTCCTCGGACGGCCTGGTGCTGCCGCTCGTCGAGTACTCGCACGACCTGGGCTGCTCGGTGGTCGGCGGCTACGTCTACCGCGGCTCGGCCATCGAGGGCCTGGCGGGGTGGTACCTGTTCAGCGACTACTGCAGCGGGACGCTGTTCGGCATCGCGTCGGACGCGGCGGGGAGCGGGCTCGCTCCCCGCGCACTCCTGGAAACTGGCGGTTCCGTGACGAGCTTCGGCGAGGCATCCGACGGGG
>DATAKU010000006.1:0-5679 GCA_036261425.1 Candidatus Limnocylindria bacterium | reverse complement strand
GCCACGGCCCTCGGCGTCAGCCGGTCGGCCGCGAACCATCGGCTCCGGCGGCTGGTCGAGCTTGCCGCCGACGAGGAGGAATGATGCGCACCCCGGTCATCGCTGGGAACTGGAAGATGAATCCCACCACCCTGTCGGAGGCGACCGAGCTGGCGCTCGCCGTGCGACGGGTGGCCGACGAGATCGAATCGGTCACGAGCGTGGTCTGCCCGCCCGCGGTGTGGCTGGCCGACGTGGCCCGCAGCATCGCCGGCGGCCGGCTGGAGCTCGGTGCCCAGACGATGCACTTCGAGGAGAAGGGGGCCTTCACCGGCGAGACGAGCCCGCTCATGCTCGCCGGCGTCGCGACGTTCGTGATCATCGGCCATTCGGAGCGGCGCCAGTACGACAACGAGACCGACGAGAAGGTCGGCCGCAAGGTGGCGAGCGCGGTGGCGCATGGCCTTCGTCCGATCGCGGCAGTCGGGGAGCGGGCCGAGGAGCGCCGTGCGGGAGCGACCGAGGCGGTGATCGACCGCCAGGTGCGCGCCGCCCTGGCCGGCCTCGAGCGGCTCGCCGGGACCGGGCTGGTGATCGCCTACGAGCCGGTCTGGGCCATCGGCACCGGCGACGCGGCGTCGGGCGCGGACGCCCAGGCGGTGGCCGCGCAGATCCGCGCCATCCTCCGCGAGCTGGATGCGGAGGCGGCCGACGAGATCCCGATCCAGTACGGAGGCAGCGTGACCGCCGACAACGCTGCCGAGTACTTCACCCAGGCCGACATCGACGGCGCGCTGGTCGGTGGCGCGTCGCTGAAGCCGGAGACGTTCGGCGCCATCCTCCGGGCCGGCGCGGCGGCGGTGGGGGCGGCATGACCGTCGTCCTCGTCGTCCTGGACGGATTCGGCATCGGCGACGACCCGAACCGGAACGCGATCATGGCCGCCTCGATGTGGAACTGGAACCGGTTGGCCGGAGAGTGGCCGCACGCCCAGCTGCTCGCCTCCGGAGAGGCGGTTGGCCTGCCTGCTGGACAGATGGGGAACAGCGAGGTCGGTCATCTGAACCTCGGCGCCGGGTTCCGGGTGCTCCAGGACCTGCCGCGCATCAACGCGGCCGTCGATGACGGGTCGTTCTTCGACAACGCGGTGCTCGGCGCTGCCTGCCGCGAGGTCGCCGAGCGCGGGAGCCGCCTCCATCTCATGGGCCTCGTCGGTCCAGGCGGCATCCATGCCGTCGACGAGCACCTCGTGGCGATGGTGGAGCTCGCCGCTCGGTGCGGGCTGCCGCCGGACCGCGTGCTGTTCCACGCCTTCACCGATGGGCGCGACACGCCGCCGCGCTCGGCCATCGGCTTCGTGCCGGCCCTCGCGGCGCGCTTCGCCGGCCGCGCGACCGTGGCGACGGTAAGCGGGCGATACTGGTCGATGGACCGGGACAAGCGCTGGGAGCGTACGAAGCGGGCGTACGACGCGCTGGTCCACGGCGAGGGCCTGCGCGCGCCCGATGCGACCGCCGCCGTGGCGGCCTCCTATGCGCGGGACGAGGCCGACGAGTTCATCCAGCCCACCGTGCTCGACGCGTGGGCGCCGATCGCCACGGGCGACGCGGTGATCCATCTGAACTTCCGGGCCGATCGAGCCCGGCAGCTCTCGCGCGCGCTGGCGCTGGCCGACTTCGACGAGTTCGACCGCGGCCCGATCCCGCCCCAGGTGGCGCTGGTCACCCTCACCGAGTACCAGGCCCCCGACGAGCTCCCCGTCCGGGTTGCCTTCGCGCAGGAGCCGGTGGACTCGCTGGCCGCGCACCTGGCTCGCCTGGGGAAGCGGCAGCTCCACGTGGCCGAAACGGAGAAGTACGCGCACGTGACCTACTTCTTCAACGGTGGCGTGGAGGAGCCGTTCGCCGGCGAGGACCGGATCCTCATCCCCTCGAACCGCGACGTGGCGACCTATGACCTCGCCCCCGAGATGAGCGCCGGACCGATCACCGATGCGCTCGTCGCCGCCGTCGAGGCCGGGCAGCACGACTTCATCGTCGCCAACTACGCGAACCCGGACATGGTCGGCCACACCGGGGTCTGGGACGCGGCAGTGCGGGCGCTCGACTTCGTGGACGGGTGCCTCGGGCGGCTGGCGCGGGCGACGCTCGGAACCCGCAGCCCGCTCGTCATCACCGCGGACCACGGGAACGTGGAGGCCATGCGCGACGCGGAGGGCAACCCGCAGACCAAGCACACGACGTCGCCGGTGCCGGTGGTGCTCATCTCGGAGAACCATATGGGCGCCCGCCTGCGGGATGGGGCGCTCTCCGACGTGGCGCCGACCCTGTGCGAGCTGCTGGGGATCCCTCCGGGTCCGGAGATGACCGGGGCAAGTCTCCTCGCGCGCACCGATTCATCGCGGGATTGACGCCTGGCCCGGGTCCCGAGGCGCCGCTTCTACGATTCATCGACGCACTGAGCGCCCCGGCACGCCCCGGACTCACTCCCATGCGCGCCAGTCACCGATGAATCGAAGAGGCGTCGCCTGAGAACGCTTTCCGGCCACAAACCGCCGATGAATCGAAGGCGCAGCCCCGATTAGCCCAGGGCCCGCAACGGCGCCGGATCGGTCCGGATGGTAGACTGCGCCGGCCATGCAGACCGCCCTCCTGATCGCTCAGATCATCCTCGCCATCGCGCTCATGGCCTCCATCCTGCTCCAGCAGCGGGGGACCGGCCTGGGTGGCGCGTTCGGTGGGGAAGTGACCGCCTATCGCAGCCGGCGCGGCATCGAGCGGACGCTGTTCCGCCTCACGATCGTGCTCGCCGTGCTGTTCGTCGCCTTCAGCCTGCTCAACCTCCTGCCGCAGACCTGATCGCGGCGGCGTGATATCATCCGCTCGCAGTCGGAGCTCGCTCCGGCTGTAGCCGTGCCGAGGTGGCGGAATAGGCAGACGCGCTAGGTTCAGGACCTAGTGACCGCAAGGTCGTGTGGGTTCAAGTCCCTCCCTCGGTACCAACTCGAAACGTCGTTCGGGCCCAGGTGGCGGAATTGGTATACGCGTACGTTTGAGGGGCGTATGGAGAAATCCATCCGGGTTCAAGTCCCGGCCTGGGCACCACCTCCGCCTTCACCACACCGATGACGCCGCTCGCGCACCCGCGAGCGGCGTTCGTGCGTGTCGCCCCGTCGGACCCATCCGCTACGATGGCGCGGGGGCGGTTAGCTCAGCTGGTCAGAGCGCCTCGCTTACACCGAGGAGGTCGGGGGTTCGAGCCCCTCACCGCCCACCAAACCACCCGATCGCTGATCTGGCGACTGCTAGCATCAGCCCCGTCAACGCCCGAGCGAGGAGCACCGACCGATGCCACTCTGGGGCTGGATCGTCCTGGCGGCGATCGCCATCATCGTCCTCTTCCTCATCTTCACGTACAACGGCCTGGTCCGCCTGCGCAACATGGTCGACGAGGCATGGAACCAGATCAGCGTCCAGCTGAAGCGACGCCACGACCTCATCCCGAACCTCGTGAACGCCGTGAAGGGCTACATGGAGTTCGAGCAGGAGACGCTCACCCGCGTCATCGAGGCGCGCAATACCGCGGTGGCCACCACGGAGCGCGGGCCGCAGGCCGCCGGCGAGGCGGGGCAGGCGGAGAACCTCCTGACCGGCGCGTTGCGCCAGCTCTTCGCCCTCATGGAGAACTACCCCGATCTCAAGGCGAACGAGAATGTCATGCAGCTCCAGGAGGAGCTGACCACCACCGAGAACCAGATCGCCTTCAGCCGACAGCACTACAACGCCACGGTCCGGGAGTTCAACACCACCATCCAGGTCTTCCCGAACGTGCTGGTCGCCGGGCCGCTCGGCTTCCGTGAGCGCGACTACTTCCAGATCGCCGAGGCCGATGCCGCTGTCCCCGAGGTGAACCTGCGAACCTCCTGAACCGATGAGCGCCGATGGCGCGCGCCCGGCGCCGACGACCTTTTACCGGGAGATCGCTCGCAACCGGCGGCGGAGCTGGCTGCTCATCGCCGCGGTGATCGTGGTGCTCGGCGTCCTGGGCGGTGCCATCGGCTATGCGACCGACCTCGGCTGGTTCGGTGTCGCCATGGCGCTGGCCATCGCCACCGCCATGAGCGTCGGCTCGTACTTCGCCGGCGACGCGCTGGTCATGGCGACCAGCAGCGCGCGCGAGATCAGCCGGGTGGAGCCGGGGGATCGGTACCGCCAGCTCGTCAACGTGGTGGAGGAGATGCGGCTGGCCGGAGGCTTGCCGCCACCTCGGGTCTGGGTCATCGACGATACGGCGCCGAACGCCTTCGCCACCGGCCGCGATCCGGAGCACGCCAGCATCGCGGTGACGACCGGGCTGCTGGACAAGCTCGACCGCGAGCAGCTCCAGGGGGTCGTGGCGCACGAGATGAGCCACGTCGGGAACCTCGACATCCGGTTCGCGCTGCTGGTCGGGGTCCTGGTGGGGAGCATCGCCCTGCTCGCCGACTGGTTCCTGCGATTCACCTTCTGGGGCGGAGGGCGACGGAGCGGGTCGGATCGCAATGGTGGCGGGGGAGCGGCGGCGCTCATCTTCCTCCTGGCGCTGCTCCTGGCCGTCGTGGCTCCGCTCATTGGCCGGCTCATCCAGGCGGCGGTCAGCCGCAGCCGCGAGTCGCTGGCGGACGCCGCCGCGGTCGAGCTGACGCGCAACCCCGTGGCGCTGGCCCGCGCCTTGCGCACGATCGCCGATGATCGCGAGGTGCTCGAGGTCGCCAACCGCGCCACGCAGCACCTGTACATCGTGAACCCGATCAAGAGCTTCGAGGAGCGCGCGAAGTCACTGTGGGACACCCATCCACCCATCGGCGAGCGGATAAGGGCGCTGGAGAGCATGGCGGGCCGGTTCGCCCCGCCGGTGCCACCGCTGGGATAACCCGGGCTCCGGAGGTCGAGCGCGCGCGGCTGGTCGTCCAGGTCGAGCGGCTGCTCGACGGTCCGGCCAACTTCCTGGCGCTGGTGTTCGCCGTCGGCCTGGGCGCTGAGATCGTGCTTGCCGTGCAGGGAGACCCGGTGCCGGGTTGGCTGTCGACGGTCCAGCTGCTGATCTGGGGCTTCTTCGGCCTGCAGTTCGCATTCGGCCTGGCGGTCGCACCGCGCGTTCGGACGTACCTGCGCCGCCACTGGATCACGGCCATCTCGCTGGTCCTGCCGTTCTTCCGCGTGCTGCGGCTGGCACGGCTGGCGATCGCGCTGCGGGCGTTCCGCCTGGCCCGCCTGGTGTCGAGCGCCAATCGCGTCCTGCGCACGGTGACGCGCATCCTCGCCTGGAACGGCGCCGGGTACGCCTTCGGGCTGGTGGCGTCGGTGGCCCTGTTCGGGTCGGTGGTGCTCTTCATGTTCGAGGGCGACGCCCGTACACCCGGCCTGTCGAGCTACGGCGACGTGGTGTGGTGGACGCTCGCGACCCTGACCACCGTGGGCGCCGCTGCCGAGCCGGTCACGCTGGGCGGCCGCATCACCGCGCTCGTGGTCATGACGGCCGGGCTGGTGCTGTTCGGGTACATCGCGGCGCTGGCCGGAACGATCCTGTTCGAGCGGCGCGAGCGCTTCCGGCGCTGATCGAGCGGCGGCCGTCGAGGTTGCGACGCTGCGCCGGCATCGGTATCCTTGCGACCGCCTGAAGCGGTACCGCGCAGGAAGCTGAGCAGCCCTCAGCGAGATC
>DATAKU010000170.1:0-22542 GCA_036261425.1 Candidatus Limnocylindria bacterium | reverse complement strand
AGGAGCTCGTCGGCGCGACGCTCGGCGACGGCCGGCTCGACGCCGACGCGCCGCGGCCCGAGGAGCAGCTCGTCGCGCACCGAGCCGGTGAGAAACTGGTGCTCCGGGTCCTGGAACACGGTCCCGACGTGCTGGACCAGCTCCGCGGCGGGCCATCGCGCGATCGGCTCGCGGCCGTGCCCGGCGGCAAGTGCCTCCGCGGCCAGCACCCGGCCCCGCGTCGGGACCAGGAGCCCGGCCAGGAGCAGCGCCAGCGTCGACTTGCCCGACCCGTTGGGCCCGACGATGCCAAGCGCCTCCGAGGAGCGGACCATGAGGTCGACGCCGCTCACCGCATCGCTGACCGCCCCGGGGTAGCGAAAGCCGGCAGCCTCGGCGATGACGAGCGTCTGCGGTAGCGGGACGTCACCGCGGCGCACCGGCGCAGCCGGCGGATGGTCCGGCACCCACACACCGGCCGCCGCCAGCTCGGTCCCGCGCTGCCGGAAGACGTCGCCCGGGCTGCCGTCGGCCACCACGCCGCCACCGGCCTCCAGGACGACGACCCGGTCGACCAGCCCGAGCGACTCGTCGACCCGGTGCTCGACCAGGATCAGGGTCGTCCCGGTCCGCTCCACCACCCGTGCCAGCACCTCCCGAACCTCGGCCGCGTTCTCCGGGTCGAGGTTCGCGGTCGGCTCGTCGAGCATCAGCAACCCCGGCCGCAGGGCCAGCGTGCCGGCCAGGGCCAGGCGCTGCTCCTCCCCTCCGGAGAGGGCGTGGGTCGGGCGGTCGCGTCCGTAGGGGAACTCGACCGCCGCCAGGGCCGCGTCGACGCGCCCCCAGATGGCCTCGGTCGGGACGCATCGGTTCTCGAGCCCGAAGGCGACGTCGTCGCCCGCCCGGGCCATCACGATCTGCGACTCGGGGTCCTGGAAGAGCAGGCCGGATCGGTCCCGCGCCTCGCGGGGGTCGCGCCCGTCGACCAGGAGGACGCCCTCCGTCTGCGCGCCGCCGGACGGGTCCACCAGCCCGGCCAGGGCGGTCAGCAGGGTGGACTTGCCGGCCCCGGACGGACCGAGCAGCAGGATGCGCTCCCCCGGCTCGACGACGAGGTCGACACCGCGCAACGCCCAGTCCCGCCGGCCCGGGTGCCGCAGCCCCCAGCCCCGGGCCTCGACGCGCGCCGGCCTGCCCGCCTCCGCCATGCCGGCATTCTGGCCGGTCGCGGGCGCCTCAGACCTCTCGCTGGCCGCGGCCGACCTCGAACTCGCCGAGCACGCCGGTCGCCACCAGGGCGCGCAGCAGGGACCAGCCGCCGATGCCGGCGACGATCACCCCGCTGAGAACGAGCGCCACGAAGAACACGGCCCAGAAGTCGACGCCGGTGTCGGGGTAGTAGATGGCGATGTCGTGGATCGCGGCGGGCACCGCCGCCAGCGCACCCGCCAGCATGGCGAACGGCAGGTTCCAGCGCCGATAGAGACCGATGGCGAAGCCGAGCTCCGCCCCGCCGCCCTGGATCGCGCCGGAGACCAGGACGTCCGCCCCCCACGGCGAGCCGAGCACCATCGAGACGGCGGCCGAGACGAACCCGCCGAAGAACGCCGCACCGGGACGGCGGACGATGAGGCCCACCAGCACGCCCGGCAGCAGCCAGACGCCGTAGAGGATCGCCTGCGCGGGGCGCAGGAAGGCGAAGAGCGGATCGGCGGCCGTGTAGAGCGTATTCCAGGCCAGGAAGACGACGCCGAAGGCGACCGCGACGATCGCCGCCACGACGATGTCGACGGTGCGCCAGCCGCGCTGATGATCGGCGGTGGTGGTCATGAGGTTGCTCCTTCCGTGCTTGTCTCGACGACGAGGAGCGTTCCGCCCTCGAGCCGGACCGATGCCGGCGGCGCGACCACCTCGTTCGAGAGGCCGCGCGAGCGACCCATCTCGAGCGTCGCGCCGGCCAGCGCCCAGCGCAGGCCGTCGGTCGTCACGCCGCTGGCCGAGCCGCCGATCGGCAGCAGGCTCACGACGTCCCCGATCCGGGCGTCGAGCACCAGGCGCTCAGCCGCGTGCATGGCGCGGACCGTCGTCCGGCCGCGGACCATCCGGATCGGGCAGCCGGCGAGGGCCGGATCGGCCAGGAGCAGGAGGTTGGCCAGCTCGTGGTCGAGCCGCGTGCCGCCCACCGCCCCGAGGACGACGATCTCGGTCGCCCCGGCCTGCCGCGCCCGCTCGATGGCGAGCTCGGTGTCCGACGCATCCTTGTCGGCCGGATGCCGCTCGACCGCCACGCCGTCCGTGGCGAGCCGGTCAGCGAGCCCCGGGTCGATCGAGTCGAGGTCCCCGACCAGCTGGTCCGGTCGGCGCCCGAGCCGATCGATCGACCCGGCACCGCCGTCGGCGGCCACGACGAGGTCGGCCCGGTCGAGCCAGCGCTCGTCGCCGGGCCCCAGCCCGCCGGAGGCGACCACCACGATCCGCATCGGTCCTCCTGCTCCATCGGTCCGAAACGACGAACGGCGCGCTCGAAGGGGTCCTTCGGGGCGCGCCGCGGCACGTTGCTTCGACTTCCTTCGCCGGCATGACCCGGATCAGGTTCGAGGGTCTGCGTCCGCCTCGGCGTCCGCACTCTCAGCGCTGTCGCGCTCCCCTGTCGTTTCGTTGAGTTGTGCCGTCAAGCCTAGCACGCGCCCTATCATCGGTCGATGCATCCGAACGTGGCCCGCGTGGCCGAGGCGGCCCGCGCGGCGGGCCTGGACGTCGAGTTCCAGCGCTTCCCGGAGGGCACCCGCACGGCGGACGACGCGGCGCGCGCGGTCGGTTGTCATGTCGGCCAGATCGTGAAGTCGCTGGTGTTCATGGTCGACGAGCGGCCGGTCGTGGCGCTCGTCTCCGGCGCCAACCGGGTCGATCTCGACCGCCTCGCCGCGGCCCTGGGCGGCCGGGCAGCGCGGCGCGCGAGCGGCGACGAGGCACGGGGCGCGACCGGCTACGCCATCGGTGGCGTGCCGCCCTTCGGCCATGCCACGCCCCTCGACGTGGTCATCGACCGTGACCTGCTGGTCCACGACCGGGTCTGGGCGGCGGCCGGGCTGCCGGACGCGGTGTTCGCCATCGACCCGGCGGAGCTCGCCCGAGCCAGTGGCGGGCGCGTCGCGGACCTCGCCGAGGCGCCGTCCGGGTGAGCTGAGGCGCGCGAGGCTATCCTTCGGCGCGCATGCCCCTCGGAACCATCCTCCTCCTGCTGGCGCTGGCCGGCCTTCTCGTGGCGGTCGCGGGACTCGTGGCCCTGCGCGCTTCCGGGGCGCGTGCCGCGGTGGCGCGGCGGCTGGCAGGCCCGCCCGAGCTCAAGGTCGGTGACCTCTACGACGCCGATCCCCTGCCCGAGCGCCCGGTGCGGGTCAGCGGCCGCATCCGGTGCCGCGACCCACTGGACGCGGGCGACGGCGAGCGCCTCGTCGCCTACCACCGGGACGTGGAGGTCCGGGTCGGCGGGCGGTGGCGCAACGTCGAGCGCCTGCGCGAGACGCGCTCGTTCGAGCTGTGGGACCACGCCGGTTCGGTGACCGTCGACCCGTCGCTGGCCGCGGAGCCGCTCATCACCATCCCCACCGTCTGGCGCGGCAGCGTCGAGGAGCTGCGCGGCGCGCACGCCGGGGCCGCAGCTCGACTGGCCGAGCGCCACGGACCAGCGTCGGAGGCGCGCGCCGTCATCCGCAGCGTGAACGTCACCGATCGCCTCCTCGTCCTGGCACGCCCGGTTCGCGAGGACGGGTCGCTCCGCCTGGAGGCGCCCGCGGGCGGATTCCTGCTCACCAACCTGGCGCTGCCGGACGCCATGCGCCTGCTCGGCGGACGGCACCGCCGGCTGGCCGTGGCCGGCATCGTCGGGCTGGGCCTTGGCGGGGCGCTGGCCGTCATCGGCCTCGTCGGCGCGCTCCTCGCCGTCGCCCTGGGAGCCTGAGCCAGGGCATCCGTACCGCGCCGAACCGGACCATCGAGGCATCGTGCGCGGCGCTTCCCGTTTCTACCATCGGATGCACGGGACCTACCAGAAGCTCCATGCGGAGCTCCCGAGGGGGTCATCGATGCGGAGGCGCCCACCGAAGCCATGGCACGCGACGAAGCCGAGGGACTGCTCAGCGTCGCCCAGGCCGCGACTCTGCTCGGCGTGCACCCCAACACGATCCGCAGCTGGACCGATGCCGGTCGGTTGACCGCGTACCGCATCAACGCTCGCGGAGACCGCCGCTTCCGGCGGAACGAGGTGGAGCGACTGCTGGTCGAGGACGGTGCAACGCCGGCCACCGTGGGCGTGGCCGCCCCTGCGGTGGCGCGTGACGGCATGCTGGCCCTGGTCGGCCGGCTGGCGCGCGGCTTCGTGATCCCCACCGTGCAGGCCGTCTCGCGCACGGTCGTCGAGGGGCTGCGCGCCGACCTGGGCGCCGAGCGCGCGGCGGTGTACGTCCTCGAGGACGACGTCCTGGAGCTGGTGGCGCACGCGGGCTTCCGCGACCCACCGATGCGCGAGCGCCACCTCGACGTGCCGGGCGCGGCGGATCGGGGGCTGGTGGAGATCCCCGTTGTCGGCAGCCGTGGGTCGCTGGGGCTCCTGGTGACCGACGCTCCGGACGACGCCCACCACGACGCGATCCTGCGCCTGGTGGGCGGCCTGCTGGCCGCCGGCCTCCAGAACGCGCGGCTGCTCGCGCGCAGTCGGCTCGAGGTGCAGCGGGCGCGGGCGCTGCGCTCCGTCTCCAAGGACCTGAGCTCGACGCTCGACCTGTCGGCCGTGCTCGGCGAGGCGGTCGAGATGACGCGGGCGCTGTTCGAGGCCGATCGCGCCGGGCTGTGGTTCGTCTCCGACGGCACCCCGCGCCTCCGCATCGCGGCCCAGTACGGCCTGAGCGAGCAATTCCTGGCGCACGCCGCACAGCTCAGCCTGGACACCGACACGATCGGGATTCGCGCCATCCGTGACGGCCGCGCCCACTGGATCCGCGACGCCATCGGCAACCCCGGGGTGGGGGCCATGCACGACGCCTACGCCGCGGAGGGCATCGAGACCGCGTGCCTGGTGCCGCTCGTCGGCCGCGAGGAGACGATCGGCATCATCGGCCTCTACCACCGGCGCAGCCGAACCTGGTCGGCGGAGTCGCTGGAGCTGGTCCAGGCCTTCGCCGACCAGGCAGCGGTCGCCATCGAGAACGCGCGCCTGTATCGGTCCGTGGCCGCCCAGGCGGCGCGCATGCGCTCGATCCAGGACCTGTCCTCCCGGCTGAACCGCCTCACCGACGTGCGGTCCATCGCCGAGGCCATCGTGGCCGAGGCTCGAACGCTGGCCGAGTACCACGACATCCGGATCTACCGCGTCGACCACGAGGCCGGCATGTGCGAGCCGATCGCCTTCACGCGCGAGATGCTCGAGGGCGATCCGGCCGACGCGGAGGCCCTGCTCCGGGTGGAGGTCGGGCGCGGCTTCACCGGTTGGGTGGCGGAGCACGGCGAGCCACTGCTGGTCAACGACGCGCTTGCCGATCAGCGCGGTGAGACGATCGCCGGCACCGACGACGTGCCCGAGTCGATGCTGGTGGTGCCGATGCTGTACGAGGGCAAGGCGCTCGGGGTGATCGTGCTCAGCCAGCTCGGGTTCGACCGGTTCAGCGCGGACGACCTGCAGACCATGACGATCTTCGCCGGGTACGCGGCCCAGGCGATGGCGAACGCCACGACCTGGGAGCGGCTCAAGGCCCAGTCGGCCGAGCTGGCACGGCGGGCGGACTCGCAGCGACGGCTGCTCGAGATCAACGAGCGGCTCCTCTCCACGCTGGACCAGGCGGACGTGCTCGAGACGATCGCCGACGGGCTGCTGGACGTCGTCAGCTACGACAACCTGTCCATCTACCGCACCGATGCCGAACGCCGCGTGATGGTCCCGGTGCTCACCCGCGAGAGCCACGCCGAGCTGGTCAGCCGCTACATCATCCCGTTCGGCCGTGGCCTGATGGGCTGGGCGGTGGAGCACGGTGAGCCGATCCTGGCCAACGACGCCCTCCACGATCCGCGCGCCGTGCAGGTCCCCGGCACGCCACCCGAGCCGGAGGCGGTGGTGGTGGTGCCACTGGCCGCCGACGGCGAGGTGCTCGGCGCGCTGAACGTCTCCCGTCTCGGCGGCCAGGAGGTCCACTTCAGCGAGAGCGACTTCGAGCTCATCCAGCTGTTCGCGGCCCAGGCGTCGATCGCGCTCCGCAACGCGGACGCGCACCACGAGGTGACCCGCCTGGCGGAGACCGATGCGCTGACCGGCCTGGGCAACCACGGCCTCTTCCAGCGCGACCTCGGCCGCATGATCGAGGGCGTGGAGGCCGGGCACCTGGCACGGCTCGCGCTGCTGATGATGGACCTGGACAGCTTCAAGGCCTACAACGACCGGCACGGCCACCCGGCCGGCGACACGCTGCTCCACCAGGCCGCCACCGCCATCTACGGCGCGGCGCGCAGCGACGACCGGGTCTACCGCTACGGCGGCGACGAATTCGCCATCATCCTGCCCGGCGCCAGCTCGGCCGAGGCGGCTCGTGTGGCGGAGCGCATCCGCCACGCGGTGGCGGCGCTGACCGAGGGAGACCCGACCCCGGTCACGATCACGCTTGGCGTCTCCGCCCTGCCGCGCGACGCGACGGATCGGTCCGGCCTCATCCAGGCGGCGGACACGGCGCTCTTCTACGGCAAGCGAGCCGGGGAGGACCGTGTCGTCCGCGCCGATCGCCTGCCGCCCGACGTCGGCCAGCTGCGCGGAACGCTCGAGGAGCTCGCCAGCGCCGCCCTGCGAGAGGGCGAGGAGGATCCCCACGCCGTGGAGCACCTGGTCGAGCGCGCCTCGCAGCTCGCCAGTGCCCCGCACGAGGACGCCGGGTCGCTGCGCGACGCCCTGTTGACGATCTCGCGCGCCTTCGACGCGCGCGGCACGGCGCACCGCGGCCACGCCGACCGGGTGGGGCGCCTGGCGCGCGGCATCGCGCGGGCGTTGGGCAAGAACGACGACGAGCAGCGCAGCATCGAGCTGGCGGCGCGCCTCCACGCGCTCGACGACCGCGGGCTCGGGGAGCTGGGAGCCATCCCGTCGCTCCGCGACGTCGCGGCGCTCGTCGCCGGCTATCGCGCCATCCTGGCCGAGGGGGCGCGCCGGGGGCGCCGGGCCGCCCGGCCGCGGGGGCGGCTCGGCGCGCACATCCTGGGGGTGGCGAACGCCTACGACGAGCTCGTCTCCGGCATCGGCGGGCCGCGGCAGGGTCGCAACGAGGCGCTGGAGCGCGTCGCCGCCGACGCGGCCACGTTCCGCCCCGACGTGCTGGAGGCGCTCGCTTCCGCCGTCGAGCAGCGTCGCGACCCGGGGCGCCGGCGCCGCCAGACCGATGCCCGCCAGGAGGATCGCGGCGCGGCCTGAGGTATCATGCGCCGGCCGATGACGACCACCCGCCGCGCCTCGCTGCGCCTTGCCCGGGCGGCGAGCCTGGCGCTCCTGGCGCCTCTCCTCGTCGCAGCCTGCACGACCACCGATCCGTCGCCCGCGGCCACGCCGACCGTCACCGCCTCTGTCGCGGCCAGCCCGTCCGGCACCCCGATGCCGACGCCCAGCCCAACGCCCACCCCGGCACCCACCCCGCGCTTCACGAACGAGCCGGACGAGGAGCTGGCCACGCTCATCCCGACCGAGGCGGCCGGCCGGCCGGTGGTGGTGGCGCCGTTCGAGGAGTTCGCCCTCACGCCGGGGGACATCGGCATCGCCTACGGCGAGATCGGCGACCGCTTCGCCTCGCTGGCCCTGGCCTACGTCGAGCAGCCGCGGGCCACGCTCTACGCCATGCGGGTCGACGGCGAGCCGGTCGACACCGAGGACCTCGAGCCGCACCTCGCCACGGCCGGGCGCTACGTGGGCATCGCCGGCCTGGAGCCCGACCCCTGGGAGCTGGGCGAGGCCGGCGGCCACGTCGTCTGGGTGCGACCGGAGGACAACGCCACGGCGGCCGGCACGATGATCTACACCTGGTCGAGCGGCGAGTTCGTCTTCCTGCTGATCGGGGTCGACGACGCCGTAAACCGGGCCATCATCGAGCAGCTGCCGGGCCAGCCCGCGCCCACGCCGACGCCGGTCCCGAGCGAAACGCCGCCGTCGAGCGGGTCGGCGGCTCCGTCGGCCGGCGGCGGCTGACCGATGCGCCTCCGGGAGCTGGCCGAGCGCGTCCGCCACAGCCTGTGGTTCGTTCCCACCATCTCGGTCGTCGTGGCCGCCATCGCGGCGCTGGGGCTGGTGGGGCTCTCGTCGGCGCTCGGCGAGGAAGCCGATCTGCCGTTCGTCTATGGTGCCGGGCCGGAGGGCGCGCGCGCCATGCTGCAGGCCATCGGCGGCTCCGTCATCACCGTGGCCGGCACGCTCTTCTCGATCACCATCGTGGCGCTCCAGCTGACGAGCACCCAGTTCTCGCCGCGCGTCCTGCGCAACTTCCTCCGGGACCGCGCCAACCAGGTCGTGCTCGGCGTGTTCATCGGGACCTTCACCTACTCGCTGCTCGTGCTGCGGACCATCCGCGCCGAGGACGAGACCGGCGGCGGTGCCTTCGTCCCGGGGTTGGCGGTGACCGGCGGCCTGCTGCTCGCCTTCGTCTCGATCGGCACGCTCATCTACTTCATCCACCACGTCAGCGTCCGGATCCAGGTCACCACCATCCTGGCCAGCGTCGTGACCGACGCGCTGGGCACCATCGAGCACCTTGCCACGTGGAGCGAGCGGCGCGAGGACCGTGGCTGGTTCCCCGCCACCGCGCCCGCCCGGGCGGCGCCGCCGCCGCCCAGCGGAGCCATCCCCGCCTCCAGCGCGTCGCACGGCGCGCGAACCGTCCGCGTCGACCGCAGCGGCTACCTCCAGCTGGTCGATCTCCGCGGCCTGGTGGAAGCGGCGCAGGAGGCGAACGGCCGCTACGCGCTGCTGGTGGCGCCCGGGGCCTGGGTCCAGGCTCACGCGCCGCTGGCGACGTTCGAGGCCGCGCCGGGAGCCGAGCCGATCTCGGACGAGGACCATGCCCGCGCCCTGGCCGATGCCATGGTGCTGGCACCGGAGCGCTCGCTGCAGCAGGACGCCGCGTTCGGCATCCAGCAGATCGCGGACATCGGCATGAAGGCGCTCTCGCCATCGGTGAACGACCCCACCACCGCCATCAACGCGCTCGACCGGATCGGCCAGCTCCTCGTCGCCGCGGGACGCGCGCGTGACACCCCGCTGGCCTTCGCTGACGAGTCGGGCACCGTGCGCCTGGAGGTCCCGTTCCCGCGGTTCGACGAGCTGGTGGCGCTCGCCTTCGACGGCCTCCGAACGTACGGGGCGGGCACCCCGGCGGTCGCCGTCCACATGGCGCGGGTCCTGACCCAGCTGCTCGCGACGCTTCCGCCGGGGCGTCACGCACCCCTTCGCCACGAGGCGCGGCGCCTCGCGGAGGCGGCAGCATCCATCGAGCCGGAGACCGCCCGGCGCGAGGTGCTGGCCGCGGTTGAGCCGCTGATCGGCTGAGCCCGCAGCGCTACGGCGTCGGGTCCGGGGCTATCATCGGCGGCGTGCTGAGCCTGCCCGGACCGGTCGTCAGCGTCGACTGGCTCCATGCCCATCTCGACGAGCCCGCGCTCCGCGTGGCGGACGTGCGCTGGTCGCTGGCCGGACCCCCGGGCCGCGAGCTGTACGAGCGGGGCCACCTTCCCGGAGCGGTGTTCCTCGACGCGGAGACCGAGCTCTCGTCCCCCGGGGAGGGGCCTGGACGCCATCCGGTGCCGACCGGTCACAAGCTGGCCGGGATCCTCGGCGCCCGGGGCATCGGCGACGAGCACCCGGTCGTGGCCTACGACGATGCGGGCGGCAGCATCGCGGCGCGACTGTGGTGGCTCTTCCGTCATTACGGCCACGACGGCATGGCCGCCGTGCTCGACGGCGGCATCGGTGCCTGGACCGACGCCGGCCACCCTCTCGACACCGAGCCGCCAGACCATCCGCCGGCGCGCTGGACGCCGGGCGAGCCGCTCGACGACGTGGTCGACACCGATGCGGTCGCCGCGCTGCTTGGCGGCCAGACGCTGCTCCTGGACGCGCGCGCGCCCGAGCGCTACCGAGGCGAGACCGAGCCGGTCGACCCTCGACCCGGCCACATTCCCGGCGCGGTCAGCGCGCCCTTCGCCGAGAACCTCGACGGCGCTGGCCGCTTCCGCTCCGCGGGCGAGCTGCGTGAGCGCTACCGGGCGCTCGGCGTCGAGCCCGACCGCCCGGTGGTGGCCTACTGCGGCTCCTCGCTGACCGCGACGCACGACCTGCTGGCCGTCGAGCTGGCGGGTCTGGGGCGCGGACGGCTGTACGAGGGCTCGTGGAGCCACTGGTCGTCCGACCCGCAGCGGCCGGCCGCCACGGGGCCGAGGCCATGACCGAGCTCGACGACTGGTCCGGCTGGGACGAGGACGGCGACGACCGCATCGGCCGCAAGCGCGACCGGCTGGCCCGCCTCCTGGCGGTGGCCTCGATCCTCTACTCGAAGGGAAGCACCGAGGCCGGCGTGCCGGTAACCGAGATCGCGCGACTCACCGGCATGACGACGCGCACGGTGTACCGCGACATCCGCGCCCTGGAGGACGAGCTGGGCGTGCCCGTCTTCCAGGCTGGCCGCGGCCGGTACGGGATCGAGCGCAAGTTCTTCCTGCCGCCGCTGCGCCTCACCATCCCGGAGGCGATCGTGCTCTTCCTCGCCTCGCGGCTCATCGCGCGCTGGTCGGACCAGTACGACGCCGCGGTCGTCAGCGCCTTCACCAAGCTGGCCGATGCGCTGCCGCAGCCGATCGCCCGGCACGTGGCGGCGACGATGATCGTGGTCGGGGAGCACGACCCCAACGAGCCGTTCAGCCGCTCCTTCTCGGCCGTGGCGCGCGGCTGGGCGGAGGGCCGGGTCGTGGAGATCGAGTACGACCCCGGCACCGGTGCGCGGAAGCACACGCGAGTCCAGCCCTACTTCCTGGAGCCCGATGCCGCCCTGCGCAGCGTCTACCTCATCGGCTACGACGAGCCGGCGGCGGCCATGCGGACCTACAAGGTCGAACGGATCCGGTCCGCCACCCTCACCACCGACCGATACGAGATCCCCGATGACTTCGACCCCGACGCCTGGCTGGCGAACTCGTGGGGCATCTGGTCGTCGGAGGGGACGCCGGCGGCGCACATCCGGCTGCGCTTCGATCGGTCCATCGCCCACCGGGTGCGCGAGGCGGTCTGGCATCGATCCCAGGAGCTCACGGAGCTTCCCGACGGCGGCGTGGAGCTGGCCGTCACGGTGGCCGGCACGGTCGAGATCCGGCCCTGGATCCTGTCGTGGGGCGACGGCGTGGAGGTGCTGGAGCCGCCGGAGCTGCGGGAGGCAGTCGCCGCCTCGGTCCGGGCCGCCGCCGAACGCTATGGGGCTTGAGGTCGAGGCTCGCTTCCGCGCCACCGATCCGGAGGTGCTCTCGGAGCTGGCGCGCCTCGAGCGGCTCGGCCCCGCGCAACTCGGCCCGCCAGCGACGGTCAGCGAGACGGATCGCTACCTGGACACCTCTGATGGCCGCTTGGCGGCAGCGCGCTGGGCGTGCCGGCTCCGGCACCGCGACGGCGTGACGATCCTGTCGCTCAAGGGCCCACCGGAGTCGACCGATGACGCCTGGCACCATCGCCGCCCCGAGGTCGAGGGTCCGGCCACCCCGTCCCTCGACCCGGCCACCTGGCCGCCCGGAGCGGCGCGCGATCGGCTGATGGCCATGGCCGGTGGGCACCCGCTCCGTGAGCGATTCGCCCTCGCCCAGCGACGCACCGAGCGCACCGTCCACGTCGACGGCGCCGCCGTCGGGACGCTCAGCCTGGACGCCGTGCGGGTGCTGGTCGAGGCGCTGGAGCGTGGGAGGTTCGAGATCGTGGAACTGGAGCTCCACGAGGCAGGGGGCGGGGCGGAGGAGCACCTGGTCGCGCTGGCCGCGGCGCTGGCGGCGATCCCGGGACTCCGACCGGAGCCGCGCACCAAGCTCGAGCTGGCGGTCGACCGGATCGCGACCTCGTGAGCCGAACCGGACGCGCCCTGGCGTGGGCCCGAACGCGGACCGAGGCGGAGTGGGTCGCGCTGGCCGGGGGTGCGGCCGTCTTCGGCTACCTCGGCTGGGACGCGGCGCTGTGGGACGCCCGGTTCCAGCTGCTGCTCCACATGGCGGCCGTCGGCGCCGTGGCCGGCCTGGTGCTGCTGATCGTCCGGGGAGGACCGGTGCCCCGCACGCGCATCGACGTTCCGATGCTCGCCCTCGTCGCCGCCTTCGCACTCGCCACGCTGTCGGCCGTGAACGTCGGCATGAGCCTGCGCGCCATGGGCGTCGTCGTGGCCACCGCGCTCATGCTCCCGGTGGCGCTGCTCGCCGTCCGCTGGCGCCCGACCTGGGTCGGCCTCGTCACGAGCGTCCCGGTCCTGGGCTTCTCGGTCGTGTCACTGGTGGTCCTTCTGGCGCGGCGGGTCGAGTGGGTGCTCGCCGGGGCTCCCGGCCTGCCGCCCCTGCGCCTGGCGGGCGAGGGCACGCCGTTCGGGTCCGTGGCGGTGCCGCCGTTCGTCATATGGCCGGCCTGGGCCCTGGCCGGGCTCATCGAGCCGCCGCTGCCGCGCCGGGTGGTGCGGATCGGTCTCGTCGCGGTCGGCATCCCGCTGACCGTGCTGTCCGGCTCGCGCTCGGCGTGGCTGGCCATCGCGGTGACGCTGCTGGTCGCCGGCCTGCCCTGGGCCTGGCGCCATCGCGGGCGGCTCCGGCCTCGCGGCCGTCCCGGTCCCCGGACGATCCTCGCGGGCCTCGGTGGGCTGGCTCTGCTGGCGGTCGGCATCGTGCTCGTGGTTCCGCGCCTGACCGCGGTCACCAGCCTGCTCTACCGCGCCAGCCTGTGGCGCGACACCCTGAACGCCTGGGCCACCGACCCCCTGCTCGGCATCGGTCCGGGGTTCATGCCGTACGCCCGCCAGGCAGCGGCGCCGGACTTCAGCTTCCCCGTGCGCCAGCCGCACTCGCATAACCTGCCGCTCGGTGTCCTCGGTGACGCCGGCATCGTCGGCCTGGGCGCGGCGTTGATCGTCGTCGGCGCCATCGCCTGGTTCGCCGGCCCGTGGCGGACGCGGACGCCGACCGGCCGCGCCGCCTCGCTGGTCCTGCTGGGGCTGGCCGTGGGCGGGTTGTTCGAGGACCTCACCTTCCTGCCCAACTTCAACCTCCTGGCGATCGCCCTGCTCGGCGTTGCCCTCACCGATGCCGGCGCCGTCACGTGGACGCGCCTCGGCCGGCCCCGCTCGCGCGCGGCCCTGCTCGGAGGCGGAGCGCTGGGCGGGGCCGCGCTCCTGGCGGCCATGGTCGTGTCCGACGCCGGCGCCATCGCCTACCGGGGCGGGGTTGATGCGACCGCGCGCGGCGACCTGGCCGTCGCCGCGGAGCGCTTCGCGCGGGCCGAGGCGATCGACCCGTGGCACCCGGCCGGACCGAAGGCCCTGGCCGTGGCTGCGGATGCGATCGGGGACGCGGGGACCGCCCGCCGTGCGGCCGAGGCGGCGGTGGCACGGAACCCCGGCGACGGGGCGTCATGGACCAACCTCGCGCTCCTCTGTGCGGCTGCCGGCGACCAGGCCTGCCAGGCGCGGGCAACCGAGCGTGCCGTGGCGACCGCCGCCTTCTTCGGCGAGGAGCTCATCAACTCGGCCTTCGGCTACGAGGCGCTCGAGCGCCCCGACGACGCGGACGATGCGTACCGCCGCGCGCTGCTCAGCCAGCGCCTCACCGCGCTGGCCACCGACTGGCCACGACGCGTCCCGATCGGGGACGAGCCGCTGGAGGACGTGGCCGGGCCGCAGGTCGAGTTCAACCGGCTGCTGGCCTGGTGGGCCATGGATGAGCCGATCGACGCCCGGGCGATTGCCGATCCGGCCACCCGGGCGCTCGCCCACGCGATGCGCGGGGAGCGCGGGGAGGCGGCCGCCTGGCTGGACCGGGCGATCGAGGCGGACCCGGAGGGCATCCCGACGTGGGACGTCGCGATCGTCCTGAGGACCGCGTGGGGCGAGCCGGTGGACCGCGAGCTGCGGATCGCCGAGGCCGTGCGCGGCGCATCCTTCCCGGCGCCGGACCGCCCCGTCACCCTCCCCGGACTGACGTACGACATCGCCAGCTTCCGCGCGTACCCGGCCGACGAGCTGGTGGCGGCGGCCGTCCGCCTGGGGACGACGCCGCCGTTCCCGTGGATCCTCCGCGAAACGCTTCCCTAGCGGTCGCCGGCCGTACCCGGCTCCTCCAGGGGCAGGCGCTGGATCAGCGCGAGCCGGGGGCGCTCCGGCCGCTCCGCCGGGTGGATCGGGACGCGCAGCCATCCCTCACCGGCGCCGCCGGAGCGGTACCTCGCGTCGAGGCGCCGTGCGGAGATGGCCCGGATGCCGAACCGTCCCAGCGCCTCGGCCAGCAGCGTTCCGTCCCCGCGAACGGCGTGCGAGACGACGCAGCGATCACCGTCGAGCAGCACCGATTCGAGGTGCGCGCGGCGGCCGGCGAACGTCCGCCGGGTCCAGCCCCGGCCCCCGGACCACAGCAGGTCGCTCGCCACGAAGGCCGGGCGGCCCGCCATCGGGTCCCCGCCGAGCCGGCGGCGGAGCAGCTCCGCGTCGAGCCAGCCGCCCTCGTCGAGCGCCAGCAGCCAGCCATCGAGGACGACACCGTCCTCCATGAGCCGCTCCGGCAGCTCGTCTCCCAGCTCCGGGAAGGCCCGCAGGGCGTCGGCCAGCCCCTCGGCCTGCAGCCGCAGCAGCCGGCCATCCTCCACCCAGGCCAGCGCCCGGATCCCGGGCCACCACGGCTCGAACAGGTAGGCCGGGTCGTCGAAGGGCGACGTCCCGGGACTCGGCTGCATGGGCGCGATGCGCGCCGGCAGCGGCGAGCCCACCTCCGTGGTGATCGGGAGGTCGAGCTGCTCGCCGGGCACGACCCGTGGTGTCAGGCCGTCTTGCGGCGGCGCTGCTTCGGTGCCGGCGCCTCGGCCACGGCCTGCGGCTCATCCACGTCTGCCGTCTTGGCGGCGCGCCGCTCGTCGCGGGCCGCCGCCACGGACGCCTCGAGCGCGGCCATGAGGTCGGTGATGTTCGTCGGCTCGGCACGCGCCGCCGGCTCGGGCTTCTCGCCGGCGACCTTCTTCTCGATGACCGCCATGAGCGCCTGGCGGTACTCATCGGTGTAGTCCGTCGCGTCGAACTCGCCGGTCATGCTCGCCACCAGCTGCTCGGCCATCTTGCGCTCGGCAGGCTTGATCTCGACCTGCTCCTCGGGCAGGTTGAGCTCGTCGGTGGCCCGCACCTCGTCCGGCCAGTGGAGGGTGGTGAGGAGCATCGTCTTGCTGAGCGGGTTCAGCGCGGCGAGCTGCTCCCTGTCCTTCAGCACGATCTTGCAGATGGCGCTCTTGTTCTGCTCGGCCAGGACCGACTTGAGCAGGTAGAACGCCTTCGCGCCGATCTGCTCGGGCTCCAGGTAGTACGCCTGCTTCACGAACTGCGTGCCGGCGTTCTCGCGATCGGCGTTCACGAACATCTCGATCTCGATGGCGCGCATCGTCTTGAGCGGAACCGAGTCGAGGTCCTCCTCGGTGACCACGACGTACTTGCCCTTGCTCCACTCGTAGCCGCGCACCGTCTCCGATCGCGGGATCACCTCGTCGTGGTACGGGCAGTACACCTTCATCTGGATCCGGTTCAGGCAGCTCGCATGGAGCAGGTTGAACCCGATGCCACCGGTCTCGGTCGCCAGGTAGAGCTTGACCGGGATGGTGACCAGGCCGAACTGGATGGCCCCCCGCCACATCGATCGCGGCATGTCGTGAAGTGCTCCTGTGCGGCGCCCGACCGCTCGCCGTGCCCTGCGAGCGCGCTTCGAGCGCGGGCGGTGATGGTACACCGGTCCTGCAACCAGGCCCCAGACGCCATCGGTACCCCATCGGTACCACGCCGATGGGCCATAGACCCCGGCATGCCGGTTGCGGACACTCTCGGCGTGACTGCTGCCGACACCGCGCTCCGCGCCTACATCCTCGAGGACGACCCCGACATTGCCGCCCTGGAGGCCGATCTCCTGCGCGAGATGGGCTTCAGCGTCGTCACCTGCTCGCGCATCGTGGAGCTCGGCGACCTCATGGACCTGGCCCTGCCGCACCTGCTCGTCATCGACGTGATGCTGCCCGACGGCGATGGCGGCGACATCACCGAGCTCCTGCGCACCGCGTGGCCGGGCATCCCGGCGATCTTCGTCTCGGCAGCCAGCCGGGAGCGCCTGGCGGAGCTTGAGCCGCTCGGGCCGGTGGTGCCGAAGCCGTTCGACCTCGAAGCCTTCCGCGCGGCGGTCGAACGTGCGCTGGAGGGCGCACCGGAGCTGCGCAGCGTCTCGTGACGCGGCGGCCGCTACGGGCCGAGGCGGATACCCTCCGGCCCCGTCACGGCGACCAGCGCCTCGTGCCGGACGCCGCCCGCCGTTTCGAGGCGGTACCGGTGCTCGATGGTGACCGAGGCGGAGAGCATGGCGTTGACGGGGCAGTACCTCGTGGCCGACAGCTCGATCGAGCGTCGCAGCGCCTCGGGCTCGACCGCGCCGCGCACCCGGTGCTCGACCGTGATGCTCGTGAAGACCCGTGGAGGGTCGGCGGCCGTCTCGCCGCTCACCGCGATCTCGTAGACCGCCGCCGATTGGCGCTTCTTGCGCAGGATGCTGGCGACGTCGCAGGCCGTGCATCCGGCCAGTGCCGCCAGGAGCGTCTCGCGCGCGCCCATGGCCTCGCCTCGGCCCTCCGGCGGCGAGCCGTCCATGACGACGGGGTGGCCCCGCGCGGTGCGCGCCTCTACCCGGCAGCCGGCCGGATCGACGGTGGCGGTGATCGACTTCGTCATGCGCGCAGCCTAGCCGAGCCGGGACGGACGGGACTTCGGTGCGCGTGATCCGCCCGGCCGCGCTGAGCGCCGGGGCGCGACGTCGGTCCGTCATGCTTGGTCTGGCCATGCTGACGGTCGGCGTGCTGGCCGGCAGCCTGGCCCTCCTCACCCGCGACTCGACGACGAGCGCGGGGATCATGGCTGCCTCCTCCGCCGTCGGCCTGGGCGTCGGCGCCGCCTGGATCCACCGGGCCCTGACGCGAGGCCGTGCCCGGTCGGCGGCCGACGGGCTGGTCGGGCTGCTGGCCTCACGCTTCGACGATTCGTACACCCTGGTCGTGGCGCCGCGCCTGCCCGTCCGCGACGCGGCCCGCCTCGACGGGATCCTGGTCGGGCCGGCCGGCGTGCGCGTCCTCACCGTCCGGGAGTGGGACGGTCGCTATCGGCTCCGCGGCCGTCGCTGGGAGTACGACGCGCGTGGCCGCCATGGCTGGATCCCGTGCCGGACGAACCCGAGCCACGACGTCACGGCCCTGACCGAGGGGGTCGGGCGCTGGGTCGCGAGCGTGGGGCTGGGCGGGCTGCCGCTGCGCCCGGCGGTCGCGTTCCCGCATCGGCGGTCGCGGATCACGCTCGAGGAGCCGGACGACGAGATCGTGACCACCGACAACGCCCCGTGGTGGGCGAACTCGATCGGCCGCGTCCAGCGACTGGACGCCGCGACGGCGGCCCGGGTCGTGGGTGCCCTGCTCGACGCGGCGGAATCGGCGCCCGGCTCGGTTGCGGTACGCAGCGGCGGTCAGCCCGGCTGATCCCCGTGGCCGCGGAGCCAGGCCTCCGCGGTGCGCTCGTCCAGGATCTCTGCCAGGAGCTGGTCGGGGCGCTCGTCATCGGCCACCAGCAGGAGGTGCGCGCGCTCCCGGCGGAGCGCCACGACCGCGGCGCTGCGCTCCAGCTGCGGGTAGGCCGCCGAGGCAAGGGTCACGTCGGTCATCGGCAGGAATCGCTCCGTCACGTTGAGCAGGCCGTCGACCGGGCGGCTGCCCATCGGCACGTGGACGTTGCCGGTCACCCGGAACGGCGGGATGGCCAGCTGCGCCCGTACCGGACGCTTGGGGATGCGCATCTCGCTGGCGGTCTCGCCGGCCGGAATGGCGGCCGCCATGAGCAGGATGTGCTCGACCGCCACCAGGACGCTCGGCGCGCCCAGCGTCCCGCCGTCCTCGCCATGCTCGCTGACCGTGGCGTGCTCGACGGCCAGGTGAGCGCCCGAGAGCTGGTTCAGGATCTCGGCCACGCGGTTGAAGCGCGTCTGGACGGTTCCCGAGACGCGGTAGGCGGCCGTGTAGACGTCGACCTCGACCGCCCGCATCGTCCCGAAGCCTTCCATGCCGAATGCGCTCATCGCTTGCGGGCCCTCCAGATCTGCTCGGCCGGCCAGTTCCGCGCCCAGCCGGGGTCGACCAGCTCATATGCCGACGTGGAGGCGCCTTCCGGCGCGCGGACCTCGATCAGGTCCACGACATCGAAGCCATTCGCCCGCAGCAGGCGGATCCAGTCGCCGTAACCCAGGTGGAACTCGACGCCGGGATCGTCCGGCCATTCGAAGCGATGCATCCCGAAGTACGGGCGCAACAGCCGATCGCCGGCCGGCCCCTGGTCGTCGGTGTCCGGCACGGTCAGGACCCACAGCGTGCCGTTGACCAGGAAGACGAGCTCGCCGCCCGGGCGCAGCAGGCGCGCGGCCTCGGGCACCCACCGGTACGGATCGGCCCAGATGCTCGCCCCGTACTCGCTGACGGCGAGATCGAAGCTCGCATCCGGCAGCGGCACGGACTCGGCATTGCCGTGGAGCAGCGGGAAGTGCAGGTCATGCTCCCGCTGCAGGTCGCGGGCGGTCTCCAGCTGCTTCGCGCTGTTGTCGACGCCGGTGACCCTGGCGCCGCGCCGCGCGAGCCAGGCGCCGAAATAGGCGGTGCCGCAACCGAGCTCGATGACGTCGGTGCCCTCCAGCTCCTCCGGCAGCGCGTGGAGCTCCGCCTCCGGAACGCCGAAGATGCCCCAGGTGATCTCGTCGCGCGCCCAGGAGCGGCGGCCGGGTTCGGCGTAGATGGGCGCGTTGACCTCGTCCCAGTATTCGCGGTTGCGCGCCACGTGCTCCGGGAGCGGCTCGGGATCGCTCATGGCGCCATCCTAGCGCCCGGCGGCGGCCTCCTCCGTCTCCCCGGTCGCGGCGATCCGCTCCGTCTCGCCCCGGGCGCCGGTGGCCAGCAGGATGCGTCCCGTCGCCTGCTCGGCGAAGAGCGCCTCGACGGTCTCCAGCGTGTCGATCTCGGCCGGCGTCTTGTCGTCGCGAATCCGCACGATCCGCGGGAAGCGCATCGCAAATCCGGACCGATGGCGCGCCGAGCGCATGATGCGGTCGAACGCGATCTCCACCACCACCTCGGGCACGACGGTCCGGTAGCGGCCGAAGTCGCGCAGCGTGATGCCCTTGAAGTGCTCGGTCATCGTGGCAATCTCGGCATCGGTCAGGTCGGTGTAAGCCTTGCCGATGGTCAGCAGCCGCGCGTCGGGTCCATCGGTCTCGCGCACCGCGAACGTGTAGTCCGACAGGACGTCGCGGCGCTTGCCGTGGCCCCACTCGACTCCCACGACGACACAGTCCAGCGTGGCCAGCGCCTTCTTCAGCTTGAGCCAGCCCAGGCCACGCCGTCCGGGCTGGTAGGTGGAGTCAGGGTCCTTGACCATCAGACCCTCGTTGCGGCGCTCGCGCGCGTCGTCGAACTGGCGGTCGACCTCCTCGGCGGAGCGCGCGGTGGCGAGGTGCGACCGGAGCAGGCGCTCGCCGGTGCGGTCCGGCAGTGAAAGGCCGTCCAGCGCCGCGCGGCGGTCGCGCAGCGGGACCTCGAGCAGGTCGCGGCCAGCGTGGTGGAGCAGGTCGAACGCCACCAGCACCACCGGCACCTCGGCCAGCAGCTCGGCGGACGGTCGCACGCGCCCCAGCCGGGTCTGGAGCGACGCGAAGTCGAGGACCGATCCGGCCCGCCACGGCACCAGCTCCCCGTCGATCACCATCGGCGCCTCGTCGCGGAGCCGCGCCGCCGCCTCCACGACCTCGGGGAACGAGCGGGTCACGTCGTTGAGGTCGCGGCTGAAGAGGCGAATGGTGCCGTCCGGCTCGAGGTGGAGCTGGGCGCGAATCCCGTCGTACTTGTCCTCGATCCAGGCCTCCTCGCCGACCCGACGCATGACCTCGCCCGCGTCCGCGACCGGCGAGGCGAGCATGAAGCGGATCGGTCGCCCGACGTGGAGCCGTGCCTCCGCCAGCCGCCCCTCCTTCGCCAGCACCGCCGTCTCGCCGATCTCCCCGGTCAGCATGTGTGCGCGTCGCACGGCGTCGAGGTCGGCGTCGAAGGCCGCGGCGATGGCCTCCTCGAGCAGCCCCTCGCGCAGGCCGATGCGCGTCTCGCGCGACGAGATGCGGCCGATGAAGCGCGCCTCCGGCGCCGCCGCGCGCCGAAACAGGTCGGTGAAGGCCGCCACCCGCTCCTCGGCGGATGTCGCCCCCGCGATGCCCCCGAAGCCGTCCGCCACGTCACGGATGGTGAGCCGCTCCCCGGCCGGCTCGGCATCGGCCAGCAGGTCGGCGGCGGCGTCACCGAAGTCGGAATGGCGCAGGTACGCCGCGCGGATCGCCTCCTCGTCGGCCCTGCTGGCCGCGGCGAGGGCCGCGCCCTGCTGGACCCAGCCCATGCCCAGCTTGGCGCTCGGGTCCACGAGCGGGCGGCCGGCGAAGAAGACCGACGCGGCCGCCAGGTCATCGGTCCCGAGGCCGCGCAGGAAGGCGGCGAGCAGGTCACGCTTGGCGTTCTTGCTCCGCGTGGCACCAATCGCATCGGCGGTGGCGGCGAGGTCGGCAAAGGGGGTCGAACCGTCAGCCATCGGCGGTGGAGTCTAGGCGCCAGCGGCGCGTCGCGGTAGCATGCCGGCGATGGTCTTCCCGTGGCAGAAGCGCGATGTCCCGCCGGAGCTCGTGGAGCGCATCCCGCCGGGCCAGGTGCTGACCGAGAAGTTCCCCGTCCTGCACTTCGGGCGAGTCCCCGACTACGGTGACCTGTCCGCCTGGGACTTCCGCGTCTGGGGCGAGGTGGAGCACCCCTTCAGCCTTCGCTGGGCCGAGTTCCGCAACCTGCCGGTCGCGGAGCTGACGACCGACATCCACTGCGTCACGCGCTGGTCGAAGCTCGACACGCGCTGGGAGGGCGTGGCCTTCACCCACATCGCGGAGGTCGCGCAGCCGTCAGCCTCGGCTCGGTTCGTGATCCTCCACGCCGAAGCGGGCTACACCGCGAACGTCCCGCTGGGCACCGCGATGCGGCCGGAATGCCTTCTGGCCTGGTCGTACGACGGCCAGCCGCTCAGCGCCGAGCACGGCTACCCGCTGCGGGCCATCGTGCCGGGCACGTACTTCTGGAAGAGCGCGAAGTGGCTGCGCGGGGTGGAGTTCACGAACGAGGACCGGCCGGGCTTCTGGGAGCGCAACGGGTACCACAACGACGCGGATCCGTGGAAGGAGCAGCGCTACTCCGGTTCCTGATCGGGCTCGGTTGGCGCGGCGTCCATCTGCTTGGCGCGCGCGATGAGCTCGGCCACGCGGCGCCCGCCCTTGCGACCGATCTCCCGGAAGTGCTCGTTCGAGTACCGCTCGCTGACGGCCTTGCCGCCCTTCGCCCCGATCTCCTGGAAGAACTCCGGTCCGTATCGCGCCCGGGTGGTGCGGCCGCCCTTGCGGCCCGCGTCCCGGACGCTCATGTTCCCTTCGTTGGTGGCGCCGTTCTGGTCGGCGTCGCGGCGCTCGGCCACCTGGCCCCTCCTGCTGTGCGTGCGATTTGGGTCGTGTCCGTGGTTCCCCTGCCACCGGGGAAGCAAGATGCGTACCGCCCGCTAGAATGGCCCGCCGATGCATCCCCTCCTGCGCAACGTCGTGATCGGCATCGTCGCGCTGATCATCGCCGGCGCGCTCATCGCCCTGGCGCTCCTCGGCAACGACAGCGACCTGTCGATCCTCGCCATGCTCGTCGCCGCGCTCATCGGCGTGACGACCGGCCTGTTCCTGTTCTTCCAGGGCTGGACGTGGGGCAGCCGCGCGGCGCGGCAGCGCCAGTACGGACAAGCCGTGCTCATCGCCATCGGCGGCGGGGTCATGGGGCTCATCGCCGCCGGGTCGCTGGCGGGGCTGGTGGTGCTCCTGATGCTCTTCTACCTCGGCTGAGCCGACGACATCGGTCGGCAACCGGCACACGGCCCCTCGCTGCTACGATTGAGGCAGCCGATCGGCGTCGCCCCCATCGTCTAGAGGCCTAGGACGCCACCCTTTCAAGGTGGAGATCACCGGTTCGAATCCGGTTGGGGGCACCACATCCCCAGCTCCGGCGCGACCGCGACCGAACGATCAGATGTGGTTGATCTCGACCCGATCGCCGCAGTTCGGGCAGTACAGGAGGAGGAGCTTCGGGTCCTCCGGCAGCGGACGCCACGAGTAGACGTCGGCCTCGCTGATCTGCTCGCCGCAGCGGGGACACTCGTGTCCCAT
>DATAKU010000167.1:0-26267 GCA_036261425.1 Candidatus Limnocylindria bacterium | reverse complement strand
TGAAATACGACGGCGACCCGGTCGCCTTCAGCCCGGGTCAGTACATGACGATCGGCGTCTACGCCGACGGGAAGCTCGTCCAGCGGCCGTACTCCGTGGCGTCACCGCCGCGCGAGTCCGCCGACGGCGGCTACGAGTTCTACGTGCGCCTGGTGCCGATCCTCCGCTTCACCACGCTCCTGTGGCGACTGCCGGTCGGCCACGGCATGCGGATGATCGGTCCGAAGGGCAAGTTCGTCCTCGAGCCGGACGACGATCGAACGCACCTGTTCGTCAGCACCGGGACGGGCATCGCGCCGTTCATGTCGATGATCCGCGACACCATGCACGCCCCGCGCAACACGGTGATGCTGCACGGCTGCTCGTACGCCGACGAGCTGGGGTACCGCTCCATCCTCGAGGCGTGGGAACGCGACGGCACCTACCCGGTGCGCTACGTGCCGACGGTCTCTCGCCCGAACGACCCGCGCAACGCCGACTGGACCGGGCGCAGCGGACGGGTGGAGGCGGTGGTCGACTCGGTCTGCCACGACCTCGGCCTGCGGGCCGACCGCACGGTCGTCTACATCTGCGGCAACCCGGAGATGATCCTGAACGTGGAGCGCGTCCTCGTGGACCGCGGCTTCCCGGAGTTCCACGTCAAGAAGGAGCTCTACTGGCCGAAGGGGAAGCAGGCGGTGGCCCCCGCCGCAGGCTGAGCGCGGGTCGCCATCCGCGCCCGGTCAGTCGCAGTCCGTCAGCATCTCCGCGGTGCGGTGTCCCGCCGATGGGGGGTCATAGGGCCCGCCAAAAGGTGCCGGCTGGTGGATGAGACTCCGGATCGCTTCGGCGCACCATCGCTCCATGCATCGCATCGTCTCGCGCGCGCAGCTGTCGCCGAACGTCACCCGGCTCGAGGTCGAGGCGCCGCGCCTGGCCGAGATACGGCGACCGGGGCAGTTCGTCATCGTCCGGCTCGGACCGGGGGCCGAGCGCATCCCGCTCACCATCGCCGATGCGGATCCCGCCGCCGGCACGATCACCCTCATCATCCAGTCGGTCGGCAAGAGCACGACCGATCTCGTCGAGCTCGAGCCGGGCGACGAGATCCGTGACATCGCCGGCCCGCTCGGCGAGCCGACGGAGCTGCTCGAGGCGGGCCACGCAGTCTGCGTGGGTGGCGGCGTGGGCACCGCCGTCATCCTGCCCATCGCGCAGGAGCTGCATCGGCGTGGCGTCCAGGTGACCAGCATCATCGGTGGCCGGTCCCGCGAGTGGGTCATCCTCGAGGATGAGCTGCGCGTCAACGGCGAGGTGGTGACCTGCACCGATGACGGCAGCTACGGCCGCGCCGGGTTCGTGACCCAGGCCCTGGCCGACCTGCTCGAGGCCGGCGGAATCGACGCGGTCTACGCCGTCGGCCCGGTGCCGATGATGAAGGCCGTCAGCGAGCTGACCCGTCCGTACGGCGTTCCGACCACGGTCTCTCTCAACGCGATCATGGTCGACGGCACCGGCATGTGCGGCGGCTGCCGCGTGTCGGTCGATGGCGAGACGAAGTACGCCTGCGTCGAGGGCCCCGAGTTCGACGGGCACAAGGTCGACTTCGGCCTCCTCGCCGATCGGCTCCAGACGTACCGCATCTTCGAGCAGGAGGCGCTGGAGCACCGCGACCGCTGTCGCATCGGTCTCACGCGGCCCGATGCCACCGCCGCGGTGGCGGAGGTGGCCCGATGACCGAGCGCGTGCCGCTCACGAAGAAGGAGCGGATGCAGATCGACCGCGTGGCCATGCCGGAGCAGGCCGCCGAGCTGCGGGCCGTCAACTTCCGCGAGGTCAACCTGGGCCTCACCGAGCAGCTCGCCTTCCTGGAGGCGGAGCGCTGCCTGGAGTGCCCGAAGCCGTACTGCATCGACGGCTGTCCGGTCCGCGTCAACATCCCCCAGTTCATCCGGCTGCTGCGCGACGGTGACCTGGCCGGCGCCGCCAACGCGCTGCTGGATGACAACGCGCTGCCCTGCGTCACCGGGCGCGTCTGCCCACAGGAGACGCAGTGCGAGGGCGTGTGCCTGCGCGGCAAGACCGGACGCCCGGTGGCGATCGGCTACCTGGAGCGCTACGTCGCCGACTGGGCGCAGGCCCACCCGGAGGCCCTGGCCGATGGCAGCGTGGCGCCGTCCGGCAAGAGCGTCGCCATCGTCGGCTCGGGTCCGGCAGGCCTGACGGCCGCCGGGGAGCTGGTGAAGCGCGGTCACGACGTCACGATCTACGAGGCCTTCCACGCGGCGGGCGGCGTGCTCGTCTACGGCATCCCCGAGTTCCGCCTGCCCAAGGACATCGTCCAGGCCGAGGTGGGTCGGCTGATGGAATCCGGTGTGAAGATCGAGGCCAACGCGATCATCGGCAAGACGTACACGCTCCCCGAGCTGCGCGAGCGCTACGACGCGGTGTTCGTGGCGGTCGGCGCCGGCCTGCCGGTCTTCATGGACATCCCCGGCGAGAACCTGAAGGGCGTGTACTCCGCCAACGAGTACCTGACCCGCGTCAATCTCATGGGCGCCTGGAACCCGGAAGCCGATACGCCCGTCCTCCACGGCCAGCGGGTCGTGGTGGTCGGTGGCGGCAACGTGGCCATGGACTCGGTGCGCACCGCGCGACGGCTGGGTGCCGCCGAGGCGGTCATCGTCTACCGCCGCGGCCGCGAGGAGCTCCCCGCCCGAGCCGAGGAGGTCCACCACGCCGAGCAGGAGGGCGTTCGGTTCGAGCTCCTCCTGGCGCCGGTCGAGGTGCTGGGCGACGAGCAGGGCTGGGTGACCGGCCTGCGCTGCGTCCGGATGGAGCTGGGCGAGCCCGACGAGTCCGGCCGCCGCCGCCCGCAACCGATCCCGGGATCCGAGTTCACGATCGACTGCGACATGGTGGTCGTGGCCATCGGGACGCGCTCGAACCCGCTGCTCACGTCCACCGCGCCCGACCTGGCGGTGAACTCGTGGGGCTACATCGTGACCGACGACTTCGGCATGACGAGCATGCCCGGGGTCTTCGCCGGCGGCGACATCGTCCGCGGCGCGGCCACCGTCATCCTGGCCATGGGCGATGGCAAGCGCGCCGCGAAGGCCATCAACGCGTACCTGGACGGCGTGTGGCCGCCGGCGGAGGCATCCGGCTCGGAGGAAGCGGCGAGACCGACGCGCGCCCCCGCGGCCGCATCCTGACCTGACCGCGGCCGGGAGACGGCGGGGCCCAGGGAGTGGCCGGAGTCCGCGCGACGCGACCGGCTCCGGAGAAACACGAGCCGCCGCCCGCCTTCGGTCAGGGTCGCGGCGGCGGCTCCGTGGCCCGGTAGCGCAGTAGCGAGACCGCATCGCTTTCGGCCAGGCGTCGCTGCACGTTCGCCCAGTACTCGTCGCGCTCGTCCGGGTCGCGGATGGCGCGGCGATCGAAGAGCGGCATGCCGCGCAACCAGGCCTTGAGTCCCGGCGAGTGGCGTCGGGCACGCAGCGCGGCGAGCTCCAGATCGAGGTTCGTCGTCATGGCCCTCAGTGTGCTGCGACCGAGCCCATCGAGAGACTCCCCCGGTCGGCCCATGGCCGGCCGGTACGTTTGCCGCCGCGGGATCAGCGCTGACCGCATGGCCTCGGGCGGGCTGCCACGGTCGGGGCCAGGGATGGCCGGGCGGCGGATCGGGGGGGCGTCCGCCGCCCGGCGGCGTCACATGGCGACGGCCGCCTCGAGATCGCTCTCGGCGGCGCTCTTCGCGCTGCCGATCGGGGTCGGCGCCGGTGTGCCATCGGCCTCACCGCCCTCGGCGACCGCCTGGGCCTCCCGGGCGTACTCCTTCTTCGATCGGCCGCTCAGCATCTCGAGCGAGGCGACCACGACCTCCGTCTTCCAGTGGCGCTTGCCGGCGTCGTCGTCCCACTGGCGGGTCTGCAGTCGACCCTCGACGTCGACCAGCTGGCCCTTCGACAGGAACTGCCCGCAGATCTCCGCCAGGCGGTCCCACGCCACACAGGGGTGATATTCGGTCCGCTCCCCGCCGCCCCCACGGAACTCGTTGGTCGCGACGGTGAAGGTCGCGACGTGCTTCCCGCTGGGGAGCGATCGCAGCTCCGGGTCCCGCGTCAGTCGACCGACCAGCATCACCTTGTTCATCGATGGCTCCTTCCATCCTCACAGCGCACCGGAGGCGAGCTCGGCCGCTTGATCCGGAGGGTAGCGTCCCCACAGTTACCGGCCGATTAGCGGCGGATTACCGACGGAGAGCCACGGCCGCCCCGAGACCGGGACGGCCGTGGCCAAGGGCTCAGTTCGACGGCGACGCCGAGGGCAGCACGTCGCGCAGGACGTCTCCGACCTGCTGCACCGGGACGCGCTCCGCCGGATCCGGGGTGACCACGCGGCCCTGCGTGACGAGGAACATCTCCAGGACCTCAACCGGAAGCTCCCCGGCCCCCGGATCGGCATCGATCGGCTCTCGCGAGATCAGGACGAGCATGAGGTCCCCCGCACGAGGCACCGCCAGTCCGAACGGGTGACCCGGTGACGAGTCCTTCCCGAGTGATCCGCCCTGGTAGAGGTACGTCAGCACCTGGTCCTTCTCCACCGCGCCGCCGACCGGCGTGATGACCCGAACGTCGACCAGGCGACCGATGCTGAAGCCCGACCCGGCTGCCTGGATCTCGTCACACGACGGCCTCTGGCCGCTCTCGGTCGAGTACTGCACCTCCCCGACGCTGACGACCTCGGCGACGGCAACGCCGCGACTGATGCCGCGAAACTCGTTGACGAACTCCCGAAGGCCGGGGTAGGCGTACTCCGCAACGGCCGTACCCAGGGCGCAGGCTTCCGGCTGGGTTGCCGATGGCGCGAGGCTCGCGGCCTCGCTCGCCGGGGCGGCCGAGCGGCTGGCGAGACCGGGCGGGCCGGAGTCCGGAGGAGCACCCGGCGTCACGCCACGGCACGCGGTGAGCAGGGCAACGAGCAGGCAGCTGATGATCGCGAGTCTGCGAGTCACGGTGTCGTCCTCAGTGGGCAGGGCGTGGTGGTGCACGGGTCGGCCGCGTACAGCGTCGCGAGGCCCCACAGATCGTGTGACCGGGGGTAGCGGTTCTGCCAGTAGTTGTTCGGCCAGGCGGGAAAGACCGGCAACATGACGGAGTTCCAGGGCTGGTCGGGCCAATGATGCCCGAGCGCGTTCACGTGCAGGAACTCGTGGTGCACGATGGACCAGACGTCGAAGGTCGCCTTGTTCGCGCAGGTGCGGTAGGCCCCACCGTTCATCCAGCAGTAGGACGACGACAGGTCCACCGACCACGACGTGTACGAGCCGCGCGTTCGGGCGCACGCGTACCAGACCGTCGGCGTCGATCCCACGCAGGGCGCCGGCGTGGCGCGCATGCCGACCGTCACGTTCGGCGTCCCCGACGAGATGAGTCGGAACACGGGGTTCTGATACGGCGTGTTGCCCGAGGCATTGACGCCGGCGGTGGCCTCGTTCCGCATCCACTGCAGCGGCATGGACGCGGCGAACGCGTACGTCGGCCGTGAGCCGTCCGGCCAGCTCCACCCGCCCAGCAACGGGGGCGGCGGCCCATTCGCGGCGGCCGGCAGGGCAGCGACGAACGTCGTGGCGCCTGCCAGCGCCACGACCAATCCCAGGCGCCTCATGTGCATCCCCTCGTCTGCAGCACGCCCGTCGATCCAGCATTCATGGCGATCTCCTCACCTGCGTGCGCACCGGAGGCGAGGACGGCCGCTGAGACGCAGCGTAAGCGCGGCCGCTTACCGGCGGCTTACCGGACGGTTACGCCGGCTGCGCGGCGGCCTCCGGGGCGAACAGGGGCCGGGTGCTACCGGCGTGAACCTGGTCGCCGCCGCGGGTACAGGTGGTCGATCCCCGGCGTTCGGAGCGACAACTTCGCGACCGGCGGCAGCTGGCGCTTGAACTCCATCCGGGCCACCCGCTGCGCGACCCACTCCACCAGGTCGCGGGCCAGTCCGGCGCGGACGCATCGGTCGACGCTCCAGCGTCGATCGACGAGCGCGTAGAGCGCCCGATCGAGCGACTCGTAGCTGCGGCCCAGCTCGCCCTCGTCCGTCTGGCCGGGCCACAGGTCGGCCGAGGGAGGCTTGGCGATGATCTCGTCGGGTACCCCCAGCTCGCGCGCGACGGCCCTGACCTGCGACTTGTACAGGTCACCGATGGGCATCAGCGCGGCAGCCATGTCGCCGTGGAGGGTCCCGTACCCCAGGAGCGCCTCGGTCTTGTTCGAAGCACCCACCACCAGCGCGTCCCACGCCGCCGAACGGTCGTACCACACGATCATCCGCTGCCGCGCCATGACGTTCCCGCGGCGCACCCTGAGCCGATCCGGGTCATCGTCGCGGAGGCTCTCCAGCATCGGGTCGACCATCGGCGTGATGTCGACGCGTTCGGTGCGGCATCCGAGCGCGGCCACCACCCGCATCGCATCGGACTCGGAGGAGGCTGACGAGGTGCGGTACGGGAGTCGCAGGGCGAGCAGGTTGTCGGCGCCGATTGCGCGCGCCGCGAGGTACGCGACGACCGCGGAATCCACGCCGCCGCTCAGGCCCATCACCAAGCGCGTGAAGCCGGTCTGCTCCATCTGCGATCGGATGAAGCCAACGATGACCTCCACCGCCAGGGCCGGATCCACCTGCGGAAGGGGCGCCGTCGGTGTCGTCGGCGGATCGGGGCGGCTTCGACTCATCGAAGGCCGCCCCCGCCCTCGCCGTCCGCGTCGTCGTCGCCTTCGCCGTCGGAGGGTCCGGCGAGCCCGGCCCGCTCGGCGATGATCCGATCCAGCTCTCGTCGGACGAGCTCCAGCCGCTCGTCGGCCAGGAGCGGCAGCCCGTAGCGCTGCATCCGAAGGTCATCGGTGTCCAGCGCGCCGACCACCAGGGCCTCCTCCCACAGGGGCGCCTCCACCACCACCGAGCCGTCCGCGGCCACCACCCGCGAACCGCCCCAGAACGTCAGACCCTCCTCGTTCCCCACCCGGTTGCAGAAGGCGAGCGGCACGGTCCCCAGCAGCGCGTACGTGTCCTGCATCTTGTGCCACCCCGCGATCGCCGCCAGGCCGGCCGGGCCGCCGGGCGCGCGCGACGGTCCGGCGGCGACGTTGACGAGGAGCTGGGCGCCATCGAGGGTCTGCAGCATCGGCAGCGACGGATGCCAGAAGTCCTCGCACACGCTCAGACCGATGCGGCCGATCGGCGCGCCGGCGTCGTGGGTCCGGATCCGGTCGCCTCCCCGCGTGAAGCGCGCCTCGTCGAACAGGCCGTAGGTCGGCAAGTACACCTTGCGATGAAGGCCGATGAGCTCGCCGTCGCGCACCAGCGCGACCGCGTTGCAGTACCGATGCGCATCGGTCTCCTCGACGAAGCCGGCCGCCACCAGCATGCCGGGCGCCTCGTCGCCGATGCCCAGCAGGCGGGGGTCATCGGCTCGCAGCGCGACCTCGGGGACGAGATCCTGGAGCAGGTATCCGGTCAGCGCCAGCTCCGGAAAGACGGTGAGCGCCGCTCCCTCGGCGGCGGCACGGCGGACGCCCTCCGCCACGAGCTCTCGGTTCGCGTCGAGATCGCCGAGGCGCGGGGCCACCTGGGCCAGCGCGATCCGGTACTCCACGCCGTCAGCCTAGCAGCGCGGCCACCCTCACAGGCGGCTGTGCGCCTCACCACCGGTGTCGTCGCCGCCGTGCCCGAAGAGACCGGAGTCGGTGGGCGGGGGCGACAGTGGCGGACCGGTCTCCTCGGCCTCGCCCGTCTCGAAGGCCGAGCTGGTGCGCGCCGCCTCGGCGATGAGCGCGTCGCGTCGCTCCCCGGGCAGGAGCTCCTCGGCCCAATGGCAGGCGACCTCGTGCCCGGGCCGCAGGCCCCGGAGCGCGGGGCGATCGGTGACGCAGTTCTCCGGGTTGCCGAGCGCCTTGCGCAGCCAGCAGCGCGTGTGGAATCGGCAGCCCGACGGTGGGTTGACCGGGGACGGGACGTCGCCGAGCAGGATGATCCGAGTGCGGCGATCCCGGTTGCGCGGCGATGCCGGCGGCACCGCCGACAGGAGCGCGATGGTGTACGGGTGCAGCGGGACGCGATAGATCTCGGCCGAGTCGGAGAGCTCCATGAGCGCGCCGAGGTACATGACGGCGAGCCGGTCGCTGATGTGCTCGACGACCGCCATGTTGTGGGCGATGAACAGGTAGGTCAGGCCAAGCTCGCGCTGGAGGCCGCGGAGGAGGTTCAGCACCTGGGCCTGGATGCTCACGTCCAGGGCCGAGACGGGCTCGTCGCAGACGAGCAGGTCCGGCTCGAGCACCAGCGCACGCGCGATCCCGATGCGCTGCCGCTGGCCGCCGCTGAACTCGTGCGGGTAGCGGCGCGCGTGGTACGGCTGGAGGCCGACCAGCTCCATCATCCGCATGACTCGCTCGCGGCGCTCGCGGGCGTTCCCGAGGCCATGGATCCGCAGCCCCTCGGCGATGCTGGCACCGACCTGAGCGCGTGGATCGAGGCTGGCGAACGGATCCTGGAAGATGATCTGCATCCGCCGCCGGAACGGCTTCAGGCGACCGCCACTGATCCTCGTGATGTCCTGGCCGTCGAACGTGATTCGCCCGGCCGTCGGCTCCAGCAGCCGGAGGAGGACCCGCCCGACGGTGGTCTTGCCCGAGCCCGACTCCCCCACCAGGCCGAGCGTCTCGCCGCGCCGGATCGCGAAGCTGACGTCATCGACGGCCCGCACGTCGCCGACCTTGCGGTGCAGGACGCCACCGCGGAGCGGGAAGAACTCGGACAGGTTCTCGACCCGCACCAACTCGCCGTTGCGCGGCTCCGTCATCGGTCCGCCTCGCCGGGCCGCTCGTTGAGCGGCGGCCGCCGGAGGCTGCCATCCGCCTCGTGGTACATCCAGCACCGCACGCTGTGGCTCTCGTCGACCGGGAGCAGCTCCGGGTGCCGCTGCGTGGCGAGCTCGACGTCGAACTCGACCCGCGCGGTGCAGCGCGGCGCGAAGCGGCAGTGGGGCGGCAGGTCGATGAGGTTCGGCACGCTGCCGGGGATGGTGGTGAGCTCCTCGGCCTCCTGGCCCAGCACCGGCACCGATGCGATGAGGCCCTGGGTGTACGGATGGCGCGGCGCCTCGAAGAGCCGCTGCACGTCCGTCTGCTCGACGATCTCGCCGGCGTACATCACCGCAACCCGGTCGCACATCTCGGCCACCACGCCGAGGTCGTGGGTGATGAGGATGAGGGCCGTGTTCGTCTCGCGCTGCAGCGTGCGCATGAGGTCGAGGATCTGGGCCTGGATCGTCACGTCCAGCGCGGTGGTGGGCTCGTCCGCGATGAGCAGCTCCGGCTCCAGGGCCAGCGCCATGGCGATCATCACCCGCTGGGCCATGCCGCCCGACAGCTCGTGCGGGAAGGCCTCGATCCGCCGCTTCGGGTCGGGGATGCCGACCATGGCGAGCAGCTCCTCCGCCCGCGCGCGGGCGTCCCGGCGCTTCATGGACCGATGGAGCTCCATGACCTCGCCGAGCTGCATGCCGACGTCGTAGACCGGGTTCAGGCTGCTGGTGGGCTGCTGGAAGATCATGCTGATCCGGTCGCCGCGCAGCTTGCGCATCTCGCCGGAGGGCAGCTTGAGCAGGTCGCGCCCGTCGAAGATGACCTCGCCCGCCTCGATCCGCCCGGGCGGCGCGATGAGCCGCATGATCGACAGGCTCGTCACGCTCTTGCCGCAGCCGGACTCGCCGACGAGGCCCATCACCTCGCCGCGGTTGACGTGGAAGTCGATCCCGGTCACCGCCCGCACGACGCCGTCGCTGGTGTGGAAGCTGGTCTGGAGGCCCTTCACCTCGAGCAGGCGGTCGCCGGCCTCACCGACCCGCCGCCGCGGCGGGGCCACGTCCGTGATCGTCATCGGTTCAGCCTCGGGTCCATCGCGTCACGGATGCCATCGCCGAGCAGGTTGAAGGCGAGGACGCTGAGGGCCAGCGCGCCTCCCGGGAAGAGGATGAGATGCGGCGCGCTGAACACCTGGTTGCGGACCGCGCCGATCATGGAGCCCCACTCCGGGGTGGGCTCCTGCGCGCCGATGCCCAGGAACGACAGGGCCGCCACCTCCAGGATGGCGGTGGCGATGCCCAGCGTGCCCTGCACCACCAGAGGCGTGAGCGCGTTCGGCAGGATTCGGCGCAGCAGGATGCCCGCACCGGACTCGCCCATGGCGCGCGACGCGGTTACGAAGTCCCGCTCCCGAATGGACAGGACCGATGAGCGCATGACGCGCGCATAGACCGGGATCGCCACGATACCGATGGCCAGCATCGCGCGGAACAGCGGGTTCTCCAGGAACGGCACCTCGAGCGTGTCGAAGGCGGTGACCAGGAAGATCGCCAGCACGAGCGCCGGGAAGGCGAGGAGGACGTCCATCATTCGCATCAGGACGTTGTCGGTCCAGCCCCCGACGTAGCCCGCCACGGCGCCGATGAGCGTGCCGACCACGATCGCGAAGCTCACCGTCACCACGCCCACCTGGAGCGACACGCGGGAGCCGTGCACGACCCTGCTGAAGAGGTCGCGATTGTTCTGGTCCAGGCCCATGAGGAACTGGGGCTGCGTCTCCGGGCAGCCCAGGGCGTGGATGCACGGCGCGCTGAGCCGCTGCGCGCCCTCGACGTTGAACAGCGTCTCCGCCGGTCCGTAGGGCGCGATCAGATCGGCGAACACCGCGGTCAGCAGCAGGACGGCCAGGATGGCCAGACCGATGACGGCCGAACGCTGGCGCAGGATGCTGCGCAGCGTGTCCTTGAGCGGGCTGCTGGCAGCGGCGGCCGCTTCCTGCTGCCGGAGGCTCGGGGTCAGCTCGGTGGCGGTCATCGGTCAGCGCAGCCGAATCCGCGGATCGAGGTAGGCATAGCTGATGTCCACGATCAGGTTGATGACCACGTAGCCGACGGCGGTGACGAGCGTGAGAGCCTGCACGACGATGTAGTCGCGTCCGGTGATCGCCTCGAACAACGTCCGACCCACGCCGGGCAACAGGAAGATCGACTCGGTCAGCACGGCTCCGGAGAGGAGCGCGCCGAGCGACAGGCCGACGACGGTGACGACCGGCAGCAGGGCGTTGCGGAACGCGTGGCGGCTGCGAACGACGCGCTCCGGCGCTCCCTTGGCGCGTGCGGTGCGGATGTAGTCGAGTCCCAGGACGTCGAGCATGCTCGAGCGGGTCATGCGGGCGATGATCGCCATCGGGATCGTCCCGAGCGCCACGGCGGGCAGGATGATGTGCCGGATCCCGTCGATGAAGGGCTCCCACTGCGCGCTGATGAGCGACGACAGGATCGTCATGTTCGACAGGAAGGTGAGCGCCGATCCCGCGAAGCCCTCCACCTCGCCGAGTCCCCACGCCAGCGCCAGGTGCTGGTGCGGCACGCCCGCTGACAGCAGGCCCGACGGCGGCAGTGCGAACGGCGTCCCGCGCAGGCCGACGGCGAAGACGTAGGCGAACAACAGGCCCAGCACGAAGACCGGGATGGAGACGCCCAGGTTGGCGATGAACATCGTGAACACGTCGAGCGGCGAGTTGCGGCGCATCGCCGAGAGGCGGCCGAGCGTGACGCCGACGATGGTGGCGAACAGCAGCGCGAAGAAGGTGAGCTCCAGGGTCACCGGCAGGCGCTCGAGCAGGATCTCCGCGACCGGGCGTCCCTGCCTGATCGAGTTGCCCAGGTCGCCGCTGGCCAGCTGGCCGAGGTAGGCGAGGAACTGGACGGGGATCGGCTCGTTCAGGCCGTAGCGCTCGTTGAAGGCCGCGCAGATCGCCTCCGTGGCTCGTTCGCCGAGCGCCGCGATGCACGGGTCACCGGGCAGGAGCCGCGCGAGCGCGAACACCAGGAAGATGATGCCGAAGAGGACCGGGACGGCGAGAAGCAGTCGCCGGAACAGGAACTGGAGCATCTAGCGCGTCATGGTAGCGAGGTCGAGGGTGCCGAAGGTGCCGATGGGGGCGCTGCCGGCGGCAGCGCCCCCATCTCGATCAGCCGAGCCTCGAGCCGACTATTCGGCCGGAGGCGGGTTCAGGAAGCCACCCCACAGGGCGCCGAAGTACGTGAAGCTGCCGTCCCGTCCGATGTGGAGCGGGTGCTCCGCGTCCCACTGGACCGCGTAGGACAGGACCACGTCGTTGGCGTCGAGCGTCGAGCCATCGTGGAAGGTGACGCCCTCGCGGAGCGTGCAGGTCCACTCGGTCAGCTCGTCGTTCGGGACGCACTCCTCGGCCAGCGCCGGAATCGCCTCGGTGCCCGCGACCTCGTAGGCGTAGAGGGACTCCTTGATCTGCTCGCAGACGCGGAGCGCCTCGCCGTCCGACTCGTCGGCGCAGTAGAGGCCACCGGGCTCGCCGTTCTGGATCCACACGAGCTGGTCATCGGCGCCGGGGCTGACGACGGCCATGTTCTCGTTGCTGAGCGGCGACGAATGGCCGCCCTCGTTGTCGGCGTGCCAGGCGACGCCCGAGCCGCCATGGGCGATCGGGATCATCGGCACGTGCTCGCGAATCGCGTTGTTGGCAGCCTCGTAGGCGGCCGCGCGATCCGCGTCCTCGACGCTCGAGGCGCCCTCGGCCAGCGCCGAGGTGATGTCGTCGAACTTGTCGCCGAACTGGTCCGACGCCCCGCCACCGAAGTGGTAGTCGAGGAAGTTCGTGGCATCCGGGTAGTCGGCGCCCCAGCCCAGGAGATGAATCCCGGTCAGGAGGCCGGCGTCCGAGTTGTCGAGGAAGGTGGTCGACTCCTGCACGTCGATCGTGGCGGTGATGCCGAGATCGGCGAGCTGGGCCTGGAGGTCCGCTGCCACCTGCGTCGGGGCGGGCAGATAGCCACGGACGACGTCGCGCAGGTGGATCTGGGTCTCGAACCCGTCCGGGAAGCCGGCGTCGGCCAGCATCTCGCGGGCGGCCTCAGGGTCGTACTCGTACCACTCGTCGCCCTCGCAGGCGAACGGAATGGCGCACGGGGTGAAGTGGCTCGCCACCTCGGACCCGGGCGGGAAGAAGTTGTCGACGATCCGCTGCCGGTCGATGCCCATGGCCAGCGCCTGGCGCACCTGCTCGTTGGCGAACGGGTTGGCCTCGTTGTCGAAGCCGTCGACCTTCGGGTTGTTGTTGAAGCCGAAGTACAGGGTGTTCAGGCCCTCGCGCGGGTAGAGCGCGAGGCTCGAATCGGCCTCGATGGTCTCGAAGTCGTCGGGACCGGGGTTGTCCATGCCATCCACCGCGCCCGACTGCAGCTCGACCAGCCGCTGCGCGGCCTCGGTGCTCCAGCGGAAGATCACGGTCGGGCTGAGCGGCGCATCGCCCCAGTAGTCCTCGTTGGCGGTCAGGACGATGTCCGAGCCGCGGTTCCAGGCGTCGAGCCGGTACGGCCCGGTGCCGTTCGGCTCGTCGACGATGGACCCGTCGGCCGCGTGGGCCTCGAGGTACGCGGAGTCGTCGATCGCGAACGAGCTGAACGCGACCTTCGCCAGGAAGGCGACGTCCGGCGAGCAGAGCGTGAAGACGACGGTCCGCTCGTCCTCGGCGCGAATCTCGCTGATGTTGGAGGGGTTGTTGTCCGCGCCGCACTCGGCGGGACCATCCTCCGGGTATGCCATGGCCTCGAAGGCAGCCCCCTCCGTCGGCTCGGGAGCCTCCGATCCCGTTGCCGGGGGCTCCGACTCCTCACCGGCCGATGGGCTGGCGGCCTGCTGCCCACAGGCAGCGAGCACGAGCACCACGACGGCGAAGACGGAGAACCATCTCCAACTGCGCATCCAGTCTCCTCCACACACATGAAATGGGTTGGCGCGACCGTTGCTCGGCTACCTTCGCCTCGTGGCTGCCCGGGCCGATCGGCGCAAACGGTGCGCTAGTCTTACATACTCCCGGCGAATCAGGAAGGCTCACCCGGTGTTGCCGGGATCTGTGGCTCGCTCGTCACGTCTGTCCCGGTGTCCGCCGCGCCCGACGCTCCGGGATCCGGCGTCTGGATCGGTCGCACGGTGACGCGCAGACGCACCTCCGTGCCCTCCTGGACCGACGGCTCCTGCTCCGACTCCTCCCCGGCGGCGGGAATCGTGGCACGCGGCTGCAGGCGCGGCACCGAGCGCGTGAACGCGGCCTCCTCATCGGTCCCCGAGCCAGCGGCGGCGACCTTGGCGGCGAGCCGGGTGTAGGCGACCAGGCCGGTGCGTCCGGTCGTCATGCGCGGCACCTGCTCGAGGGCGGGCTCCTCCCGGACCACGGGCGTCGCGTCCCGCTGGGGCGCGGGCACCGGCACGACATCCATGTTGAGCGCCAGGATCAGGGCCAGCCCGGTGCCGGCCATGGCGGTCGCGACGCGCAGGCGCCCGATGATGGCGGCCGACCACTGCCAGACGGTCACCCGTCGCGGCGGCTCCGGCATGCGGGCGCGCTCCAGGATGGCTTCCCACGCCCGGGCCGGGGGCTCGGCGTCGGCGACGCGCTCGGCCAGGGCCACTCGGAGCTGCTGCACCAGCGCACGGTCGAATCCCACCTCCTGGCGGCAGTCGGCGCACTCGGCCAGATGGTCGAGGTGCGGCCGGGAGCTCGGTCCCAGATCGCCCAGGCGCGTGGCGAAGAGGAGCTCGCGGCACACCTGTCGGCAGCTCATTCGGTCACCTGGAGCGAGGCTCCGACCGGCACGCGACGCTCGACCGGCAGGCGGGCGCGGAGGGCCTTGAGGGCGTAGTGGAGGCGCGACTTCATGGTGCCGACGTTGCAGTCGGCGATCTCGGCCGCCTCCGCCAGCGAGTATCCGTGGAGGTAGTAGAGGATGATCGCGGTCTGCTACTTCGGCGGCAGCGCGTCGATCCCGCGCTGCAGCACCTCGAGCACCTCGCGCGACTCCACCACCTGGTCGGGGCGCTGCGCCAGGTCGACGACCAGGTTGGTGATGAGGTTGGTGAGCGGCTCCGGAAGCACCTTGCGCCGGCTCACCCGGCTGTAGCACAGGTTGATCGCCACGCGCTGCAGCCACGGCAGCGGCGACCGCGACGGGTCGAGGCGGTCCCGCACGCGATACGCCTTCACGAAGCAGTCCTGGAGGACCTCCTCGGCAAGGAACGGATCGCGCGTGATCGCCAGCGCCGTCGCGTAGATCGGTCGCTGGTAGGTCTTGAAGAACTCCTCGAACGCATCCAGATCATCGGCCTGCATGCGCTCGACGAGGCCGTCGGGCTCTCTCGTCTCCATGGGCACCCGTGCCGTTCGGCCACCGTGCGGGTTGCTCATAGTACGCCCGCCGGTCCAGCCAGGTTCACCCGCGAACAGGTTCAGGCGTCCTCGGAGCCGGTCTCGTCGTCCGGCGCGAAGCTGTACCGCAACACCGGATGCCGCGCGGCCGTCGCTTCGTCCAGCCGGCCGACGGGCGTCGTGACCGGTGCCGCATGGAGGGCGTCGGGATCGCTCGCGGCGCGCTCGGCGATCTCGTGCATGACGTCGACGAAGCGGTCGAGCGTCTCCACGCTCTCCGTCTCGGTCGGCTCGATCATCAGGGCCTCCTCCACGATGAGCGGGAAGTAGATCGTGGGCGGATGGATGCCGTGATCCAGGATCGCCTTGGCGATGTCGAGGGTCGCCACGCCGTGCTGGTGCTTCTGCCGGCGACCCGAGAACACGACCTCGTGCTTGCAGATGCGGTCGTACGGCAGGTCGTACGCATCGGCCAGGCGGACCCGGAGGTAGTTCGCCGCCAGCACCGCGTCCTCGCTGACCGTGCGCAGGCCGTCTCCGCCGTTGCTGCGAATGTAGGTGTAGGCGCGCACGAACATCCCGAAGTTGCCGTAGTGCGTCCGCACCTTGCCGATGCTCTGCGGCCGGTCCTCGTCGAGGCCGAAGCGCGCGCCGGCGGTCGAGCGACCGGCCCACGCGTTGGCCCGCACCTCGTCGGGGTCGCCCTCCAGCAGGACGGGCATCGGCGCGGGCAGGAACGGCTCCAGGCGCGCGCTCACGCCGACCGGCCCCGAGCCAGGGCCACCGCCGCCGTGGGGCGTGGAGAAGGTCTTGTGCAGGTTGAAGTGCATGACGTCGAAGCCCGCGTGGCCCGGGCGGAAGCGGCCGAGGATGGCGTTCAGGTTGGCCCCGTCCATGTAGGCGATGGCACCGGCCTCGTGGACGGCGGCAACGACCTGGTCGATCTGGTCCTCGAAGATGCCGAGCGTGCTGGGGTTCGTGATCATCAGCGCGGCGACGTCCGGCCCGAGCGCGTCGCGCAGAGCCTCCAGGTCGATGCCGCCGCGCGCGTTGGAGGGGATCGTCACCGTCTGGTAGCCGACCATGCTGGCCGTGGCCGGATTCGTCCCGTGGGCGCTGTCCGGCACGAGCACCTTGGTCCGCTGCTCTGCCTCGCCGTTGGCGCGGTGGTAGGCGCGGGTCATGAGCATGCCGGTCAGCTCGCCGTGCGCTCCGGCCGCCGGCTGGAGGGTGAGCGCCGGAAAGCCGCTGATCTCCTTGAGCAGCTCGGCCAGCAGCCACATGAGCTCCAGGCTGCCCTGGCTCAGCGCCGCGGGGTCGAGCGGGTGGGAGTCGGTGAAGCCCGGGAGGCGCGCGGCCCACTCGTTGACCTTCGGGTTGTACTTCATCGTGCACGACCCGAGCGGATAGAAGTTCAGGTCGATCGCCTGGTTCAGGTGCGCCAGCCGATTGAAGTGGCGGAGCATCTCGAGCTCGCTCACCTCCGGCAGGCGCGGCGCCTCGGTGCGCCGGACCGATGCGGGCAGCTCCGGCTGCCCGGCGGCGCGCTGCCGCGCGGCGTCCGAGGGGACCGGGAAGCGGACCGCCCGCCGGCCCGGCTTCGAGCGCTCGAAGATCAGCTCCTCCACGACCTGCAGCTCGTCGCCGGCGCTGGGACCGCTGAAGGCGGCGCCGCGGCCGGAGGCCGGCGCGTCGATGACGCTCATCGGGTCGCCCCCAGCGCGTCCACCAGCCGCGCGATGTGGTCGTCGGTGGTGAGCTCGGTCGTGGCCAGCAGGACGGTGTCGGTCAGGGATGGCTCGTCGTGCGCCAGCAGCCGCCCGGCCACGATCCCCTGCTCGGCCAGCGCCGCGTGGCGGCGTCCCGCGTCGGGCAGGTCCATGGCCACCTCGGCGAAGTAGGAGCCACCGAAGCGGCGCGAAGCGAGCCCGGCATCCTCCAGCGCCGCGACGAGATGCCGCGCCTGCGTCATCGACAGCTCGGCGACCTCGCGCAGGCCCTCCGGCCCCACCGCCGACAGGTACGCGGTGGCGGCGAGCGCCATGAGCGCCTGATTCGTGCAGATGTTGCTGGCGGCCTTCTCGCGGCGGATGTGCTGTTCGCGCGCCTGGAGGGTCAGCACGTAGCCCTTGCGACCGCTGGCGTCGCGGGTGGCGCCGACCAGCCGTCCGGGCATCTGCCGCACCGATGCCATGCGGGCGGCCATCAATCCCACGTACGGGCCGCCGAAGCTGGCCGGGATGCCGAGGGGCTGCCCCTCCGCCGTCACGATGTCGGCACCGTAGGCGCCGGGCGGCTCGAGGAGCGCGAGCGAAGTCGGCTCGACGACCGCCACGAACTGGGCGCCCGCCGCGTGGGCGGCATCGGCCAGCTCGCGCATCGGCTCGAGCCCGCCGTAGTAGTTCGGCTGGGCGGCGACCAGGCACGCGACGTCGTCGCCGAGGGCCTCGGCGACGCGGTCCGGATCCGTGGTGCCGGCGGCCCCGCTGGCGAGGTCGACGGGGACCGTCACCACCTCGATCCCCGGCCCGGAGCAGTAGGTGGCCAGCACGCGACGGTAGTCGGGGTTGACGGCCGCCGAGACGGCGACGCGGTTGCGGCGGGTGAGCCGGCAGGCCATGAGGGCCGCCTCGGCCGTGGCGGTGGCACCGTCGTAGTGGCTGGCGCTGGCGACCTCCATGCCGGTCAGCTCGCAGATGAGCGACTGGAACTCGAAGATGCTCTGGAGGGTCCCCTGGCTCACCTCCGGCTGGTAGGGCGTGTAGGCGGTGGCGAACTCCGGCCGCCCGATCACCTCGCCGACGACGGCAGGAACGAGGTGCCGGTACACGCCGGCGCCCAGGAAGCTGATCTCCGGAATCCGGTTGCGTCCGGCGAGGCGGTCCAGCTCCGCGCGAACCTCCTGCTCGCTCCATGGCGCCGGAATCTGCCAGTCCTCCGCGCGGACGGCCTCGGGGATGTCGGCGTACAGGTCGTCGACGGAACCGACGCCGATGACACCGAGCATCTGCGCCCGATCGGCCTCGGTGTGCGGCGTGTACGTCATCGGGGTCGCCGGCGCTACGCCGTCTCGGCGGTGTAGGCCTCGGCGTCGAGGAGGCCGTCGAGCTCGCCGGTCTCGGCCAGTTCCAGGCGGGCGATCCAGCCCTCCCCGAACGGGTCGGAGTTCAGGAGCTCCGGGGTCTCGCGCAGCGCCTCGTTGACCTCCACCACCTCGCCGGACACCGGCGCGTAGAGGTCGCTGACCGCCTTCACGCTCTCGACGACGCCGAAGGTGTCGAACTGCTTCAACGCGGCGCCGACCTCGGGCAGCTCGACGAAGACGATGTCCCCGAGCTCATCGGCCGCGAAGCTGGTGATGCCGATCGTTCCTCGCGACCCATCCACGCGCACCCACTCGTGCTCCCTGGAGTACCGCAGGTCGTCGGGATAGGACATGTCGGATCGTTCCTCCTCGGGCTTCGCGCCGCTGACGCTCAATCGCGTGGGCGCCTGTAGAAGGGCAACTTTACCTGCTCGGCCGCGTACGGACGGTCGCGCACGACGACCTCGAAGCGGTTGCCGACGCTGGCGTGCGCGGCGTCGACGAGTGCCATGGCGATCTTCGAGCCGAGCGTCGGCGACAGCGTCCCGCTCGTCACGTGTCCCACCGGTGCTCCCCCGGCACGCACCTCGTACCCGTGGCGCGGGATTGCGTTGTCGAGCATCTGGAGGCCGACGAGCTTGCGCCGCGGCCCGGTCTGCTGGATGGCCTGGAGCGCCGCGCGGCCGATGAACTCGCCCTTGTCGAGCTTCACGACCCGGCCGAGGTTCACCTCGTAGGGATTCGTGTCGCGGTCGAGCTCGTTGCCGTAGAGCGGCATGCCCGCCTCGAGGCGAAGCGTGTCGCGCGCGCCGAGGCCGGCGGGACGCAGGTCATGGCGCGTCCCGGCCTCCATGACGGCGTCCCACACGGTTGCCGTCCGCCGCGCGTCGCAGAACAGTTCGAAGCCGTCCTCGCCGGTATAGCCGGTGCGGGCCACGACGCAGTCGACGCCGGCCACCGTGCCACTGGTCGCGTGATAGTTGCCGATCGCCTCGAGGTCGAGGTCGGTCAGCTCGCCCAGCAGCGACGCGGCGTTCGGTCCCTGGGGCGCGACGAGGCCGGTCCGATCGGATCGGTCCTCGAGCGTGGCGTCGAAGTCGCCCTTGGCCAGGAGGGACGTGAGCTGCTCGACGACCGCCGTGCGGTTCGAGGCGTTGCAGACCACCCAGTAGCGGTCATCGGCGAGGCGGTAGCAGATGAGGTCGTCGATGATGCCGCCGTCCTCCTGGCAGAGCATGGAGTACTGCGCCTGGCCGACGCTGAGCGTGCCCGGATCGCTGACCAGGGCATAGCGCAGGAAGGCCAGCGCCTCCTCGCCGGTCACCTCGAGCTCGCCCATGTGCGACAGGTCGAACAGGCCCACGGAGCCACGCACCGTCCGGTGCTCCTCGATGATCGAGGTGTACTGCACCGGCATCTCGTAGCCGGCGTACGGCACCATCCGCGCCCCGAGCGCGACATGCGCGGCGTGGAGCGGGGTGTGGCGCAGGTCTTCGACGGTGCCGGTCACGCCGTCGCCTCCCGGCTCGCGGTCCCCTCGAGCAGCGTCAGGGCGCGTTCGACCACCGAGCGCTCGGTCGCATGGGTCAGGAGGGCCAGGGCCTCCGACGCGGTCGCCCAGCGCACCTCGTCGAACTCGGCGTCATGGGCATCGGGACTGCCGCCAACGGCGCGCATCAGGAAGAAGTGGACCGTCTTGTGGAACCGGGTGCTGCCGCGCACGAAGAAGTAGCGGATCGAGTGGAGCGGCGCGACGATCTCCACCTCCAGGCCGGTCTCCTCGCGCGTCTCGCGCAGAGCGGTCTCCTCGATGGTCTCGCCGGAATCTGGCGTCCCCTTGGGCAACGCCCACAGGCGCGGCGATCGGCGATGGACGAGGACGACCTCCACGTGGCCGTCATGGACGCGATGGACGACGCCGCCGGCGGAGGTGGCTCGCGCGGATCGCAGGATCGGCACGGCGGCGCCTACGCGCGGCGCGCGCGCGGCAGCCCGAACGGGAGGGCGGGGCGACGAGCCGGGAGCCGATTGGCGCGGCCCACCGCCGGGAAGCGGAAGCCGCTCGTCTGCGAGCGGAGGGCGCGGACGGTCGGGGCGGGCGCCATGGGCCGCCGGGGATGGTAGACCGTGCCCGATCGGCTCAGGCCCAGCCGCGACCGATGGGCCGCTCGGCGGCCCGTCCCGAAGTCGATGCTCGGGTGAGAGACGAAGCGGGCCACCAGACTCACTCGCATGTGCGGCATTGTACGCCGGTCCATTGGGCCTGCAAGGCGATCTGCGCCGCGGCTCAGGCCATGACCGATCGGTACAGCTCCTCCGTCTCCGCCACGCGCCGTTCAACCGAGAAGCGATCCGCGTCGTCGCGGGCGCGGGCGGCCATCGTCGCGCGCCGGTCACCGTCCACGGCCAGGTCGGCCACCGCATCGGCCAGGCGTCTCACGCGCGTGCCGGACGGCTCCACCGCCACGACCGTGCCGTCAACGCCGTCTCGCACCGAGTCGCGCACGCCGGGTCCCTCGACGGCGATCACCGGCAGGCCGGCGGCCAGCGCCTCGGCCAGGACCAGGCCCTGGGTCTCGGTGCGCGACGCGAAGGCGAACAGGTCCGCCCCGGCGACGGCGGCGATCGCCTGGGTACGCGGCAGCTGTCCGGTGAGCCTCACCCGTCCGGCGAGGTCGGGCCGCGCGGCACGGTCCCGGAGGGAAGGCTCCTCCGGGCCACCGCCCACGACCAGCAGGCGCAGGGCCGGGACATCAGCTGCCGCGAGCGCGACCGCCTCCAGCAGCTCCAGCGGGCTCTTCTCGCGCGCCAACCGACCGAGGGTGGCGACGACCACCGCGCCGGCGTCCCAGCCGGCGGCTCGCCGAGCGTCGGTGGCGCCCAGGTCACGGATGGCGTCCACGTCGATGCCGGTCGGGATGACCACGACCCGGGCGTCCGGGCGACGCGCCCGGATCTCGGCGGCCAGGTCGGCCGATGGCGCGATGATGGCCGCGCAGCCCGCCCAGAATGACGCGAGGTAGGCGTCGGTGACCGCGGCCACCGGACCGGCCAGCCGGCCGGCGTAGTGGCGGTAGTCGGCGAAGCGGGTGTGATGGGTGAAGACCAGCGGCGCCCCGCTCGAGCGGGCGATGCCGCGGGCCAGCAGCCCGGTCACGAACGGCGAGTGGGCGTGGACGACCTGGGGGCGGAACGCTCGGGCCGCCCGGACGCCCGCCGCCCACGGCACGGGCCACGGCATCCGGTAGCCGGGCGGCGCCACCCGGGGCAGCTGGTACGACGGGAGCCAGGCGTGCCGCGGCGCGGGACCGGGCGACCCGACCGCCTCGACCGCCACCCCGCGCGCGGGCCGCGGGGCCAGGACCAGCACGTCGTGCCCACGCCCCGTGAGTCCGCGGGCGAGGGCGTCAACCGAGACGGTCACGCCCGAGAGGTACGGCAGGTAGGACTCGGTGGTGAGGAGAAGGCGCATCGGGGCCCTCAGCCGCGCCGGCCGACATGGAGGGTCACCAGCCCGGGAGCCATCGCGCGCCAGCGGACGTCGACCAGGCCGACCTCGCGCATGAGCAGCGCGACGGATGAGGGCGACGGATAGCGACGCACGCTCTCGGGCAGGTACCGGTAGGCGGTGCCGCCGCCGGCGAGCCGTCCGAGGATCGGCACGATACGCCGGAACCAGGTAGCCGCCACCCAGCGGCCGATGCCGCGGCTCGGCGTGGTGATCTCGAGCACGACCACGCGTCCACCGGGCCGGACCACGCGCGCCATCTCGGCCAGGGTCCGCCGGTAGTCGGGAACGTTGCGGAGGCCGAAGGCGATGGTGGCCGCATCGGCCTTGCCGTCGGCGAGCGGGAGGTCGAGCGCATCGGCCAGCCGATACTCGGGCCTGGCGGCGCCAGGTGACACGGGGCGCGAAGCCGCCCTGCGCAGCATGGCGCTCGACAGGTCGATCCCGACGACCGTGCCGCCGGCGCCGACGGCCGCAGCGAGCTCACGGGTCAGGGCGCCGCTGCCGCAGGCCACGTCCACCGCCGTCATGCCGGGCGCCAGAGCGGCGGCACGGGTCGCGGCGCGACGCCAGCGCGCGTCCAGGCCGGCAGTCATGACGGTGTTCATGGCGTCGTAGATCGGCGCGATGCGGTCGAACATCGTGCGCACCTCGGCCGGAGAGGTCGGGTTGCCGACGACCGTCGGCCCCGGCTGGTCGCTCCCGGGGCGCTCGCTCACGGGGCGCTCAGACACGGGACGGAGGAGAGGGGGTGGTGGGCGATACTGGATTCGAACCAGTGACCTCACGGATGTGAACCGTGCGCTCTAACCAGCTGAGCCAATCGCCCATCGGGGAGCCCGAAGTATAGCCGTCCGGCCGGCAGCCCATCAATCGCCCGGACCGATGCCGGCCAGCCGTCGGACCAGCTCCTCGTCACCGATGCCGTCCACCCGCAGGCGCTTGCGGCGGCTCCGCTCGCCCGAGACCAGGGCCAGGCGGCTCGGCGCCAGCTCGAGGGCCCGCGCCACCAGCCGGATGACGGCTCGGTTCGCCTCGCCGTCCGCCGGCGGTCGAGTGACCCGGACGCGGAGCACGCCGTCCACGAAGGGGCCGACGCGATCTGCGGCGGAGCGGGGGGTGACCGCCACCTCGAGGTCCGGCATCGGTCGAGGGCTCCGGCCTAGAGCCGGACGATGACTCGCACGATCACACCGAGCAGCAGCATCGCGATGAGCGGCGACCAGTCGATGCCGCCGGTCGGGGGGAGCAGGCGACGGATCGGCGCAAGGATGGGCTCGGTCATCTGGTAGACGAACGCGGTGAGTCCGCCACCGCCCCGCGGGTTCGTCCAGCTCATCACGACCCGGGCGATCAGCAGGAACCAGAACAGGAAGGCGAGGAGCTGGATGAAGTTGACCAGGACGGTCGTCATGGTCGGAGGATAGCAGCGGTCAGCCCCGGGGTCCGAAGAGGGCGGTCCCGATCCGCACGAGGGTGGCCCCCTCGGCCGCGGCGGCCTCCGCGTCCCCGCTCATCCCCATCGACAGCTCCGGCAGCGCCATGCCGAGCCGCTGGCCGAGCCGATCACGCAGCTCGCGCAGGCGCCCGAAGACGCGCCGCGCCTCGCCCTCGCCGGCGTCCATCGGGGCGATGGTCATGAGCCCCACCAGCCGCGCGGTGGTCGGAGCGCGCACCGCGTCGAGGTCCTGCGGCGCCATCCCGGACTTCGAGGCCTCGCCGCTCACGTTGACCTGGAGCAGCACCTCGGGCGCGCGGCCCTCCTCGGCGGCCACGGCCTCGACCCGTCCGAGCAGCTCGGCGGAATCCACGGAGTGGATGACCGGGAAGGCGCGCACCGCGCGGCGCACCTTGTTCGACTGGAGGCGACCGATGAAGTGCCACTCCACGCCGGGCAGCGCCTCGACCTTCGGCTCGGCCTCCTGCACGCGGCTCTCCCCGAGCCGCTCGAGGCCGGCAGCGGCCGCCGTGCGGGCCACGGACAGGGGGTGGCCCTTCGTGACGGCCACGATGCGCAGCGCCGCAGGGTCGTGGCCGCTCGCCTCGGCCACCGTGCGCAGCCGCGTCAGCAGTCGGTCGTGGCGCGCGCGGATCTCCTCGGCGCCGGGCCGCTGGATCTCGATGGTCTCCACGGCCCTATGGTGCCAGCCGCGCGACCCTGGGGACGGCTGAACGGAGGCACGCGGTGACGGCGAGAGCCCCGGCATCGGCCAAGGGCTCTCGATCCCTCAGGTGAGCGGGCCGCAGGCCCGCATCGGTCAGTCGTTCTTGCGACGCAGGAAGCTGGGGATGTCCAGATCGGCCTCGCCGTAGCTCGGGCGGGGCTCCAGGTTCGGGCGGACCGGCAGCGGCTGGCGCTCGCTGGGCCGGACCTCGGTGGCCTCCCGCTCCGAGGGCTTGGCGAACGGCGACTCGGTGCCCATCTGCTGCTCGAGCGCCTGGCGCTGCTCGCGGTCGCGCTCGATCTCGGCCAGGATCTCGCGGCTGCGCTCGTCCAGGGACTGCTCCACCTCGCCGGCCGACTCGGCGCCGAAGCGGCTCTGCTTCGGCTTGCGGCTGGCATCGAAGCCGGTGGCGATGACGGTGACCTTCACCTCGTCGCGCATCCGGTCGTCGATGACGGTGCCGAAGATGATGTTCGCCTCGGCATCGGCGGCCTCCTTGATCACCTCGGCCGCCTCGTTGACCTCGAACAGCCCGAGGTCGCTGCCACCGGTGACGTTGAACAGGATGCCGCGGGCCCCGGTGATGTTGATCTCCAGCAGCGGGCTCATGACCGCGGCCTTGGCCGCGTCCACGGCGCGGTTCTCGCCGGTGCCCATGCCGATGCCCATCATCGAGGACCCGGCGTCGCGCATGATCGTCTTCACGTCGGCGAAATCGAGGTTGATGAGGCCCGGCACGGTGATGAGGTCGCTGATGCCCTGGACGCCCTGGCGCAGCACGTCGTCCACGACGCGGAAGGCGTCGACGATGGAGGTCTTCTTGTCGACGACCTCGCGCAGCCGGTCGTTGGGGATGGTGATGAGCGTGTCCACCTTCTCCTTGAGGAGCTCGGTGTACTGCTCGGCCACCAGCTTGCGCCGCATGCCCTCGAAGCTGAACGGCTTGGTGACCACGCCGACGGTCAGCGCGCCGAGGTCTTTCGCGATCTCCGCGATGACCGGCGCGGCCCCCGACCCGGTGCCACCGCCCATGCCGGCGGTGATGAAGATCATGTCGGCGTCCTTGAGCGCCTCGTAGATCTTCTCGGAGTCCTCCTCGGCGGCCCGCTGCCCGACGTTCGGATCGGCGCCGGCACCGAGGCCGCGCGTCATCTTGTCGCCGATGCGGATCTTGTGCGGCGCGTCGCTCTGGAGCAGCGCCTGGGCGTCGGTATTCACGCTGATGAACTCGACGCCCATCATCTCCGCGCGGATCATCCGGTTGACGGCGTTGCTGCCGCCACCTCCCACGCCGATGACCTTGATGAGGGCGAAGTTCTCGGAGTCCGATCGGAGCGGCATTGTCGGGTGATCCTCTGCGCGCGGGTCTGGCCGGTAGTGTCAACCCGAGGGCTTCGACGGGTTTGACCGATTCTAGCGATCTGCGTATGACGTCGTCAGACGTTTTCCACATTCGGGGCCCGAGTTATCCACAGCCCCGTGGCCGGACGTGGACGAGCGCCTGGACTGTCCACCGATTCCCGGAGCGTGCCACGGCCGATAGATCGGCGCGGCCCGACATGGCGCCCCACGGCGCCGGGTTGCACCGATGTATCGGTGGGCCGGCGGCGTGCGGAGCGCGCCGGGGCGTCGCTCGCGCCGACCGGGCGCCGATAGATCGGTCTGGGACCGCGCTCGACGCACTCCGTGACGATCGGCGTCGATAGATCGGCACGGGCGCCAGCGGGCCGAACCCCGGGGACGCTCCTCACCACGTGTCTGTCCTGCCGACCGTACGCGCGGTACCAGGCGACTTGCGGGAGCTGCGGCATAGATTTGCCCAGGTTCCGGCGGCCGAATCAGCCGCGCCAACCGCCTACCGTCGTCAGGGCAGGCAACTGGCGACACGCTGCCCGCGGGTTGCGGGACATCAGCCCGGGAAGAGATTGCGGATCCACTCCCCCACCCGCGAAAGCGGGTTGACGCCGTTGGCGGCGTAGCCGATCGGCTCCTCGCCGAGGTGGTGCGCCCCCCACAGCAGCAGGCCGATGGAGGTCGAGAAGGCGGGGTTGCCGATCTGGTCCATGAGTCCGCCGGTGCCCTGCGGCGAGCCGACCCGGACCGGCATCTCAAGGATCTCGCGGGCCAGCACGTCGGCCCCGGCCAGGCGCGCGCCGCCCCCGGTCAGGACGGCCCCCGCCGGCAGCATCCCGGCGTGCCCGGAGCGCTTCACCTCCTCACGGATGAGGCTGTAGATCTCGCTCATCCGCGCCTCGATGAT
>DATAKU010000165.1:0-18915 GCA_036261425.1 Candidatus Limnocylindria bacterium | reverse complement strand
CTCATCGCCCAGGCCCACCGGTCGCTGTGCCCGCCGGCGCCTCAGCGCGTCGGCGAAGGTCGCCGCACCGGCCTCGTCGGTGTGCGGAAGGACCGCCAGAAAGCCGTCGCTGCCGTAGCGACCGATCGCGTCGGCCGCCCGCACCCGGAGGCGGATGCGGAGCGCCACCTCGCGCAGGATCCGGTCGCCCCCGCCGATGCCGTGGACGCGGTTCAGCCCCACGAAGTCGTCGATGTCGAGCAGGACGACCGCCACCGGATGCTGATAGCGCCGCGCCTGGGCCGCCTCGGTCCGCAGCCGCTCGACGATGGCGGCGCGGCTCGTCACGCCGGTGAGCGCGTCGATGGCCGACGCGCGGTCGAGCTCGGCGCGCTGCAGGTCGATGGTCCGCCGCGCCTCGATCAGCTCCTGGATGGTTCCGCGCAGCTCATGCCCCAGGCGTTCCGCCTCCGGCGACTGGCCAGGCTCCGCGATCACCGCCACGACGCCGTCGGTGGCGCGGTGAAGGCTGATTCGCACCCCATCGATCGTGCCGCGCACCGCCAGGCTGCCGTCGATCGGCGGCAGATCCGCCAGCGACGTGCCGAGCAGGTCCTCGAGGCGTGTCCCGGCCGATGTCTCCTCCAGGCCCAGGATCGTTGCCGCCGGCTCGTTCCAGTCCACCAGCCGCAAGCGTCCGTCGAAGCGGAGCACGCCCTCCGCCACGTGGCCCGCGAGGGAAGGTAGGCGGATCTCGGTGGCCACCAGCTCCCGGCGCCGCGACGGCAGCAGCAATGGCAGCGCGGCAACGTGCGCGAGCCCCAGCGCCACCGAGCCTGCCACCAGCTCCATGCTGTCCCCGCGGGCCAGCAGCAGGCCGACCGCCCCGACCGTGGCCGCCAGCGTGACGGGAAGGAGCCGATGTCCGACCGACAGCACCGCCGACCCGAGCGCCATACCGGTCGCCACGGTCAGCAACGCCACCTCCATCCCGGCCGTCATGCCCTGGCCCGACAGCACCGACGCGAGCGCCAGTGCCTCGGCGGCGACCACCACGCCGACCGCCACGCCGACCCGGCCCAGGCGCCCCGGGACGGCCAGCTCGAGCCGCGCAGCGGCCGTGGCTCCGAGCAGGAGCGCGGCGCCGCCCAGCACCGTAGGACCGAGGCTCGCGCCGCCGGCGAGACGAACGACCACGCCTCCGGCGATGGCAGCCGCGGCACCACCCCCCAGCAGCGCGGCCAGGGTCCCGTGGCGGAGTCCGGCCGCCAAGGCCAGGCCGGCCGTCACCGCCGCGGCGCTCACCAGCGCGCCGTGGGCCACGACCGGCACCCAGTCCAGGTCGAGAGCCGCCGGCTCGATGGGAGGCGCTGCGCGGAGCAGAGCGAGCAGCGCCGTCGCGCCGACGGCGCCGAGCACCGGGACGGCGCCACGCAGCAGCGCGACCGGCCAGGATCGGTCCATCACGCCGCGAGTCTGGCGGCGCCGCGAGCGGGGCGGCAATGGTACGAACGCTGCGAACCCTATACTCGCCCCTCGTGAGCGAGCGTCCGGCCGCGGTGATGACCCGGTCCGCCTTTCTGGCCCAGACCGATGCGCTCATCGGCGAGGGGGAAGCGCTGGTCGCCGAACCCGACTGGGACCGGTTCCGCGAGTGGCTGCTCGCCTCCGACCGGCTGCTCGAGCGGGTCTGGGGGCGGATGGACCGCTACCACCTGGCCTGGCTCAACGTCGGGCGCGACAGCGCTCCACCCGGGTCCGCGCTCGACGAGGCGGGCACGCGCCGCTTCATTGCCGAGGTGGCCAGCGGGAAGCTGGCGGTCCTGCGTACGATGAGGACCGCCGTCGAGCAGCGCGGCTGGACCCTGCTCGCCGACGACGACGCATCGACCACGACTGAGGAGGATGGGTGAGCTATCCGATCGCACCGGGCGGCCTGGCCGCCGTGCTCGCGCACCCCGACGACGAGAGCTTCGGCTGTGCCGGAGCGCTGGCGGTCGCCCACGACGACGGGGCGACGACCCGCCTCCTCGTCGTCACTCGCGGCGAGGCGGGCACGCCCGACGGGGCGCAGGATCCGGCCTTCGGCGACCGGCGCGAGGCCGAGCTCATCTGCGCGGCGCGCACCATCGGCCTCGACGAGGTCTCGCTGCTGGACGGCTATCCGGATGGGGGTGTGGCGGATCGGTCCTTCGACCAGCTGGTGGAGGAGATCGCGGCATGGCTGGCCGATCGGCGTCCGGCCGCGGTCATCACCTTCGGGCCGCACGGCATCACCGGGCATCCGGACCACGTGGTGGTCGGCAACGCCACGCGCTGGGCGGTGGAGCGGCTGTCCGAGGCGGGCATCGCGCCGAACGCGGTCTACGCCATCAGCCCGATCTTCGACCCGTCCGGCACCCTCTACGACCTGTCGCCGGAGGAGCAGGCGGCCACCCACCGGATCGACATCACCGCGGTGGCCCAGCGCAAGCTGGACGCGCTGACCTGCCACGCTTCCCAGACCGATACGGCCGACGAGATCGCGGCGCTCCGGCGGGCGATCGAATCCGGGCAGCCGATCCACGAGGGCTATCACCGCGTTCGGCCGATCGTTCCGGCGCCCCACCCGCGGTTCGACACCCGACTGCTGTAGGTCGCCCTCGCAACGAAGCGAGCCGGCCCCTGAGGGGACCGGCTCGACCGGGGGAGGGTCCGGAGCTACTGGGCGAGCGCTGCCAGGATGCTCGGCGGCACCAGGACCGCGTCCACCGCGTGGACGAAACCGTTGCTCGCCGGGACGTCGGCGATGATCACGTTCGCGCCATTGATCATCACGCCGCCCGAGGAGCTCACCGTGGCCGTCTCCGTCGACAGCATCGTCAGCGCGGACGCGCCGCTCAGCCGATCCGCCGACCAGCGACTGGCGGTCACGTGGTAGAGCAGGACGGTCTCGATCTGGTCGGCCGTCAGGTCGCTCGGCGCGATGCCGAGGGTCCCGAGGAACGCGAACAGGTCGGCGAAGGCCTGGTCGGTGGGCGCGAACAGCGTCAGCTGCTGCCTCCCGCTCAGGGCCTCGACGATCTCGGGGTACTGGATGGCGAGGCTCAACAGGGTCGAGAACTCGCCGGTCTGGGCGTTGATCTCGGACGCCACGCTGACGATCGTCGGGCGCCCGGCGTCGGTCGGTCGCGCCGCGGCCGCCGGGCCTGCGATGGCCGCCGTCAGCAGGCCAGCGAGGCCGAGGATGATGAGGGGCTTGCGCATGGGTCTTGGGTTCCTTCTCTCGTAGCGGTGGGCTCCGGTGGTTCCGGTGTGCCCTCTCCTACGAGCGAACCGGCCGATCGGATGCGTTCCGCGCCGAACCGGGTCGGGCGGCGGGCAGGCTGTCGGCAGAGATATCGGTAGGCGCCGGACCCGGCGCGCGCGGACGGCTTCGGGTATACCCGCGACATACCGCCAATCGGGGACGCCGGGAAGTCCTCGGGTAGCTTCCTCGCGCCCCCTTCGGCCGCTTCCCGCGCTCGGTGGCGCGTCCCATCCGACGGCGTGGGGCACTCGTGACGGGAGGCCCTCGGGTACTCCCTCGCGCCTGAGGGTATCCTTACGTCATGACGATCGACGCGAACCTGGGCAAGGTCGACGAGGTGATGACCGCGCTCTACGACATCTACGATCCGGAGATCGGGATGAGCATCGTCGATCTCGACCTGATCAAGGCGGTCGAGATCGGGACCGATGGCGCCCCGACCGAGGTCAAGATGGTCCTCACCACGCCATTCTGCCCCTGGGCGGGCGAGCTGATCCAGACGGTGAAGACCAAGACCGAGGAGGTCGTTGGGCCGCCGGTCAAGGTCACCCTGCTCGCTGAGCGCTGGGAGCCGCCCCCGGGCCTCTTCTAGCGGCCCGCTGGCGGGCCGATCCGGCCCCATGGCTGCCTCGCTCGCTGACGGTGCATTCCGTCAGTTGATCTGACGGTGTGCCTCCGGCACGGTGCAACCCGTTGGGCCACCCGACGCCGTGCATCAGGGCCGTGGCATCTGGTCCGCTCGTCGAACCGATTGCACGGCACCCGTGCGGTCCTGCGCCGGGCTCCCGGCCGCCCCCACGCCCGGTAGCATGCCCACATGCGGATCTACACGAAGAAGGGTGACACGGGCACCACCGGCCTCCTGTTCGGCGGCGATCGGATCAGCAAGGCCGACCTGCGGACCGATGCCTACGGGAGCACCGACGAGGCGGTGTCGGCGCTGGGGCTGGCGCGTGCGGCCATCGGCGCCATCACCGACCGCACCGAGGCCCGCCTGGCGGAGCTGATCCTGCGCCTGCAGCGCGAGCTCTTCGTGGTCGGGGCCGAGCTGGCGACGCACGTCGACCGGCGCGACCGGCTGGCCGACGGCACGACCCGCGTGACCGCCGATATGGTCGAGGCGCTGGAGCGCGAGATCGACGAGCTCGAGACGCTGGTCGAGCAGCCCAAGGAGTTCGTCCTGCCCGGTGAGTCGATGACCGGCGCGGGCCTCGACCTGGCCCGCACCACGGTGCGCCGCGCCGAGCGCCGCTGCGTCGCCCTGGCCGAGGACGGGGGACTCCCCGACTCGCAGGTCATCCCGTACCTGAACCGGCTGGCGGACCTGCTGTTCGTGATGGCCCGCGCCGCAGACGGCGGGTTCCGAGCGGTCCGCGGGGGCTGATCGCACGGCACTCCAGGGCCGGGCAAGAACCGCTGAAGCGGGTTGAAAGCTGCCGCGTCGGGGTGGCAGATTGCGAGCCCAGTCATATCGAGTTGAAATCTGCCGTGAGGGCGGGACATGAGCGGGCCACGACGCACCAACCGGGCCGCCGGCACGCTCGACGCGTCGCCGCAGGTTGCCACGTGAGTCGATAACGCCGTGCCATGACGGCAAGTTTCAACTCGACCGCACGGAGGTGCGGCTGCGGGGACCGCGCCTCATCACCTTGGGCGCTCCCGCGGATTCCGGCGCGGTGGGTGCCGCACGGGTGTGGATTCCGCCAGCGACGGGAGTAGAATCGGCGCCTATCGCGGCTATCGGTGCTTCCGCGCACTGAACGCCAACCCCCAACCCCGCACCTGTCGAGGTCCGAACGAGCCATGACCATGACCACGTCCCGCCAGCAGATGTTCGTCGATGGCGACTGGACCGATGCTGCCTCGGGCGAGACCCAGGCCGTCATCAACCCGGCAACCGAGGAGGAGATCGCCCAGGTCCCCAAGGGCGGGGCGGAGGATGTCGACCGCGCGGTGGCAGCCGCCCGCAGCGCGTTCGATTCGTGGTCGCAGTCCACGCCGCAGGATCGGTCCAAGGCCCTCTACGCCTTCGCCGATGCGATCGAGCGCGATGCGGAGACGCTGTCGCTGCTGGAGCAGCAGAACGTCGGGAAGCCGAAGGGCACCGCGGACTTCGACGTCGAGTTCACCGTCGACAACGTGCGCTTCTTCGCGGGTGCCGCGCGCGTGGTCGAGGGCAAGGCGGCGGGCGAGTACCTCAGCACCCACACCTCGATGATCCGGCGCGAGCCGGCCGGCGTGGTGGGCCAGGTGGCGCCCTGGAACTACCCGCTGATGATGGCGATCTGGAAGCTGTGCCCGGCGCTGGCGGCCGGCTGCACGGTCGTCCTCAAGCCGGCCTCGATGACGCCGCTGTCGGCCATCCGGCTGGCGGAGCTGGCCGCCGACATCTTCCCCAAGGGCGTCTTCAACGTCGTGACCGGCCCCGGAGCGGTGGTGGGCGATCGGCTCATCCGCCATCCCGAGGTGGACATGGTGAGCCTGACCGGCGACACCGCCACCGGCAGGGAGATCGCGGCGGCCGCGGCGCAGACGGTGAAGCGCGTGCACCTCGAGCTCGGCGGCAAGGCCCCGGTCCTCGTCTTCGATGACGCCGACATGGACGCATTGGCCGAGACGATCAAGCTGGCCGGCTTCTTCAACTCCGGCCAGGACTGCACGGCGGCCACCCGGGTGATCGCCATGGGCGACGGCTACGACCGCGCCATGGAGGCCCTCGTGCCGGCGGTCGAGTCGATCAAGGTCGGCGATCCTGCGTCCGACCCGGACCTCGACATGGGTCCGCTCGTTTCGAAGGCGCAGCAGGAGCGGGTGGCCGGGTTCGTCGAGCGCGCACGCGGCTACGGCGCCGAAGTGGCGGCCGGCGGCGAGTCCTTCGGCGACAGGGGCTTCTTCTACAAGCCCTCGCTGGTGACCGGTGTCGCGCAGGACGCCGAGATCGTGCAGAACGAGGTGTTCGGTCCCGTGGTCACCGTCCAGCGCTTCGCCGACGAGGAGGAGGGGATCCGCTGGGCGAACGGCGTGCCGTACGGCCTGGCGGCATCGGTCTGGACGCGGGACGTGAAGCGCGCGCTGCGGGCGGCGAAGGCCCTGCGCTACGGCACGGTCTGGATCAACGACCACCTCACCATCGCGTCCGAGATGCCGCACGGCGGCTTCGGCCAGTCGGGCTACGGCAAGGACATGAGCAGCTACAGCATCGAGGACTACACCGTCGTCAAGCACGTGATGGCGAAGATCGCCGACTGACCGCGCTCGACGCCCAGCCCTGCGGCGCGGGTCGAGTTGCCCGCGCCGGAGCAGCTCGCGGGTGGCCGCGATGAACGCATGCGTTCCCTCGTGCCCTACGATTGATGATCACCGATGCACGAGGAGGCCCGCATGGCGTCGCGACTCAACCCGTACCTCACGCTCCAGGGCAATGCCCGCGAGGCGATGGAGTTCTACCGCGATGTCCTCGGCGGGGAGCTCGTCGTCACCACCTTCGGCGAAGGCGGGATGTCGCAGGGCCCTGACGACGCGGACAAGGTCATGCACTCGCAGCTGGAGACCCCGGCCGGCTTCACCCTGATGGCCGGAGACGCCGTGGCCGGTACGCCGGGGCAGCCGACATCGGGCGTCCAGATCTCGCTCAGCGGTGGCCCCGAGGCCGATGCCGAGCTGACCGGCTACTGGGACAAGCTCGCCGCGGCCGGTACGGTCGTCGAGCCGCTGAAGGCGGCGCCCTGGGGTGACAAGTTCGGCATGGTCACCGATCCGTTCGGGGTCCTGTGGATGGTCAACATCGGCGGCGCGCCACAGGAATAGCGCGTCGGCGGTGGGATTCGAGGACCACCGGCGCCGGGGGACTCGTGTGCCTGCGCCGTCCCGCCTGGTTCGCTGAGCCGGGGCGTCGGTCCGCGACGCCTCAGCCGGTGTGGAGCTGAACCAGGCTGAGGTGATTGCCCGCCGGGTCCCGGAACCAGACGATGTCGTGTCCAGGGCCGTGGAAGATGGCGCGCCTGTCCTGCCGGTACTCGGGATACCGCTCGAAGCTGATCCCTCGGGACGCCAGCTCGTCGACGGTGGCGACGATGTCGTCGACCATCAGGTTGAGGACGGTGAACGCGGCGGGCTGATGATCCGGCTTCGCGTACACCATCGCGCGACCCTGGCTGCCGGCCTCCAACCACAACGGACCGGCCTCCGGGAGGGCGGTCGACACCTGGAGGCCGATGACGTCGGCATAGAAGCCCCGAGCCTCCTCGAGGTCCCGGACCGTGAAGCTTGCGAACGCTCCGGTGATATGCGGCATGGCGGTCGCTCCGTCGCTACAATGGACAGTATCCTGTCGTATTGACAGGATTCTGTCAATACCCGCGGCCGAGCGAGGCGACGCATGACGCACGAGCAGGAGATCCTCAGCGCCCTGGCCAAGTCAACCTTCCGGTTGAACGGGCGCTTCCTGGCGATCGGTGAGGAGCTGGCGAGATCGACGGGCCTCACCGCCTCGCTCTGGCTGGTCCTGGGGTCGGTGCTGCGCGAACCGCGGACCGTCGCGGACATCGCCCGGGACATCGGCGTGGCCCGGCAGAGCGCGCAGCGAACGGCGGACCTGCTGGTTGGCCGTGGACTGGCGACGTACCGGCCGAACCCGGCGCACCGGCGCGCGAAGCTCCTGGACCCGACCCCGGAGGGGCGGCGCGCGATCGAGCGGATCGCTCCGGCCCACCGTGCCTACGCGCGACGCCTCACGGATACGGTCGGTCTGGAGGAGGCCGAGCGGCTCCTGGCCGCGCTGGTGACCCTCGATCAGGCTCTTGCCACCGTCGGGACGGCGCTCGTGCCGACCACCAACGAATCCTGACGGATCCTGTCACATGATGACGCGAAACTGACGCTATATGGCCCATCCGCTCATCGATCAGCTGCGCTTCACCCGCTCGGAGTTCCTGCGCGGCATTCGCGGCGTGAGCGAAGGGGATTCCACGCGACGGCTTGACCCGATGAACTCCATCGGCTGGAACGTCGGCCACCTGGCCTGGCAGGAGCAGCAGTACTTCATCACCTGGCCCAGCGGCCGCCGGCCCTTCCCCGACATCGACCGCGAGTTCGTCTCCGGCGGTCCGCCGAGCACACCCGCGCTCGAGCGGGTGCTCACCGCGTGGAAGGCGATCACTGCCGATGCGGACCGGTGGCTCGACACGGTGACGAGCGAGGCCCTGGAGGCCCACGTCATGAGCGGCGGGCGTCAGATCCAGCGCCGCTACGGCGACCTGGTCCAGCGGGTGATCTACCACTACTGGTTCCACACCGGCGAGAACGCCGCCATTCGCCAGATGCTGGGACATGGTCGGCTGCCGCAGTTCGTCGGCAGCATCGACACGAAGGCGCCCTACCGCCCGGATCGCTGAGGCCGGCGGGCTCAGCCCTCCTCGACGACGACGGCCTCGTTCGGTCGGAGCTCGACCTCATCGGTGATCGCGTCACCCTCGCGGTCCCGATGCGTCCCGATCAGGACGCGCCCGGCGCCGCAGCCGGGGACGGTCCGCGTTTCGCCGGTCAGATTCAGGACGACCGTGATGCGGCCACCGCGCCCGCTCAGCCCGATCCGACGGAAGGCGTACGTTCCCTCGGGGGTGGGCCCGAAGGGCTCGAAGTCCCCGACGTGGAGCACCGGGTGCTCCTTCCGGAGCCGAAGGAGCCGTCGGGTCAGGGTGAGGATCGAGTCGGGGTCCTCCGCCTGTGCGGCGACGTTCACCCGGTCTGCCTCCGGGGCCACTGGCAGCCACGGCTCGACGTGCGCCGGGCAGAACCCCGCGTTCGACGAGGCGTCCCACTGCATCGGTGAGCGCTCCGGATCGCGGCCACGGCCCGGCTCGCGGCGCTCCAGCGGGTCGCGCGAGGCCTCGGTCGACACCGGAACGTCGACCATGCCGATCTCCTCGCCGTAGTAGATCGTCGGCGTCCCGCGCAGGGTGAGGAGGAGAAGCATCCCCACCTTCGCCTGGTCGCGGCCGGCCCGACGGGGCGACGCGAAGCGGGGCTGGTCGTGGTTGCCGAGGACCCAGCTGGCCCACGCGCCGGGCGGCAGCGCGCCCTGGACCCCCTCGATCGCCGCGCGGACCGCCTCGGGCGTCCACGGGCTGTAGGTCAGGTGGAAGTTGAACGGCACGTGGATCTCGTCCTGGCGCTCGCCGTAGTACTTCGCCCAGGTGTCGTAGTCGGGGTGATGGAGCTCACCGATGCTGACGCGGTCGCCCGGATAGCTCTCGAGCAGCGACCGAAAGTCGCGGTAGAGGGCGTGCATGTCGGGATGCGCGTGGTCGTGGAGGTGCAGCTGGGTGATCCACGCCCCGAGCCGCTCGATCTCCTCGGGCGTGGGCGACGGGTTCGGCGGGTTGTCGCGGAGGTCCGGGTCCTTCATGACCATGGGAGCCACGTCGATGCGGAACCCGTCCACCCCGCGCTCGAGCCACCAGCGGGCGACGTCGAACATCGCCTCCCGCGTCGCCGGGTTGCGCCAATTGAGGTCCGGCTGCTCGGGCAGGAACGTGTGCAGGTAGAACTGGCCGGTGCGATCGTCCCACTCCCAGGCCGGACCGCCGAACATGCTGAGCCAGTTGTTCGGCTGCGATCCGTCGGGCTTCGGATCTCGCCATACGTACCAGTCGCGCCGCGGGTTGTCGCGCGACGAGCGGGACTCGACGAACCACGGGTGGCGGTCGCTGGTGTGGTTCGGCACGTAGTCGACGATCACCCGGATCCCGCGGTCATGGGCGGCGGCGAGAAGGTGGTCGAAGTCGTCGAGGCGGCCGAACAGCGGATCGACATCGGTGTAGTCGGCCACGTCGTAGCCGAAGTCGGCCATCGGCGAGGGATAGAACGGCGCGATCCAGATCGCGTCGATCCCCAGCCAGGCGAGGTAATCGAGCTTCGCCGTGATCCCGGCCAGGTCGCCCGTGCCGTCGCCGTTCGCATCGGCGAAGGAGCGTGGGTAGATTTCGTAGACCACGCCGGTCTGCCACCAGCGCGCGGTGTTCGGCTGCATGCCCGAAGGCTAGCCGATGGGCCCGTATCGTCAGCGCCGCCATTCCGCCGGCAGGGGCTCGGGTCGGCCGAGCCGGCGTCCTGCTACGATCGAGCCGATGAGTGACGCATCGGTCCGGACCGAACCGGCGGCGCCGGGAGAGCTGCCGCCCGGCCGCACGCCGCCGCTCGACCCTGCAACCGCCGACCGCCTCTTCCGGGAGGGCGTCGCGCTCTTCAACGGCGTGCGCTACTGGCACGCCCACGAGGCGTGGGAGACGTTGTGGCGCGCCGCGCCGAACGAGGAGCGCGACTTCTACCAGGGCCTGATCCAGGTCGCGGCCGGGTTGCTGCACCTGCAGCGTCGCAACGTCCGCGGCGCGCGCAACAAGCTGCGCGAGGGGTTGAGCCGGCTGCGCCCGTACGCGCCCTCCCACCACGGCATCTTCGTCAACGAGCTGATGGGCCAGGGCAGCCGCCTGCTGGGCGAGCTCGACCAGGGCGTCATCCCGTACCTCATTCCGCCGGTCATCCGCTTCTCCGACTTCGAGGAGCCGGACTTCAGCCGATGACCGAGTACCGCACCGAGCACGACTCGATGGGCGAGGTGCGCGTCCCCGTCGATGCGAAGTGGCGAGCCCAGACGCAGCGCGCCGTCGAGAACTTCCCGATCTCCGGCATGCGGCTCGAGCGTGCCCAGATCGATGCCCTGGCGAGAATCAAGGCGGCGACCGCGGTCGTCAAGCGCGAGCTCGGCATGATCGAACCGGACCTGGCCGAGGCCATCGTGGCCGCGGCCGACGAGGTGGCGCGGGGCGATCACGACGACCAGTTCCCGATCGACGTGTTCCAGACCGGGTCCGGCACCAGCAGCAACATGAACATGAACGAGGTGCTCGCCACGCTGGCCGCCGAGCGCCTCGGCCGCCCCGTCCACCCGAACGACGACGTCAACCACCCGATGTCGTCGAACGACATGTTCCCCGCCTCGATCCACATCGCGGCCACCTCGGCGGTCGTCCACGACCTGATCCCGGCGCTGGAGCATCTGGCCGGCTCGCTGGAGGGCAAGGCCACCGAGTTCTCCGGCGTCGTCAAGGCGGGCCGCACGCACCTCATGGACGCCACCCCGGTGATGCTGGGCCAGGAGTTCGGTGGCTACGCGACCCAGGTCCGGCTGGGGGTCGAGCGGCTGCAGTCCAGCCTGCCACGCGTCGCGGAGCTGCCGCTGGGAGGGACCGCGGTCGGCACCGGCATCAACTCGCCGCCCGGATTCGGCGGACGGGTCATCGCGCAGATCGCGGCCGTGACCGGGCTGCCGCTGACCGAGGCCCGGGACCATTTCGAGGCGCAGGGCGCGCGGGACGCGCTGGTCGAGCTGTCCGGGCAGCTGCGCACGGTCGCCGTCGGGTTGACGAAGATCGCCAATGACCTGCGCTGGATGGGCTCCGGCCCGCGCGCCGGCCTGGGCGAGATCAACCTGCCCGACCTGCAGCCGGGCTCGTCGATCATGCCGGGCAAGGTGAACCCGGTGCTGCCCGAGGCCACCCTCATGGTCTGCGCGCAGGTCATCGGCAACGACGCCGCGGTCGCGTGGGGCGGCGCGGCGGGCAACTTCGAGCTCAACGTCATGCTGCCGATGCTCGGCCGCAACGTCCTCGAGTCGATCCGGCTCCTCTCGAACGTGACGCGTCTCCTGGCCGATCGGTGCGTGGACGGCATCACCGCCAACGTGGAGCGGTTGCGCGAGTACGCCGAGAGCTCCCCGTCGATCGTGACCCCGCTCAATCGGTACCTCGGTTACGAGGAGGCGGCGAGCATCGCGAAGCAGGCGCTGGCGGAGCGCAAGACCATCCGACAGGTGGTCGTCGAGCGCGGCCACGTGGAGGCCGGCCGTCTGACCGAGGGCCAGCTCGACGAGGCGCTCGACGTGGAGCGCATGACCCGCCCCTGACGCAGGCCAGCCAACCCGCACGCGAAGACGCCGGCTCGTCGTGCGAACCGGCGTCCTCGTGTCGAGCCGTCACCGGCGGGGTGCCACTACTTCAGCCCCGTTATTCGAAACAGGAATCCCACCGGGACGGTTCTTCAGTTGTGCTCCCATGCTGCGTGAACCGATGCCCTGGCAGGTAGGGGCAGATGTCCCGGGACTCCCGGGAATGCGCGCCGGCCCCGCGACTGCGCCTCCCGAGCCGTGCGTGCGGCGATCGCGGCGGACGTACAATCGGCTTCCCGCCCTTGCCCAACAGACGGAGACGATCCAACCGTGTCCACGACGTACCAGAACCTGATCGGCGGCCAGTGGAAGCCGGCCGCTTCGGGTCGCACCTTCACCAGCGTCAGCCCCGCCAACCACGACGACGTGGTCGGCGAGTTCCCCGCCTCGGGTCCCGAGGACGTCCAGGCCGCCGTCGCCGCCGCGAAGGCCGCCTACCCGGCCTGGAGCCTGATGCCCGCCCCGAAGCGCGGCGAGATCCTGTTCCGCGTGGCGCGGCTCTTGGCCGAGCACAAGGAGGAGCTGAGCCGCCTGATGACGCGGGAGATGGGCAAGGTCCTGCCCGAGGCCCGCGGCGACGTCCAGGAGGCGATCGACGTCGCCTACTACATGGCCGGCGAGGGGCGCCGGATGTTCGGGCAGACGGTCCCGTCGGAGATGCCGGACAAGTTCGCCATGGCCATCCGGCGGCCGATCGGCGTGGTCGGGATCATCACGCCGTGGAACTTCCCGGTGGCCATCCCCGCCTGGAAGCTCTTCCCGGCGCTCATCTGCGGCAACACCGCCGTGCTCAAGCCCGCATCGGACACGCCGGCCTGCATGGTCCGCTTCATCGAGCTGCTGGTGGAGGGCGGCATCCCGGAGGGCGTGGTGAACGTCGTCACCGGGTCCGGCGGCGAGGTGGGCAATGCCATCGTCGACCACCCCGACGTGCGGGTCATCAGCTTCACGGGGCACACCGAGACGGGCGTCGAGATCAGCACCCGCGCCGCGAAGACGCTGAAGCGCGTCAGCCTCGAGCTGGGCGGCAAGAACCCGATCGTCATCTGGGAGGACGCCGATCTCGACCTCGCGCTCGACAGCGTCGTCTGGTCCGCCTTCGGGACCTCCGGCCAGCGCTGCACGGCCGCCAGCCGCCTGATCGTCCACCGCAACGTGCACGACGACTTCGTCCATCGCCTCCAGCAGCGGGTGGCCAAGCTCGTCCTCGGCGACGGCCTGCTCGACACGACCGATGTCGGCCCGGTCATCAACGACCGCGCCGTGGAGCGCATCGCCGAATACGCGACCATCGGCCGCAACGAGGCCGATCTCGTCATCGGCGGCGAGCCCGCGCGCGACGGCGACCTCGCCAGGGGAAGCTTCTTCCAGCCGACGATCTTCACCGAGGTGAAGCCGGACGCGCGGATCGCCCAGGAGGAGATCTTCGGGCCGGTCGCATCGGTCATCCCGGTCGACGACTGGGATGAGATGGTGCGGATCGTGAACAGCGTCAAGTACGGCCTGTCGACCTCGCTCTTCACGCGCGACGTGAACCTGGCGTTCCGGAGCATCCGCGACTTCGAGTCCGGCCTGGGGTACGTGAACCACGGCACCATCGGCGCCGAGGCACACCTGCCGTTCGGCGGCGTGAAGGCGACCGGCAACGGACACCGCGAGGTCGGTCAGGCGGCGCTCGACTTCTTCAGCGAGTGGAAGAGCGTCTACATCGACTACTCGGGCAAGCTCCAGCGGGCGCAGATCGATACCACGTTCGTCGACCAGGGATAGACCGATGCGGGCCGGGCGTCGCGCCCGGCCCGTCAGGTGACGCGCTCAGTCCCCGGCATGGTAGCCCGGCGCGTTCGACTGCGGCAGGCAGAACGAGGCGCCGGGTGCGAACCCGTTCGCGAAATGGAAGGCGGGTCCCGGGCCTCCCGGCAACGCCGCGCCACGCCCGCCCACGATCTCGCCCAGGCCTCCGGCCGGGGGCCACTGGGCCAGCCCGGCACCGGCGACGTAGTCGCGCACGACGTGCTGACCGTGGACGCTGATACCCAGCGCGCCGAAGTCAGCGCAGGTGGGACCGTGCGCGCTCACCGACCCGGCGAGGGCAAAGGTCGCGATCACGCCGGCACCCACTGCCAGCCGAACTCGCCGTCCCATCAGGCCACCTCCACGGTCAGCTCGTAGACCTCGGTCGTCGGGTGGCCTGCTCGCTCGTGGATCCGCATGACGGCCTCCTTCGACGGTCCGGTCGCAAGGCAGAACACCTTGCCCGCCTCCGGGTCGAGCCATGCACGTTCGAAATGAACCCTTTCGTCGCCCTCGATGGCGAGATCTCGGTCGTGAGCCTCGCGCAGTTGGTCCGCCGTGACGCCGATGAAGCCGCTGTGCACGTCCATGAATTTCGCCATTCCGATCTCCCATTGCGCGCGGGCCATCGGGATGTGGCCCTCATCCCTGGAGGATCGGAGCCCGCCGTGTCCGGGGCATCGGTGGCGGTTGCCTATTCCGGCGGCACCGGATGCCCATCTTCGGGGTCGATGCCCAGGCGGCGCGCTGCGGAGGCGGCATCCGTCCGACGCGAGACGCCCAGCTTGCCGAGGATGGCCGAGACGTGATGGTCGACGGTGCGCGTCGACAGAACCAGGCGCGCGGCGATCTCGTGGTTGTGAAGCCCCGCCGCCATCAGCGCCAGCACCTCGAGCTCGCGGCCGGTCAGTCCGGCGGGGTTGGAGCGAGTTGCCTCCCGCGCCCCCCTCGGGATGCGCGCCGCGCCCAGCTGGCGCAGGCGCCGAGCCGCGAGGGCAGCGGCGGGTCGCGCTCCGAGCCGATCGAACCTGGCGTGGGCGGCCTCGACGGCCGCCACGTCCCCGGCGTCCAGGGCCGCTCGTGCCGACTCGTACGGACAGTCGAGCGCGGCCCACGCCGCGGCGGCCGCGTCAGCGCGTCCCGCCAGCTGGAGACGCCAGGGCTCGGCGGCAGCCGACGTGTCGGCGGCTGGTCGTCCCGCCTGCGCCAGCCACCAGCCGAGCTCGCCGACGTGCCAGGGATGTCGGCGGCTCAGGGCGAGCTCCATCGCCGCCCCCGCCTCAGCCGCACAGCGAGCCAGGTCGCCGGCCAGCCAGGCCGCCTCGGCCCGCGCGGCGCGGACGGGCCCGATGCGCTGCAGGGTGCCGGTGGGCTCGGCGATCGCCAGGGCCTCGTCCAGGGTCGGCCACGCGTCGTCGTCGCCGCGTCGGGCCCGAATCCGACCGAGCGCGAGCAGGGCCATGGTCCGGCTGATCGCCGCGCGGCCGTTCCCCGCCAGGATACTGGTGGCCATGGCCTCGGCCTCCGTCCAACGGCCGCGGTACATGAGCGAGAGTGCGCGCCAGGATTCCAGGTACAGGCGCGTGCTGTCGAGGTCGCGATCGGTGGTGAATCGGTGGCCTTCCTCGAAGTACGGATCGGAGTCGGCGAACCGGTACATCTCGCCCAAGGCCGACACGAGGTTCGATAACGCGTTCGACACGTGCCGGTCCATGCTCTGCTCGCGGGCCAGCCGCAGGCTCCTCTCGAGATCGACCCGGCCGCCGTCGTAGTCGCCGAGCAGGATCCGGGCGGACCCCACGGTGTTCCAGGCCAGCACGATCGCCGCGGCCGATTCCGGATCGCCCGCGCCGAGCTCGATGGTCCGCCGCCCGAGCTCAACGGCCTCCTCGTTGTGGCGGCTCAGCATGCGCAGGTACGACCTGACCGCGAGAGCCTCGACCGCCGCGCGACCGGATGCCGTCGGCCCGAGGACCTCGAGGGCCCTGCGGCTGGCATCCTCGGCCTCCGGATCCCGCCCGGCGATGATGAGAGATCGGGCGTACCCCGCGAGCGCCATCGACTGCCGCTTCGTATCGCCGAGCCGCTCCCATGCCGCGATCGCCTCCGCCCAGGCGGTGTTCGCGAGGTCGAGCCGTGCGATCGTGGCGTGCTCGACCGCGTACCGCTCGAGCAGCTCGGCACGCTCCCGGTCGGGGAGCCTCCCGGCAAACCGCAGCGCCCGCGCGTACTGTGCCGCCGCCTCGCGATGCGATCCCGCCTCCACCGCCTCGAGCGCGGCCGCCGGCGCGTAGCGCTGCACCGCGTCCGCGTCGCCGGCCCCCTCCGCGTGATGGGCGAGCCGCGCGAGCGGCCGCAGGTCCGATGAACCAGCCTCGAGGGCGGCGAGCACGCGGCCGTGCAGCGATTGGCGCAGCCCGGGATCGATCGCGGCGACGATCGCCTCGCGCGCCACCTCGTGGCGGAAGAAGTACCGGAGCCCATCGGTGCGCAGCACGCCTCGGGAGAGGCATTCCTCCGCGGCAGTGTCGGTTCCGAGGATGGTCGAGAGGAGGGCCGGCTCGATGGCGGGGCCGATGACGGCGGCCACCTGAAGCGTGCGACGCCCGGCGGGCGAGAGGCGTGCGGCGCGCGCCAGCACCGCATCACGGACCGTGGGAGGGATGCGCGCCGGCGCCCCGGCGACCACCTCGGTGACATAGAACGGGTTGCCCGCCGTATGGCGGTGAAGCTCGACCGGGTCGAGGCCGCTCCCCTGCGCCAGCACGCCGACCGCCCGGACCGAGAGGGCCCGAAGGGCCAGTCGGTGAACGGAGGGCGAGGTCGCGAGGTCGCCGAGGACGATGCGCAGCGGATGGTCCGCCCCGACCTCGTCGTCACGGTAGGTGCCGACCACCAGTGCGCGGGTCGAGCCGATCCTGCGTCCGACGAACCGGAGCGCGTCGCGCGTCGCATCGTCCGCCCAGTGCAGATCGTCGAGCATGACCACGAGCGACCCGCCCGGCTCCGCCAGGGCCGTGAGGAGCGCTGCCAGGATCTCGGTCCGAGGTGGAGGCGGACTGGTTCGGAGCAGGCCGGCGAAGCGCGGGTCCAACGACGGCGCGATGTCGAGCCACGGTCCGAAGGGACGCGGCGTGGAGAGCGGATCGCAGACGCCCAGCAGCGCGCGCGTGCCGTCGGGGACCGTCCCGCGAAATCGCGTGAGGAGCGACGTCTTGCCGATCCCCGCCTCGCCCTCCAGCAGGACGAGCCGGCCGCCCTGGATCGCGCACTCGTCCAGGTGGCGGGCGAGGATCCTGAGATGCTCGTCTCGCTCGAGAAGGGTCATGTGACGGTCGATCCTAGCCGCATGCGTCAGCCCCGGGGCTGCGGAGGGCGGATCTGCCCTGCACCCTCGTGGGGGCGGGCCGTCCACCTTTGCCACGCGGGGTCGGATCGTGCACGATGCGCCCGACATGCAGCTGCCGTACTTCCCGCTCCACCAGGTGCTCTTCCCGCACCTGCCGCTGCCGCTCCACGTGTTCGAGGAGCGGTACCGGGCGCTGGCCACCGACGTGACGGCCGACGACTCCCCGTACGCCGGCCGGTTCGTGGTGAGCATGATCACCCGCGGGCAGGAGGTCGGCGGTGACGCCGCAACCCAGGAGATCGGAACGGTGTGCGAGGTCCACTCGGCCGAGCGCTTCGCCGATGGCAGGTGGCTCCTGCTGGTCGTCGGCGTGGCTCGCGCCCGCCTCGGTGGGGTCGACCGCAGCGGTCCGTACTCGCTGGTCGAGGTCGAGCTCCTCGACGAGCCCGCCGGCAGCGGCGCGGAGGAGCTGGTGCCCGCGGCACAGGCCGCACTCGATGCCTATCTGGCCACCGTGAAACGGTTCGTGGCCCGCACCGCGTCCGGGGAGAACGAAGCTCGGGAGTCACGAGACGTGACGGCGACCCTGGACGAGGTCCTCAAGCCCATCCACCTGCCCGAAGATCCGGCCGCGGCCAGCTACGCGGTCGCGGGCGTGCTGCAGATCGAGCTAAGCCGCAAGCAGCATCTGCTCGAGATCACCGACGCCGCCACCCGCCTGCGAGCGGAGCTGGAACTGCTCCGCAGCGAGTCGCGCCTGCTGGCCGATGACGCCATGGCGCCGGTCCCGGCATCCGACCTCGGCTACCACCCGAACTGACCGATGCGCCGCACGACCGCGGCGGGGCTCCTGGCCCTGCTGCTCGGGCTGACCGGCTGCCTCGGCACCGCCACCAGCCCCAGCGCCTCGCCGACTGGGACGGTGCCCGCCGCGACCGCGTCCACGGCCCCCAGCCCGTCGTCCACCGCCACGATTGCGCCGGAGACCTCGCCGTCGCCGGCTCCCCCGACCGGGACGACCCACACCGTCGTGCGCGGCGAGGGCCTGATGGCCATCGCGCGGGCCTATGACACCAGCGTCGACCAGCTGGTGGCGTGGAACGTGGACCGCTACCCGTCGCTCGCCAGCGACCGCAACCTCATCGAGCCGGGTTGGGTGCTGCTGGTGAGCGGTGATCCGGGCATCACGCCGCTGCCGACCGCCAGCCCGGGCCCTGCCACGCCCGTGCCCAGCACGCCACCGGTCGGAAGCCGGTGCCGTGCCGGGAACCGCGTCGCCGCGGGATCGGCGCAGACCTTCCGCACCATCCCGGATGCCGGCGCGGCCGTGGCACTGACCTTCGACATGGGTGGCCGGATGGACCCGGCCGTCGACATCATGGAGTTCCTGGTGGCCAGCGAGGTGTGCGCCACCATCTTCGCCACCGGGGCCATGAGCGACACGCCGCAGGGCCGCGAGGTACTGGCGATCATCGGGGCCAACCCGGGCCTGTTCGAGAT
>DATAKU010000162.1:0-20349 GCA_036261425.1 Candidatus Limnocylindria bacterium | reverse complement strand
CGGCTTTGTGTTTCAGCACTATGCCCTGTTTCGCCACATGACCGTGGGCGACAACGTCGAGTTCGCGCTCAGCATCCGCAAGGTGCCGCAGCGCGAGCGGCGCCGGCGCCGCGACGAGCTGCTGGAGCTGGTTGGCCTGGCCGGCCTCGGCCAGCGCATGCCCCATCAGCTGTCGGGCGGCCAGCAGCAGCGCGTGGCCCTGGCGCGGGCGCTGGCCCCCGACCCGGCGCTGATCCTGCTCGACGAGCCGTTCAGCAGCCTGGACGCGACGCTGCGGGCGCAGCTCCGCGGGGAGGTGCGCGAGATCCTGCGCGCGGCCGGCGCCACCACGGTCTTCGTGACCCACGACCAGAGCGAGGCGCTGGAGATCAGCGACCGGGTCGCCGTCATGCGCGCCGGGCGCATCGAGCAGATCTCGACGCCGGACGAGCTCTACCTGCGCCCGGTCAACCGCTTCGTGGCCGGGTTCGTCGGCGAGGCCAACCTGTTGCCCGGGGAGATGATCCGCGGCGAGGTCCAGACCCTGGTCGGACGCTTCCGGGCACCGAACGGCTCGCAGGCCGGGCTCCCGGACGGGGCCCGCGCCGAGGTGCTGCTGCGGCCGGAGCAGCTCCACATGTTGCCGGTCGAGCGGTTGTCGACGCCGCCGGCGCCGGAACACGTCCTCCGCATCGTGCGGCGCGTGTTCCACGGCTCGGAGGTGCACCACGTGCTGCGCAGCCCGGACGGCCTGGAGCTCGAGGCGGCCACGCCCTCGAGCTCGACGCTCGAGGTCGGCACCGAGGTCATCGCTCACGCGCGGGCGCGCGAGGTGCCGGTCTACCCGGCCGAGGAGTCCTGAGGCACGCCCAGGAAGGCGAGGACCTCGTTCCAGGCATCGGCGCTCGCCTCGGCCCAGTCGGCCGCCCGGCGGTCGAAGAAGCCGTGCGGCGCGTCGGGGTAGACGATCGTGCGGTGCTCGACCCCGGCCGCATCCAGCGCGCGGTCGAACGCGTCTCGCGCCTCGGGGCCGATGCCCTGGTCGCCGCCGCCATAGATGGCCAGCACCGGGCAGCCGAAGCGCGGCGCCTCGTCGACCGGCGCCGGCAGGCCGGCGCGGTTCGGGCCGACCGGCCAGGGATAGAAGCCGATCACCCCGGCCAGGTCCAGGCCGGCGGCCGCCTGAAGCAGGCTGACGCGACCGCCCATGCAGAACCCGACCGTGTGGATCCGCTCCGCCTCGCCCCCCTCGGGCGAGCGCAGGTAGGCAACGGCCGCCGCCACGTCGTCGTTGGCGCCGGGCGGATGGAACGAGGCCACGTGCGGCTCGTGGTCGAAGCCCTCGCGCCGCTTCTCCACCCCCGCGGTGCGGCCGTACTGGTCGATGGCCACCGCGTGCACGCCGGCCTCGGCGAAGCGCCGCGCGAGCTCCTCGTAGTACGGGAAGAGGCCGCGGATGTCCGGGATGACGACGATCCCGGCGCCTCCGGCGTCCTCGGCGCGCGCGGCGTGGGCCGCGAACGCGGTGCCGTCACGGCTGGAGAGCACCAGGTCGCGCGCGTCGACCGAGCCTCCGCGGATCGGCGGGAGGGGCGGGCGGGCATCGGTGTCGAAGCACATGGCCCGCAGGATGCCACATCCGGTCCGGTGCCGGCGCTACCCCAGCCGACCGACGGCGACGGATGAGCCGATGACCAGGAGCACCGCCACGCCCGCATAGACCGCCAGCCGCAGGGCGGCCGGCATGGCCCCGCTCAGCCGCTCCCCCGTCGGGGCGCGCCACATGCTGGCCATGGTGCTCACGTGGCTCGGCGGCAGCAGGTAGCCGAGCACGGCACCGACGGCCAGGCCGCCCAGGTGCCCGGTCCAGCTGATGCCGGGCATGAGGAAGGTGAACAGCAGGAGGAAGACGAGGTAGCTGCCGATGCCGGCCATCATCGAGCGCGCCTCGCGGCCGACGACGGCGTGGTGGCGGCGCGACACGGCGAAGAGCAGGCCGATGATCCCGAAGATGGCACCCGACGCGCCGAGGGCGAACTGGTTCGGATCCACCAGGATCGTGAGGACGCTTCCTCCGGCGGCACAGAGCAGGTAGATGGCCGCGTACTCGATCGGTCCGTACATGCGCTCGACGATGGTGCCGTACAGGTACAGCACGTACATGTTGAAGCCGAGGTGGATCAGCCCGAGGTGGAAGAAGGCGCTGGTGAAGATGCGCCACCACTCCCCATTGGCCACGAAGAAGGCGTTGATCAGGTGCTGCTCGCCCAGCGGCCCCGTGGTGCCGCCGAACACGCCGCCCGACAGGGGGGCGCCGCCGCTGAGGGCCACGTCGACGCCGAACAGCCCGACGCACAGGGCGATGATCGCCAGGGTCACGTAGCCGGTGTAGGTCGCGTAGGCGCCCCGGGCCCGGTTGAACTGCCGCCGGGCCGCGAAGTCGTGCCCGGTCTCCTTGAGCAACCAGGCGATCCGGTTGGCGATGGCGCCGCGCTCCTCGGGCGGCGCCCGTCGATCCGCCTCCCGGTACGCGCCGATGGCACCCTCCAGGTCACCGTCGCGGACGAGCTGCTCGGCGACGCTGCGCGAGCCGAGCCAGGCCAGCCCGCCGCCGGCGTTCGCGGCCTGCTGCCAGGCGGCCAGCGCCCCGGGCTCGTCGTCGGCCCGGTAGCGGGCCGTGCCGATCAGCAGCCACGCCTCACCGGAAAGCTCCGGGTCGGGGTGGCCGGTGAGCTGGGCCAGGACGCGCAGGGCGCCGTCGTGGTCGCCGGCATCGAGGAGGCGTCGGCCCTCCTCGAGCCGGAGCGTGGGTTCGTCACTCATCGGTCCGCGCGATTATGCGACAGATGCGGACGACCGCCGAGAGATGGCACCTCGGCGGTCGTCTGCGGCCCCCTGGCAGGAGGCACACCCGGCGTGGGAGCCGGGTGAGAAGTGCGGGCGGCTACTTGCTGCGATGCAGGAACTCGAGCACGTCCTCGTAGCGGAAGCGGCGATCCCCCCGCTTGCAGACCCGGAAGAACGGGAGCTCGCCCCGGTCGCCGAGCCGCTTGACGGTGTTCACGTGCAGGTGCAGCATCTCGGCGACTTCGGACGCCGTCAGCAGCCTCCCGACCTCGTTCGTCATCATCGGTGCATCTGATCCTCGTGTGGGCACGCATCACGCTCGCACGGGCAGGTGCGGTGCGTGTGGCTCGTGGTCGGATAGTACGGTTGCAGTGGTCTCGAACCGCCCGGTACGTTCGACTCAGCCCCAGGAGTACTTCGGTTCCATGCCCGACCCACACTCGCTTCCGGATGACGTCCAGCGCCTGCTGGACGAGCGGTCGGCCGCGCGCGAGCGCCGCGACTGGCAACGCGCCGATGCGCTGCGCGACGAGCTCGCCGCCCTGGGCTGGGAGGCGCAGGACAGCGCCTCCGGCTCGACGGCGCGCCCGATCCTGGCGCAGGGCGATGCCGCGCCGCTGCCGGTGCTGCTCGACGACCCCGCGAGCGTGGCGCTCTCGCTCCAGGTGGTGGCGGACGATCATCCCGACGACCTGGCCCGGTTCCTGGCCGGGCTGGCGGCCCACCCGCCATCGGAGCCGTGGGAGCTGGTGGTGGTCGCCAACGCGCCGTCGTTCGCGCTCGAGCCGGCGCTGGCCAGCGTGCCGCTGCCCGTCGAGCCGCAGCCCGTGCCCAGCGCGGCGCGGCTCGGCTGGGCCGACGCCCGAACGCTCGGCCTCGGGCGCTCGCGCGGGGAGGTGACGGTGCTGCTCGATACCAGCCTGGAGCCGGTGGGCGACGCATGGGCGCCGCTGCTGGCCGCCTTCGAGCACCCCGAGGTCGGCATCGCCGGTGGCTGGGGCGTGACCAGCGACGACCTGCGCCTGTTCACCGATGCGCCACCCGGCGAGGTGGACGCCATCGAGGCGTACTGCCTGGCGGTCCGCCGCGCGGCGCTGCGCGCCGTCGGTGGCTTCGACCGCCGCTTCCAGTGGTACCGCAACGCCGACCTCGACTTCAGCTTCGCGGTCCGAGACGCCGGCTGGAAGGCGGTGCGGACCGAGCCGCTGCCGTTCGTGCGCCACGAGCACCGCGGCTGGGAAGCGCTGCCCGAGGCCGAGCGCGATCGGCTGAGCAAGCGCAACTTCTACCGCTTCCTCGACCGCTGGGGCGACCGTCGCGACCTCCTGGTCGGAGGACGCGACGCGTGAAGGCGCCGCGCGTCCACGTCCTACCGTGGCTGCGCCCGATCGGCCGGCTGTTCCTTCGCGACTGGCTGGCCATCACCATCGGCCGCCACATCCTTGCCTGGCGTCCGCTGACGGACGAGGAGCTCGCGCACGAGCTGGAGCACGTGCGCCAGTGGGAGCGCCACGGCATCGCCTTTCCGCTCGCCTACTTCGCAGACTCCCTGCGGGCGAGGCGCGCCGGCAAGCGCTGGTACGTCGACAACCGCTTCGAGGCCGATGCGCGAGCCGCGGCCTCGCGGTCCCGCAAGCGTTAGGGCCGATGCCCCTCCAGGCAGGTGCAGCCGTCCGGCCCGACGATGGCCGCGTGCCGGGTCCCGGCCGGAAGCACGAACCCCTGGCCGGCGCCGAGCTCGACCGGCATCTCGTCGGGACCGACGAGGAACGTGATCGAGCCGGCCGCGCACACCAGCAGCTTCTCGTAGCCGTGGTCGTGCGCGCCGTACCGATCGCCCGGGGCGTTGCTCCAGGCGTAGGGCTCCACGCCGGCGCCACGCAGCAGCCGCTCGGCGGGGGCCACGCCCGGCTCGACCGGGGCACCGGCGAGGGGGCGAAGCGGCTCCGGCAGGGGCGGCGCGCTCACTCGACCAGGAGCGCGCCCTGCTGGACGAGGAGGTCGCCCTCCACGCGGACCACCGACACCAGCCGATCGAGCGGCGCCAGCCACGGAGCGATCTCCGTCTCGTAGGTGCCCTCAGGGTCGGCGGCGTCGAGCATCGGACCCATGGCCGCCTCGACGGCGGCGCGCACGCCGGTGATGTCGAGCCAGGTGACGCCCGCATTCGACGCCCCACCCAGGGCGGCGACGGCATCGGTGTAGCGCGCCTGCGAGGCGAGGCTGTCCGCCGCCTCGAGCTCGAGCACTCGTCCCACGAACTGCTCGCCGAAGCCGATGACGGCGCGGTCGTCGGTGACGGTGTACTGCACCGACACCGCGGACGGGCCGAGCTCTCCGAGCTCCTGGCTCCCGGGATCAGCCCAGCGGATGGTCGTGACATCGGCGCCCGCCACGGTCGATTCCTCGACGGTGATGCCAGCCTCGGGATCCATGGCGCCCAGCGAGGCGAAGGTGGTCAGCTGCCCCAGGCGCCGGCTGGCCGCGTCGACGTCGGTGGGGACGAGGACCATGCCCGCATACGCCTCGGCGCCGTCCCAGCCGACCGCCATGGCGCCGTCACCGATCCAGCTGACCAGCTCCTCGGCATCGACGCCGATGGCCGCCTCGAAGGTGCGAAGCTGTTCCGCGCCCTCCGGGGAGGCGCTGATGGCCTCCTTCATCGGTCCGATGACGGCCTGCAGCGACCGTCCGATGTTGCCGCCCTCGGCGTAGTACAGCGCATCGGCCGGCACCTCGGCCGCCAGCCCTCGGTCGGCGTTGACAGCCGCCAGGTCGCCGGTCGGCGCGGCGCTCACGCTCTCGAAGGCGAGCCGGTCGCCCTCGGCCGACATGGCCATCGCGCCGCGCAGTGGCTGGCCATCCATGAGGTCGCGGAACGCCTCGCTGATGGCCGGCGACGCCTCGGCGGCCGCGTCGAACGAGGCGGAGACCGCATCGGTGAAGTCGTAGACGCCGAAGGCCAGCCAGTCCGACGGCAGCTGCGCGGCCAGGTCGGCCACGTGATCGGCCTCGGCCAGCGTGGTGCCCGCGTCTTCGTGAGCGTCGATCGCGCCACGGATGGCGTCCGCGCTCGCCCCGAGCAGAAGCTGGTCGTCGGTGAGCGCCCAGGCGCCCTCATCGCCCTCGGCGACGTGAATGGTCACACCGGCGTGCTCCGTCTCGGAGAACGACATCGGCTCGCGCATCTCGGCCTCGGCGATGATCCGGTCGATCGAGTGCTCGGCCGCGGCACGATCGGTGACGCCGACGAGCATGACCACGTCGGGGGCGTCGGCGGCCGTCATGGCGTCCATGGTCGGGGCCATCACCCCGGCCGGCAGCTCGGGGACGGCGATCGCCACGCGGCCGTCGAACCATGGCTCGACGTCCTCGGACCAGCTCACCTCGGCGCCCTCCTCGGCCAGCATCTGGTCGAGGTGCTCGCCCAGCTGCTCCGTCAGCGGCCGCTCGAGATCGAGCTCCTCGATGGCCGGGAAGCGGGCCAGGATCTCGCGGAGCGCCGCGTCCTGGGTCTCCGACGGCTCGACGCGCAGCTCGAGGTAGAACGCCGCGTCGGACGGGACCCAGGCGGCCGCCCCACCGACCCCGGCAGGGCGGGAGGTGAGCAGGAATCCGCCGGCGGCCACGCCGGCCGCGACAGCGAGGATGGCGACCCCGGCGATGGCGGCGACGCGCCAGCCACGCAGGGTCGAGGGGGTGGACGTCGGAACGGAGGCGGACACGGGTTGGGGACTCCCTTGGCGAACCGGCGCTCGGGATGGCCGGGAGATCCCTAGCCTACGCCTCGCCCCGAGCGCGTGCAGGGGGACGATCGGGTCAGAGCCGCCCGCCACCTCCGCCGGCGCTCACCCGGGCCGCAAGGTAGACCGGGATGAAGGACAGGAGCATGAGGACGAACGCCACGACGTTGACGACCGGGAGTTCCACCGGTCGCTGGATCGCCGCCAGGATCCACATCGGCACCGTCTGCGTGCCCGGGCCCGCGGTGAAGTTGGTGACGATGACCTCGTCGAACGACAGCGCGAAGGCCAGCAGCCCGCCGGACAGCAGGGCGGTGCCCATGCCGGGCAGCATCACGCGCCGGAACGTGGTCCACGTGTCGGCCCCCAGGTCGGCCGATGCCTCCTCGGGCGAGCGCGGCAGCCGCCGCAGCCGGGCGATCACGTTGTTGTATGCGATGACGACGCAGAACGTGGCGTGCCCCACGATGATCGTGAACAGGCCGAAGTCGACGCCCACGGTCTGGAAGGTCGTCCGCAGGGCGATGCCCGTGACGACGCCCGGCAGCGCGATCGGCAGGATGAACAGGAACGACACCGTCTCCCGCCCGAAGAAGCTGAACCGATGGACCGCGAACGCCGCAAGCGTGCCGAGGACCAGCGCGATGGCCGTGGCCCCGAGGCCGGCCAGCAGCGAATTCAGGACCGCGCGCCGCACGGCTCCGTTGGCCGCCGCCTCGCCGAACCAGTCGAGCGTGAAGCCGGTCGGAGGCCACGCCTGGGTGCGGCTCTCGTTGAAGGCGTAGATGACCAGGATGACGAGCGGCAGGTACAGGAACGCGAGCACCAGGACCGATGCCACCCGCAGCGCAACGCGGACGAGGCGCGACTCAGCCACGGCCCGGGCCTCTCACAGCGACTCGAAGGCGCCGAGGCGCCGAGCGACGAGCAGGTAGCCGACCATCACCGCGATGGGCAGCAGCGAGTAGGCCGCGGCCAGCGGCAGGTTGCCCAGGCTGGAGTTGTCGTAGATGACGTTGCCGATGAGCTTCGCGTCGCTGACCAGGTCCGGCGTGATGTAGTCGCCCAGGCTGAGCGAGAAGGTGAAGATCGAGCCGGCCACCACCGATGGGAAGACGAGCGGCAGCACGACCCGTCGGAAGGTGGCGCCGCCCTTCGCGCCGAGGTCGCCGGACGCCTCGAGCAGCGAGTTCGGGATGCGTTCGAGCCCGGCGAAGATCGGCAGGATCATGTACGGCAGCCACAGGTAGCTCAGGACCACCCAGCTGTTGAGGATCTGCCCCAGTCCGGGGGCGTCGAGGCCCAGCGGGGTGAGCACCCACTCGAGGATGCCGTTGCCCTGCAGGATCGTGCGCCACGCGTAGACCTTGACGAGATAGGCGGCCCACAGCGGCATCAGGATCGCCACGATCATCAGGCCTCGGACCCGAGGGCTGGCGACGCGGGCCATGTAGTACGCGATCGGGAAGGCGAGCAGCGCATCGGTCACCGTGACGGCCGCAGCGATGGCGAACGTCCGGACGCCGATGGTCTGGTAGACCGGGTTGGAGAGGATCGACGCGAACGCGTCCAGGCTCCAGGCGAACGGCTCCACCTGCCCGGTGAACGGATCGCGGTCCCAGAAGGCACCGAGCAGCAGGATGGCCAGCGACCCGAGGTAGGCCAGCACCATCCAGCCCAGCGGCCCGGCGAGGAGCAGGCGGACCTGGGCCCCGGGATGCCGGTGCAGCCACGCGGCGATGCGTCGCGTGCGGCCGGCCGCCGGTGGCGGCGGCGAGAGGTCGGTAGCGGTCATCGCGAAAGGGGGATCGGGCCGGCCCCCGGGGACGGATCCCCGGGGGCCGATCGGTGGCTCAGGATCCGCGCAGGGTGGTCCAGGCCTCGACCCAGTCCTCCTGGGTCACGCAGGTCGTGGCCGCGTCGTCGTCGGCGCAGTCCTCCTGTGGCGTGCTCCAGTACCAGACCTTGTCGTAGTAGGCCTCGTCGTCGGCGTGCTGCGCCTCGCAATGGCCCGGGACCAGCGTCTCGGCCACCTCGCAGGCCGCCTCGCTGGTCGACGCCTCGCCGAACCAGACGGTGGCCTGGGCGTTCGCCTCCGGCGACATCATGTGGTCCATCCACATCAGCATGCAGTTCGGGTGCTCCGCCTCGGCGTGCATCATCCATGTGTCGGACCAGCCGGTCGAACCCTCCTCGGGGAGGATCGCCTCGATCGGCGCGCCATCGGCCTGGAGCAGGTTCACCTGGAATGGCCAGGTCGTGCCGACCACCACGTCGCCGGAGGCGTACGAGGCGATCTGGTCGCTGAACGAGCCCCAGTACAGCGGCTCGTTGGCGTCGAGCTCCTCGAGCAGGGCGATGGCCGCGTCGAACTGCTCCTCGTTGAGCTGGTACGGATCGGTGATGCCCAGGTCAGGCTGGGTGTTCATCAGGTACAGCGCGGCATCGGCGATGAAGATCGAGGAGTCGTAGATGCTGATGTCACCGGCGTGCTCGGCCCCCTCCTCGAAGATCACGCTCCAGCTGGTGGGCGCCTCGGCCAGCTCCTCGCTGTTCCAGGCCAGCAGGTTCGGGCCGCGACCGTGGGGGACGCCGTAGTTCACGCCGTCGACGGTGTTGTGCGGCAGGTCCTTGAGCCCGTCGAACACGTTGTCGTAGTTCTCGAACAGGTCCGTGTTGACCGGCGCAACCAGCCCGCTGGCGATCAGCCGGGTCGTGGCGTCGCCGGAGGCGCTGATGCCGTCGTACTCGCCGGACTGCATGAGCGACACGCCGTTGTTCGAATCGGTCATGTCGATGGTGTTGACCTGACAGCCGGTCTCCTCCTCGAACGGGGTGACCCAGTCGAAGGCCGGATCGGTGTCGCCGCGCTCGGCGTAGCCGGCCCAGATGATCAGGTTGAGCTCGCCCTCTCCCTCGCCGATCTCGCTGATCGGCGTGGCCGTCGATGCCGCATCGCCGCCGCAGGCGGCCATGAGCAGGGCGATCCCCACGATGAAGCCAGGAACGCGCAGGTGCCTCATGGGCTGACCTTCTCCTCCGTATCCCCCATTCGCTCCTCGCTCGGGGCGAGGCTCAACACGTGGCGCTGCTTCCAGACCAGCCGGACCGGCCGGCCCTGGGCGGCGAGCGCCTCCATCGACGATGTCTCCAGGTTCTGCTGCGTGACGACCAGCTCGCCGCCGACCTGGAGGGCGACGACGTACCGGGTGTCCGGGCCGAGGTACACGACCTCGCGGATGGTGCCCAGGACCGATCCCTCGTCCGGCGCCGCGGCGACGGCAGGATCGGCCAGGCGGATCTTCTCGGGCCGGACGGTGAAGACGCCGTCGCGCCCGATGACCGCGCGGGCCGCCTCCCCGGTGAGCAGGTTCGAGGTGCCGACGAAGCCGGCGACGAACGTCGTGGCCGGATGCTCGTACACCTCGGCCGGGGTCCCGACCTGCTCGATGCGGCCCAGGTTGAAGACGGCCAGGCGGTCGCTCATGGTCAGCGCCTCCTCCTGGTCGTGGGTCACGTAGATGAACGTGATCCCCACCTCCTGCTGGATCTCCTTGAGCTCGATCTGCATCTCCTCCCGAAGCTTGAGGTCGAGCGCGCCCAACGGCTCGTCCAGCAGGAGCACCCGCGGCCGGTTCACCAGCGCTCGGGCCAGCGCCACGCGTTGCCGCTGACCGCCGGAGAGCTGCCCCGGACGCCGGCCCTCGTAGCCGGTCAGGCGGACCATCTCCAGCGCCTCGGCGACCCGACGGCGACGCTCGTCCCGGCCGACCTTGCGGACCACCAGTCCGTAGCCGACGTTGTCCCCGACGCTCATGTGCGGGAACAGGGCGTAGTCCTGGAAGACGGTGTTGACGTCGCGGTCGAACGGAGGCACGCCGGTGACGTCCCTGCCGTGCAGATGGATGCGCCCCTCGGTCGGCTGCTCGAACCCGGCGATCATGCGCAGGGTCGAGGTCTTGCCCGACCCCGACGGCCCGAGCATGCTGAAGAACTCGCCATCGGCGATCGCCAGGTCCAGCCCGTCGACGGCGACGACGTCGCCGAAGCGCTTGACGAGATGTTCGAGCCTGACGGCGGCAACGGCGCGCTGGGCACCGTCACGGCGTTCTGACGTCTCGATGGGCTCGACGGCCACCCGCACCTCGTTGCCGACGACCGGCCGCCGCCGGCTCGGGCCGGCGCCATCCACGGCGGTCGCTGTTCGGATGCGCGGCACTCTGCGGCCTGCGCGGCTCGCCTGTCAAGCGGCCGCGCGACGCTTTCCTTCATCGCGGAGGGATCGGCGTTCGGGATCCGTGCCGAGAACTGAAGGTCGTCGCGGATTCGGTTGGCGCTGGTTGCGCCGGCGCTGCGCTAGAGTCTGGACCATGGGCCGGACCTCGGCCCGACCGACGGATCGAGTCGAGGTACGCATGCCGATAGCCGGAGTCGCCGCGGGAATCGTCGCCGCCCTCTCGTTCGGCGCCGGCGACTTCGCCGGCGCCAGCGCGGCACGGCGCGTCGGAGCGCTGGCCGCCGTGGCCGGCGCCCACGGAGCCGGGCTCCTGCTGCTCGCCATCGCTGCTGCCGTCGTCCGCCCGCCGATGCCCGGGCTGCCGGCGGTCCTGGTGGGACTCGCCGCAGGCGTCGCCGGAGCCATCGGCCTGGCGGCCCTGTACCGCGGCATGGCGCTGGGCAGCATGGGACTGATCACGGCACTGAGCGGCGCCGGGTCGCTGGCCATCCCGCTCGGGGTCGGCGCGCTGCTGGGGGCCAGTGTCAGCCCGCTCCAGGTCATCGGCGTGGCGTGTGCCGCGGCGGCGGCCGCGGCGGCCAGCGGAGCATCGCGCTCGGAGCTCGGCCGCCAGGCACTGCTGCTGGCGGGACTGGCAGCGGTGGCCTTCGGGAGCTGGTACGTGCTCATCGACGTCGCGGCGCGGCAGGGTGACGCCCTGTGGGCGCTCGTGTTCAGCCGCGCCGCGTCGGCCGGACTGGCCGGGGCGCTGGCCATCGGTCGGTTCGGCGCCGGCTCCTATCCGTGGCGGCTGGTCGCGCTGGCGGGCCTCTTCGACGTCGGCGGTAACGCGCTCTACGTCGTGGCGCGAGGCCTCATGCCCATCGGGTTGGCCGCCGCCCTGACCGGCCTGTACCCGATCGTCACCATGCTGCTGGCGCGCTTCCTGATCGGTGAGCATCTCCCGCGACTCGGTCAGCTGGGCGTGGCCCTCGCGCTGCTCGGCATCGTGCTCATCTCCGTCGGCGGCTGAACCCCGACGAGCCGGCCAGTAAGCCGGTGGTAAGCGGCCAGTAAGTGCACATCGGCTTCCATGGGCGAGTGCTCACGCGCGGGCACCGGGTCCGCGCGGCGCACCGACCAGGAGCGAACTCCATGATTCGGCGCTGGCTTCGCGACCCCCTCGTTACCTCCCGGCTCGCAGCCGTGGCCGCCCACCTCGCGGTCATCGCCATCGTCATCGCCGGAACCGGCGGCGCAGACTTCCCCATCCGCAGATAGGTCCCGGCGGCGACGGTATCATGGCCCGACCGCCCTCCAGCATCCGAGCCGATACCGCCGCATGACCTGGGACCGCGTTGCCATCGTCGAGCAGCAGCTCGACCGCTATCTCGAATCCGCCGAGCCGGCGAGCGCCCGGCTGCCGGCCGACGCACCGTTGACGGAAGCGGGCGGGCTGACGGCCGGAGCGGCATTGGCGCTCTTCGAGGACCAGCTGACCTCCCGTCAGCTCGACGTCGCCGCACGCGAGCTCAAGAAGACGAACCGCAGCTTCTACACCATCGGCTCGGCCGGCCATGAGAACAACGCGGTCGTCGGCGCCCGCCTCCGCGTCGACGATCCCGCGTTCCTCCACTATCGGTCCGGCGGCTTCGTGATGGCCAGGGCGCGCCAGCTCGCCGGCAGCACGCCCACCCTTGACACTTTGCTGGGCGTGGTGGCGTCGAGCCAGGACCCGATCAGCCAGGGCCGGCACAAGGTCTGGGGCAGCCGGCCGATGTGGATCCCGCCACAGACCAGCACCATCGCCAGCCACCTGCCGAAGGCCATGGGCCTCGCCTTCAGCCTGGCGCGGGCCAGGCGGCTACGGGTGGAAACCGAGCTCCCGAGCGACGCGCTCGTGGTGGTCTCGTTCGGGGACGCCAGCGCGAACCACGCGACCGCCCTGTCCGGCATCAACACGGCCCGGTACGCGGTGCGGATGGGGCTGCCGATGCCGATCCTGTTCGTCTGCGAGGACAACGACACCGGCATCAGCGTCCCGACCCCCGAGGGCTGGATCGCCTCCAGCTTCGGCAACCTGCCCCACCTGCGCTACTTCCTGGCCGACGGGGAGCTGGACGAGGTGTGGACCGCCGTCGACGCGGCGGTCGAGTACGTGCGCGTCAGCCGGCAGCCGGCGTTCCTCCACCTGCGCACCGTGCGCCTGTGGGGGCACGCCGGCAGCGACGCGGAGCAGAGCTACCGCTCCATGGCGGAGATCGCGCGGATCGAGGCGCGCGACCCGCTGCTCCGCAACGCGCGGAGGTTGGTCGAGCTGGGCGTCGCGACCCCCGCACAGCTGCGCGACCTGGTGCGCGATACGCGGGCGCGCGTCCAGGCCGTGGCCGAGGAGGCGGCCCGCCGCCCTCGGCTCCAGACGACCGAGGAGGTCGTGGCGCCGATGGCCCCGGACCACCCGGATCGCGTCGCGGCAGAAGGGCGGCGGCCACAGGTCAACACCGAGGTGCGCGTCGGCTCCTTCGGCGGCCATCTGCCCGAGGAGGCGACGCTGCCCACCGCCCGAACGCTGGCCGGCTGCCTGAACGCCGCGCTCGCCGACGAGCTCCTGCGCCGGCCGGAGCTCATCGTCTTCGGGGAGGACGTGGGACGCAAGGGTGGCGTGTATGGGCTCACGAGCGGCCTCCAGAAGCGCTTCGGCCCGGCGCGCGTCTTCGACACCCTGCTCGACGAGACGAGCATCCTGGGCATCGCGCAGGGGGCGGCACACATCGGCCTGCTCCCGGTGCCGGAGATCCAGTACCTGGCCTACGTCCACAACGCCATCGACCAGCTGCGCGGCGAGGCCGCCAGCCTGCAGTTCTTCAGCTCCGGGCAGTTCCGCAACCCGATGGTGGTGCGCGTGGCTGGCCTCGCCTACCAGAAGGGATTCGGCGGTCACTTCCACAACGACAACAGCATCGGCGCCCTGCGCGACATCCCGGGCCTGGTGCTGGCGGTGCCGTCCCGGGGCGACGACGCGGCCCGCATGTTCCGCGGCGCCGTGGCCATGGCCAGGGAGGACGGTCGGGTCGTCGTCTTCCTCGAGCCGATCGCGCTCTACCACGAGCGAGACCTGCACGTCGAAGGTGATGCCGGCTGGCTGGTCGACTATCCCCCACCCCCGGACCTGCTCCTGCCCGGTGAGGTCGGCGTGCACGGCGCGACCGATGAGGACGCCGACGTCCTGCTCGTGAGCTACGCCAATGGACTGCGCCTGAGCCTGCAGGCCGCCAAGCGCCTGGCCGATGAGCACGACCTGCGCGTGAGGGTCCTGGATCTGCGCTGGCTGAACCCGCTGCCGACCGATGCCATCCGCCAGCACGCGGCCGATGTCGGCACCGTCGTGGTCGTCGACGAGTGCCGCGCCACCGGCGGGGGCGTGGCCGACGCCGTCGTCGCCGACCTGGCCGAGCATCGCGTCGGGCGTCGCTGGTCATCGGTCCGAGCCGTCGACTCGTTCGTGCCGCTCGGCCCGGCCACGGCCGCCGTGCTGGTGGGGGTGGACCAGATCGTCTCGACGGCGGTGGCTGCCGTCGGCCGGCGCCGCACGGCGACCTCGAACTCGTGACGCGGGCCGCCGTCGCCTTTCCAGGTCCGGGCAGCTACGGGCCGCGGTCGCTGGGGACCCTGCCGGCCGAGCATCGGTGGGTCCGCGCCGCGGATGCCATCCGTGCCGATCTGGGGCTGCCGCCGCTTGCCGAGATCGACGCCGCCGATCGATTCGACCCTGCCGTGCACCTGCGCCCCGCGAACGGCTGGCCGCTGATCTTCCTGGCCGGCCTGCTCGACGCCGAGCGGATCGCCGACGACCACGAGGTCGTGGTGGCCGTGGCCAGCTCCGTCGGCTGGTACACGGCCCTGGCGGCGGCCGGCGTGCTCGACGTCGCCGACGCCTTCCGGGTCGTCCAGCAGCTGGGACTCGCTGCGGAGGAGCCGCTCGAGGCGGGCCCGACCGCCGAGCTGGTCTATCCGCTGACCGACGCGGCGTGGGAGGCGGTGCCTGACCGCCGGGCCGCCGTGGACGCCGCACTCGAGCACGCCGACGATGGCGTCGTCCCGGCCCTGGAGCTCGGGTCGCACGTCGTCCTCGGGGGCCTCTCGTCCGCGCTGGGAGAGATTGCCGCCACGCTGCCGTCGGTCACCGTCGGCTCGCGCACCTTCCCGTTCGAGGCCGCCGGTCACGGCTGGCACACGCCACACCGCGCCCTCAGCGCTGCGCGCGCCCGCGAAGGCCTCGGGGAGCTGCGCTGGCAGCGCCCGAACGTGGCGCTGGTGGACGATCGCGGCGTGCGGCACACGCCCTGGTCGGCCGACACCTCTGCCCTCGCGGAGGGCGCGCTGGTCCGCCAGCCATCGACCACGTTCAACTTCGCTTCGGCGTTCCGGGTGGCCCTGCGGGAGTACGCGCCCGACGTCGTCCTCCTGCCCGGACCCGGCGCGTCGCTGGGCGGCGCTTGCGCCCAGCTCATCGTGGGCGAGGGATATCGCGGCATCCGCAGCCGGCAGGAACTCGAGCACACGCAGGCCGGGAGGTCGCCCATCCTGCTGTCGATGCGCCGGTGATCGACGAGCAGCTGGCGCTTCGAGGGCCGCTCGACCTGGTCGAGACGCTCGGCCCGCTCCGGCATGGCCGCGGTGATCGCACCATCCGTCTCGCCCCGCACGAGGCGTGGCTCGCCTTCCACACGGCAGATGGACCGGCCACGCTGCGCCTGCAGGTCCGCGGGCCGACGGTGATCAGTGCGGGCGCCTGGGGTGACGGAGCCGCCACGGCGCTGGGTGGCGCCGCGACGCTCATCGGCGAGGAGGACGAGCCGGAGCGGTTCGTCGCCCGGCACCCGATCCTCCGCCGCATCCAGCGTCGCCATCCCGGCCTGCGCCTTCCCCGCAGCGGCCGGATCTTCCATGCCCTGGTCCCGGCCGTGCTGGAGCAGAAGGTGACGGGCACCGAGGCGTTTCGTTCGTACGCCGCGCTCCTCCGCCGCTACGGCACGCGAGCACCGGGGCCGGAGGCGCTGCTCCTGCCCCCGACGCCGGAGGCGCTGGCCGCGCTGCCGTACCACGCCTTCCATCCGCTCGGCGTCGAGCGGCGGCGCGCCGACGTCATCCGCCGCGCAGCCACACGAGCCGCCTGGCTCGAGGCGGCCGCCGGCCCCACCGAAGCGGCCGCGCGGCTTCGGTCGCTGCCCGGCATCGGTCCCTGGACGGTGGCGGAGGTCCTGCGCAGCGCCTTCGGGGACCCCGACGCGGTGAGCGTCGGCGACTATCACATGCCGAACATGGTGGCCTGGGCGCTGGCACGGGAGCCGCGGGCCGACGACGCGCGCATGCTCGAGCTCCTCGAGGCGTATCGCGGCCAGCGCGGCCGCGTGCAGCGGCTCTTGGAGGTGGCCGGTATCGTTGCGCCGCGCTACGGGCCAAGGTTGGCGCCGCGGAGCTTCGCCGCGCTGTAGGAGGACCGATGAGGATCGCGCTGGCCACGGTCGGCACCACCGGGGACGTGGCGCCCTTTCGGCAGCTGGCGCGCCGGCTGGCGGAGCGAGGGCATGAGGTCACCGCCGTCACCTGGCCGGTCCATCGGTCGACGCTGGCGCAGCAGGGCGTCCGCGTGGAGGTGGCAGGGCCTCATGCCGATCCGGCGCGCATCGCCTCGGTGGCGGCGGAGGCGGCCTCCCGAAGCGCGATGGACCAGGTCGCCGTCCTGCGCGACTACCACCTGGCCGACGGCGAGGCGCACTATCGACAGCTGCGCGAGCTCCTTCCGGGTCACGACGTCGTGCTCCTGCACGGGATTCACTCCCTGGCCCATGCCGCCGCCCTGGATGCCGACCTGCGCTGGGCCAGCGTCGTGTTCGACCCGGTCCTGCTGCCGACGGCGACGGCCCCGCCGCCCGGCATGCCGAACCTCGGCCCGGCGAACCGGCTCGGCTGGTGGATGCTCGACCGGGCGATCGCCCGCGCCGGGAGGCCCCTGGCAGAGCTCCTGCGCCGCGCCGGCAGCGAACAATCCGGCGTGCCGCTCTTCCGGGCGCGGTCGCCGCACCTCCACATGGTGGCCTGCTCCCCGGCCATCGTGCCGGTTCCCGCCGACCTGCCGCGCGGCACCCACGTCACGGGCGCGTGGCTCGACCGGCGGCCCGCCACCGCACCGGACGACGACCTGGCGGCCTTCTTGGCCGATGGCGCCCCGCCGATCGTGATCACCTTCGGCTCGATGGCGGGCACGCCGTCCGCGACCATCGCCGCGGCCGTCGAGGTCCTCCTCCGTGGCGGGCAGCGCGTCGTGCTGCAGCGTCCGGCGACCGGTCTGCCTGACTCGGCGAGCCTGTTCGTCGCCCCCGGTCACCTCGACCATCGGTCGCTCTTCCCGCGGGCCGCCGCGATCGTCCACCACGGCGGCGCGGGCACGACGCATGCGGCCTGCGTGGCGGGGGTGCCCTCCGTCGTGGTGCCCCACGTCGGGGACCAGCGCTACTGGGCCATGCGCCTCCATCGGCTGGGCGTGGCACCTGAGCCCCAGCCGGTGAACCAGCTGCAGGCCGACCGCCTGGCCGACGCCGCGCTGGCAACTGGCACCGATCGGCCCATGCGCGAGGCGGCTCGGCGTCTGGCCGAGCGGATGGCCGCGGAGGACGGCCTTGGAACGGCGGTGCGGCTGCTGGAGGAGCTGGCAAGGGCCTGACGGCGCGATCCGACCGCCATCGCCGCAGGCATCGATATGGCGTCCCCCGCGCCCTGCAGCAGGGCGGCGTCGACCACGCGCACGGCCGAAGAGGCCAGGACGGCGCGCCGCGTCTCGGCCACCCAGTGGCGCGGGAGCTCGTAGAACGACTCGAGCACGTACCCCATCTCGGCCAGGATCAGGTCACGCACAACCGCACTATCGGAGATTTCGCCGGCCGGCGACGATGAGTGCTGCGCGGATCGGCGCCGGGAGGAGCATGAACGGAAGGGCGAACCCGACCGCGAGACTGAAGGCCACGGGCGTCGTCGCCAAAGCGAGGATCGCGCCGCGCCGACGCTCCCGCCAGAGCCAGACACCAGCCACCACGTCGAGCGCGCACACCGCTACCAGCGACCAGCCCAGGATGGCGAACCGATCTCGGCCGAGCTGCTCGAACGGGCCGCTGAACGCGCGAAACCCCCACGGCGTCATGGGTAGCTCACCGGTGCGGTCCAGATGCGTGAGGGCAATTGGCATGGCCACGCCGAATCCCGCGTCGAGGATCAACGAGGCCGCCGCGATGCGTACCCCAAACCTTCGGGCGTCCACCTGTGCGCCGTCCTTCGTCTCAACCTTGTCAGTCACGCTCGGGTCATCATGCATCGGGTTGCCGCGTGGGAGCAGTGGGCTCCATCGGCGAAGGTGCCGCGCTGTGATGAGGGTACCGGCTCCGATAACCGAGGGCCCGCCCGAGCACGGCGAGCGGCGCGAAGAGCATCCGTTGGACGATGAATGGTGGCTTGGCCAGCCTCATTTCGTCTTCGTACTCACGCATCAGCACGGCGAGCTGGAGGGGGTTGGGGAGGCCCTTGCGGTTGGTCTTGCCGTCCTTGCCCAGTCCGAAGAAGGTCTCGAAGAAATGCTCAGTCCGGAGCGCCGGACTGATCTGGCCTCTGATGTGGACCTCGTCAGACCCTCCATTCCACCAGGCGTGCGGCCGGCCGGCAGGGACTACGGCCACATCGCCGGCACGCAGTGTTCGCTCCTGACCATCGACCAGCATGATCAAGGTCCCGGAGGCCACCTCGAAACGCTCCTCCTGCCCGGGATGGACGTGGGCGGCCGCCACGAATCCGCCGGGCCGCGCGAACAGCTCGAGCTCGAGCAGTTTGCCGTCGGTGTCCTCCGCCACGCTCCGCCAGACCACCCGCTCCCCCGTTACCGGGTGTTCGATCACGTCGCCTGATTTCGCCACAACTCTCACCGCATCGGCTGTTTGGCTGCACCCTACGAACGACGGTCTCCCCGGTCCATCCCAGAAATGAGGGATTCGCGTCTTCCTCTGCAGGATGGAGCGGCGCCATAATCGCTCGATGGCCCGCCTGCCACCCGAGCAGCACCGAGCGTTCATCTCGTTGGTCCACCGTGGGCTGACGCTCGATGCTCTCTTCGAGGCGGCAGATCAGGCCCTCGCCGATCTTGTGCCCTTCGACAGCTCGTGCTGGCTCAGCCTGGATCCCGCGACGCTCCTGCCCACCAGCCACTTCACGCGGGAGATTGGGACCGACCACCTCATGGACCTTGCCGCCAACGAGTTCCTGGAGGACGACGTCAACAAGTTCGCCGACCTGGCGCGCCAGGCGCCACCGGTGGGCATCTTGAGCCAGGCTACCGATGGTGACCTCGCGCGAAGCCCGCGCTATGTCCGCGTGCTGGGGCCTCACGGCTACCAAGACGGAGACGAGCTCAGGGCGATGTTCCTCGACGGCAACACGAGCTGGGGGTGCGTGGCACTTCACCGCCACCAGGGGACGTTCAGCCAAGAGGATGCCCGGACCGTTGCCGCGGTGGGTCCCCACCTAGCCACGGGGATCCGCCGCGCCGTGCTGGCGGCTGACCGCGAGGTGGAAGGATCGGGTCAGCCCGGCCTCATCCTGTTCAACTCGGATGGCGCGCTCGAGAGCAAGTCGGCCGCGGCGACTCGGTGGCTGGCCGCGATGCTCGACGGGACCGGCACGCGGGATGGAATGCCGCTCATCATCGTCAGCCTTGCCGAGAAGGCTCGGCAGGCGGCGAACGGTTGCGCGGACGAGGTCGCCACTGCTCGCCTTCCCACCAAGGAGGGTGGATGGGTCGTCGCGCACGCCTCAATGCTCGACGGCGGGGTCGACGGGCGGGTCGCCGTGATGCTGCAGCCGGCCCGAGAGCCACAGATCGCCTCCTTGATCGTCGAGGCGCATGGACTGACCGAGCGGGAGCGCGAGGTGACTCGCCTGGTCATGCAAGGTCGGTCAACGCGCGAGATCGCGGAGTGCCTGTACGTCACGCCGTACACGGTGCAGGACCACATCAAAGCCATCTTCGCGAAGGTCGGCGTTCAGAGCCGCCGTGAACTCGTCGCCCAGCTCTTCTTGCGCTACTACGCGCCGCGACTGCATGCCGACACCTGAGCCGGCGAGCCCGAACCATGATCGTCGTCTGACGCTCACGCTCCCGAGTCGTTTGTTGTGGCGTCCCCGGCAGGATTCGAACCTGCGACCGGCCGCTTAGAAGGCGGCTGCTCTGTCCACTGAGCTACGGGGACCCGGCCACAGGATACCGATGCGTCCGGGTGCCCTCCAGTGGACGATGACCGACCCCGCCCTATACTCGGTGTTCGCTCGGACTGCCCGCCGTTCACCCAGGGGGATCGAAGAGCCCATGACGAGCCGACCGCCGCGCATCAGCGTGGTCAACGACAATCCGGACTTCCTGGCACTCATGGCCGACATCCTCGACGAGGACGCCGGGTACGACGTCACGCTGTTCAACAACGACGACGTCACGATCGAGGAGATCGTCGATGCGGAGCCGGATCT
>DATAKU010000158.1:0-6736 GCA_036261425.1 Candidatus Limnocylindria bacterium | reverse complement strand
CCCCGCCTCGATCTCGCGCCGGATCAGCTCGTCGTACTGCCCGGTCGCGACCGCCTTGGCGAAGATGGTCGGGTTGCTGGTCAGCCCGCGGATGCCGTCGTCGACCATCTGCTCCAGCTTGCCGCTGGTGATGAGCTCGCGATCGATGAAGTCGATCCAGGGGCTCTGGTCCTGCTCCGCGTGGAGCCGGTGAAGTGCGTTCGTCATGCTCAGGTCCTCTCTACTGCTCGCGCCGCGTGCCGGCGACCTCGGCTGCGCCGGCCCCGCTGCGCAGGAGCTCCCGCGCGGCGTCGGCGATGTGCTCGGCGTCGACCCCGGCGGCGGCCAGCATCTCGGCCGGCTTGCCCGATCCGGGCATGATGCGCACGGCCAGTTTCACGACCACCGGGTGCGGCTGCTCGGCGCCCAGCGCGTCGAGCACGGCGTCGCCCAGGCCGCCCTCGGGATAGTGGTCCTCGACGGTGATGATGCGTCCGGTGTCGCGCGCCGCCGCCCGCAGCGTCTCGGCGTCGACCGGCTTGACGCTGTACAGGTCGATGACCCGGGCGTGGACGCCGTCCGCCGCCAGAGCATCGGCCGCCTTGAGGGCCTCGTGCAGCGTGATGCCGGCGCCGACCAGCGTGACGGCGTCGTCGTCACTCTGCCGAACCACCCGCGACCCGCCGATCGGGAACTGCTCGCCGGGGCCGTACAGGATCGTCGTCTTCTCGCGCGTGGTGCGCATGAAAACGACGCCCTCACGGTCGGCCATCTGCGGCACCAGGGCGGCGGTCTGGTTCGCGTCGCTGGGGTAGAGCACGGTCGAGCCGTACACGGCGCGGAAGGAGGCGAGGTCCTCCAGCGCCATCTGCGACGGTCCGTCCTCACCGATGCTGACGCCGGCGTGCGAACCGACCAGCGACAGGTTCGCCCGGCTGACTGCCGCCATCCGCACGAAGTCGTAGGCCCGCGACAGGAAGGCGGCGAAGCTGGCCGCGAACGGGCGCCAGCCGCGGACCTGCATGCCGACCGCGGCGGCCACCATCTGCTGCTCCGCGATGTACATCTGGAAGAACCGATCCGGCAGCTCGTTCGCGAAGATCTCGGTGTAGGTGCTGTTGCCGACCTCGCCGTCCAGTGCCACCACGTCGCCGCGGGCCTTGCCCAGGGCGGTGAGCGCGTCACCGAACGCCTTGCGGGTCGCCTCCTTGGTGCCCGGCTCGTAGGACGGCAGCTGGAGGTCGTCGGTCTCGAAGACGTGGGGCTCGCCGTCGAAGTCGGGCTTCGGGACGTCGACGCGGATGCTGCGCACGCCGCCCAGGGCGGCGATGGCCGCATCGGCCTCGTCGATGGCCTTGCCGTGCTTGCCGGGCTGGTCCTCGACGCCGGCGAAGCCGTGGCCCTTCTCCGTCCTGGCGATGATCACCGTCGGCTTGCCGTGGGTCTCGAGCACCTGCTCCATGGCCCGATCGATGGCCTCGACGTCGTGCCCGTCGATCTCGATGGCACGCCAGCCGAAGGCCTCCGCCCGCCGCGTGTACGCGCCGAGGTCCCACCCGTGCATCGTCTCGCCGGTCTGGCCAAGCCGGTTCACGTCGATGATGGCCGTCAGGTTGTCGAGCTGATTGAAGCCGGCCGCCTCGAACGCCTCCCACATCGAGCCCTCGGCCATCTCGGAGTCGCCGCACAGGACCCAGACGCGGTAGGGCAGCCGATCCAGCCGCTTGCCGGTCAGCGCCAGGCCGACGCCGATGGGCAGGCCCTGCCCAAGGCTGCCGGTGGCCACGTCGACCCAGGGCAGGACCGGGGTCGGATGACCCTCCACCGGGCTGCCGAACTGGCGGAACGTGAGCATCTGCTCATCGGTCATGGCGCCGGCCGCCTTGTAGATGGCGTACAGCAGCGGCGAGGCGTGCCCCTTGCTGAAGATGAGCCGGTCGTTGCGCGGGTCATCGGGGTTGTCGAAGTCGTAGTGCAGGTACTTCGACATCAGCACGGCCATGAGGTCGGCCGCGGACATGCTCGAGGTGGGGTGGCCACTGCCCGCCGCGCTGCTGGAACGGATGGAGTCGACGCGCAGCTGCTGGCCAAGCTCTCGCCAGGCGTCGTGGTGGTCGGTCATGTCATGGAGCTCCGCAAGTTCGCTGCCTGATGAAAACAGGTCGTTCCATGATAGGCCCGTCGTTGCGTGACGCCCGTCCGGCGGCCAAGCCCGCCCGGCCGCGCGCACACCGATGGATCGCTGGTTCCTGGCGTGGGCAAGATCCCGCGGGCCAATCGGCCCAGGACGTGGCAGGCTGAACGTGGCGGTCGTCGCTGCCACCGGTGGTGGCTTCCGTAGATGGCCGCTCCTTCACCCGAGGGGCCGTTCGGGTTGCGTTTCGTCGCTGTATCGCCCATCCCCACGCACGAAGCGCACCCCGGGGTGCAGCTCACGCTCCGAGAACGGCGATGCAGTGAAAGAGCCGCACCCAGATCAGGGGCCGGGTGAAGATCCGTCCATGGATCGCCGGCTACGGGGGCCACACTCTGGCACGCGCGCGACACACACGAGAAACGGGCGGCCCAGAGGGACCGCCCGTTCGGGCGTCGCGAAGGATGAGCGGGAGCTAGCCGCGCATCATCCGGAAGCAGTCGGAGCAGTACACCGGACGCGCCCCGGTCGGGCGGAACGGCACCTGGGTCTCCTTGCCACAGCGGGCGCAGGTCGCGTCATGCATCTCCCGCGGGCCGCGCGAGAAGCCACCGCCGCCGGAGTAGCCCCCGCCGTTGCCGTAGCTGCTCGCTCCACCGCCGCCGCCGGTCGCCCGGCGCTGGGCGCGGCACGATGCACAGCGCTTCGGAGCGGACGCGAAGCCCTTCTCCGCGAAGAACTCCTGCTCGGACGCGGAGAACACGAAGTCGATTCCGCAGTCGCTACAGGTGATCACCTGATCGGTGTAGGTCACGAAGACCCCTCCCCAAGAAAGGAAATGTTGCCGATCGGTCCGTCGCTCGACGCCGGCCGGGGTCTTGCCGCTGCCCCGGGCCCGACGGTTGACGTGGTGGAGGGGAAGGGAAGGAAGGCTGGTGGCGCCGCTCGGTGCGGCCCGACGCGCGGAGTATTGCGCGCGCGTGCGCGCTCCGCAAGTGATTTTTCACAGGTACGATCGGTCGGTGCGGACCCTGCTCGTCGTCCTGGGCGTGTTGCTGGTCCTGGCCGGCCTGGTCTGGGTGGCGCAGGGCCTCAACCTGCCGTTCGCGCCACGCTCCTTCATGACCTCGGATCGCACCTGGATCCTGGTGGGGGCGGTGACCGTGGCGGCCGGCGCGGTGCTCATCGGCTGGGGGCGCCGCCGCCCGGTGGCTGAGCCGACCGACGACGACGCCCGCCACCCTGATGCCTAGCCCGCAGGCGCCTCTCCGGATCCGCTCGACGGCGGGGTGAGCGGCTTCACGCCGGAGATGCCGCTGCCTTCCGACCGGCCGCCGATGAAGGCGCTGATGAGATCCATCGGCAGCGGGAAGATGATCGTGCGGGTCTGGTCGGAGCTGATGTCGCCGAGCGTCTGGAGGTAGCGCAGCTGGAGCGCCGAGGGCGCGGCGTTGATGATGTTCGCCGCCTCCGACAGCTGCTGCGCGGCCAGGAACTCGCCCTCCGCATGGATGACCTTGGCGCGCTTGTCACGCTCGGCCTCGGCCTGGCGGGCCATGGCCCGCTTCATCTCCTGCGGCAGCTCGACGTCCTTGACCTCGACGATGCTGACCTTGATGCCCCACGGCGCGGTCTGCTCGTCGATGATCTCCTGCAGGCGGGCGTTGATCTCTTCCCGCTTGCTGAGCAGCTCGTCGAGCTCCGACTGGCCGAGGACCGAGCGCATGGTGGTCTGAGCGATCTGCAGGGTGGCCAGCATGTAGTTCTCGACGCGGACCACCGCCGCCTCCGGATCGGTCACCCGAAAGTAGGCGACCGCGTTGACCCGCACGGTCACGTTGTCCTTGGTGATCGCCTCCTGGCTGGGGATGTCCAGGGTGACGGTCCGCAGGTCAATCTTCACCATCCGGTCGATGAACGGGATGATGAAGAACAGGCCCGGTCCCCTCGCCCCGACCAGGCGACCGAGGCGGAACACGACGCCCCGCTCGTACTCCTGGACCACCTTGACTGCTGCGCCGATCAGGCTCGAGATCACCAGCAGGGCGACCGCGAGGACGGGCAACAGGCCGATCAGATCATCCACGGGCTCACGACTCCTTCGATGGGCTTGGTACGGTTGATTCGGTTGAGGTCGCCGGCTCGCCCGTCTCGAGCGGCTCGACGATGAGCGTCATGCCCTCGCGCGCGGTCACCCGGACCGATCCTGACGCTGGAAGCGCCGAGCCGTCCGCGGCGCGCGCGGCCCACAGCTCGCCCTCCACGTAGACGTACGACCCGCGCACCGGCCCGACGAGGCCGACCATGTCGTCGCCGCCGATGGCGACCGGGCGCCGCCGCGTCCGCATCACGGCACGCACGGCGACGAGGCTGAACAGGACGAGCGCGACGGTGATGCCCCAGATGAGCGGCCGGCTCACCTCGAGGAACGGCGCGCGGGTGTCGTCGATGAGCAGGAACGCGCCGAGCACGAAGGCGATCCCGCCGCCGATGCCGAGCACGCCACCGGACGCCACCCAGATCTCCGCCCCCATGAGCGCCAGGCCGAGCAGCAGGAGCGCCAGGCCGGCGTAGTTGATCGGCAGCGTGCCGAGGCTGAAGAGGCCAAGGATGATGGCGATGGCGCCGGCGATGCCCGGGAAGAAGGATCCCGGGGCGCTCAGCTCGAAGTAGATCCCCAGCGTCCCGAGGCTGAGGAGGATGAGCGCGACGTTCGGGTTGCTGATCGCCATCAGCACGTCCTCGAACGGCGACATCGGCATCTCGACGGCGGCCGCGTCGGCGGTGGCCAGGGTGACCTCGGCGCCGGCCACGGTCACGGTTCGCCCGTCGACCGCGTCCAGCAACTCGCCGCGACTCTGGGCCACCAGGTCGACCACGCCCTCCTCGACGGCCGCCTCCGCGCCCACCACCGCGGCGTCGCGAACGGCGTCCTCGGCCCAGTCCGCGTTACGGTCCCGCGCCTCGGCGATGCTGCGCGCGTACTCCACCGTGTCGTTCATGAGCTTGCGCAGCAGATCCTCGGGAATCTCCGCGCCGTCGCCGCTCACCGGGGTGGCCGCACCGATGCGGGTGGTCGGGGCCATGGCCGCGACGTGGCCGGCCATGGTGACGAAGACCCCGGCCGATGCCGCGTGGGTCCCCGGCGGTGTCACGTAGGTGATGACCGGCACCCGCGCGTTGAGCATGGCGGTCGTCAGGTCCTGGGTCGCCTCCAGCAGGCCGCCCGGCGTGCTGAGCTCGATGAGGACCGCCTCGGCCCCCTGGTCGGTGGCGTCGTCGATGCCGCGGACGAGGTAGCGCGACGAGATCGGGTTGATGATGTCGTCGAGGACGAGGACGTGGACGTCCCCCGCGGCCGCGCGAGCAGGCGCGGGCAGCAGCAGGCCGACTATGCCAGCCGCCACGCACAGCGCGGCCAGCCAGCGCAGGATCGGTCGGGTCGTCGACGGCATCGGTCCTCCTGAGAGCCAAAGAGACCACCGGCGTTGCGGCCAGCAGTCTCCACCTCGCGTCCGGATCCGGGGAGGACGCGTCCCCAGCGGGCGATGGCCCGCGGTCTTCACCTGAGCCGAACCGTACGGGCGCGCGAGGCACCCGTCAAGCGACGGTGACGCCGGCCTCCCGCATCTGGGCGATGGCGCGCTCGCCGTCCCCGGGCTCCAGCTCGACCGCGGCGATGCCGTCGGCCAGGACGGTCGTGGCGAATCCGAGGCGCGCGGCGTCGAGCGCCGTGGCCTTCACGCAGTAGTCGGTCGCCAGTCCGCCGATGACCACGCGCTCGATCCCGCGCAGACGGAGGAGCTCCTCGAGCTCGGTGGGAATCTCCTCCGAAGTGACCGGGTCGCGCATGGTGAAGCCGGAGTAGCCGTCCTCCCCGTTGGAGCCCTTGTGGACCCGCGGCGTCCCGTCCGGCACGACGAAGTCGGGGTGGAGCTGCGCCCCCCACGTCCCGCCGACGCAGTGCACCGGCCACACGCCGCCGTCCTTGGCGAAGTGCGGCGTCGACTCGGGGTGCCAGTCCTTGGTGACCACCAGCAGGGCGCCGGCCTCCAGGGCCGCGGCCACTTCGGCGTTCAGGCGCGGGATGATGGCCTCGCCGCCGCGGACCGAGAGGCTGCCGGCCTGATCGGCGAAGTCGTTCTGGAGGTCGACCACCAGCAGGGCGGTGCGCTCGTCGTAGGGGCTCATCGCCACCGATGGTAGCCGCGCTATCGTCCGCGCGTGGACCGCGCCCTCCTGACCGATGCCGACAAGGCGCTGCGCCCCGGCCGTGGACGCCGCTCGCCCTGGCTGCGCGAGGCGCTCGCCGACGAGGGCAACCCGGCGCCCGCTCCCTCGCTCCGTGGCCGGATCGATGCGGACGTGGCGATCTTGGGCGGCGGCTACACCGGCCTGTGGACCGCGTGGCACCTCCTCGAGCGCGATCCGGCCCTGCGCATCGTCCTGCTGGAGGCCGACATCTGCGGGGGAGGGCCGTCGGGACGCAACGGCGGCTTCGTGAACAGCTGGTGGGACGAGGCCTCCGGCCTGGTCGAGGCCTTCGGCGAGGACGGCGCGCGAGCCTGCCTGGCGGAGTCGGCCGGGTCGGTGCACGCCATCGGCGCGTGGTGCGAGGCCCAC
>DATAKU010000157.1:0-10798 GCA_036261425.1 Candidatus Limnocylindria bacterium | reverse complement strand
GCTACGACGGCGTGCGCTTCGGCCTGCGGGTGAAGGGGCAGGGGCTGAAGGACACCTACGCGAAGACGCGCGACCACGGGTTCGGCGCGGAGCCGAAGCGCCGGATCATGCTCGGCACCTACGCGCTGTCCGCCGGCTACTACGACGCGTACTACGTGAAGGCGCAGCAGGTCCGCACCCTCATCAAGGCCGAGTTCGACGAGGTCCTCTCAACGGTCGACGCGCTCCTCGCCCCGACCTCGCCGACGGTGGCGTTCAAGATCGGGGCGAAGGTCGACGACCCGCTGGCGATGTACCTCAACGACGCCTGCACGCTCCCGGTGAACATCGCCGGACTGCCGGGGATCAGCGTGCCGGCCGGGCTGTCCGACGGCCTGCCGGTCGGCCTCCAGGTCATCGGCCGCGCCTTCGACGAGGCGACCGTCCTGCGCGTGGCGGACGCCTACGAGCGCGCGGCCGGCTTCGCCGACCTCCGCGCGCCGACGGCGCACGACTGAGCGTCCGATGCCCGAGATCAGCCACGTCCGCCTCGCGGTGCCGGACCAGGGAACGCTCAACCGCATCCTCCGCGAGGGCGGCGCCCAGCTCTTCCCGCAGTGGCTCTACGCCGAGCCCGGGGACGAGCCGCGCATCCTGTGGTGGGGCGTGCGCGGCGCGCCGCTCCAGATGCTCGACGTGCCGCCGGCCGATGATGCCCGGCACGGCCTGTTCCCGCGGGCGATCGACGACTGGACCGAGGCGCCGCGCGCCCTCGTGCTCGCCACCTTGGACCTCGAGCGGGCGATCGCCGACCTCGCGCCGGCCCTGGGGGAGGCCTGGCACGAGGCGGGGACCGACGAGGTCCTCGGCGCCCGCTGCCGTCGTCTCGATCTCGGGCGCAGCGACCTCATCCTGGCCGAGCCGGCCGGCGAGGGCTACCTGGCCGCGTGCCTCGCGCGGTTCGGGGAGGGCCCGGTGGCCGTGGCGCTGGACGGGACGACGACGTTCGGCCGCCAGGTGCACGTCAACCCGGTGACGGGCGGCTCGGCCACGTACGTGCGCCTCGGTCCGGGAACGGCGCCGACGCTCATCTTCCTGCCGGCGTCGGCGTGATGGACGCCGAGGCTCACCGCGCGGAGGTGGAGGCCTGGCGGGAGGGCCGCTACGAGCGCCTCCGCGCCGATATCGGCTGGCTCACGCTCGCGGGCCTCGGGTGGCTGAGGCCAGGCGTGAACCGGATCGGCGCCGATCCTGACGCGGACGTCGTGCTGCCCTCCGGCCCGGCCGAGGCGGGGACACTCACCGTCACCGAGGGGAGCGCCGTGGCGAGCGGTCGCTTCCTCCACGACGGCGAGCCTGCGGAGGGGCTGCGGCTCGTGAGCGACGCGGATGGCGAGCCGACGATGCTCGAACTCGGGGCGCTCCGGATGTGCCTCATCGAGCGCGGCGGGCGGCTGGCTGTGCGCACCTGGGATCTGGAGGCGGCGGCGCTCCGAGCGTTCGACGGGATCGACCACTGGCCCGTCGACGTGGCCTGGCGGCTCGACGGCAGGTTCGAGCCAGCGCCGGACCGAACGATCGCGGTGCCCGACGTCCTCGGCAGCGTGGAGGAGGAGCCGTCGCCGGGCGATGTCGTCTTCCGCGCGGCGGGCGAGGAGCATCGGCTCCAGGCGCTCATCGGGTCGGGCGACACCGGGGAGCTATGGCTCGTGTTCGGCGATGCGACGAACGGCTCCGAGACGTACGCCGGCGGGCGGTTCCTCTACACGCCGCCCCCGGAGCCGGACGGCCGGGTGATCGTCGACTTCAACCGCGCCTACAACCCGCCCTGCGTCTTCAGCCCGTACGCCACCTGCCCGCTGCCCTGGCCGGCCAATCGACTGCCGGTCCGGATCGAGGCCGGCGAGCGGGCGTACGGCGACGCGCACTAGACTGATCGTGTGACTTCGGAGCCGACCACCCGCCGCGCGCCGGCCGACTTCCTCAACGACACCGTGCGGACGATGCCGCCGTCGGGAATCCGGCGCTTCTTCGACATGCTGGCCGAGATGAAGGACGTCATCAGCCTCACCATCGGCGAGCCGGACTTCACCACCCCGGAGCCGATCATCCACGCCGCGATCTCGAGCCTGGAAGCGGGCGAGACCCACTACACCGCCAACGGCGGGATGATCGAGCTGCGCGAGCTCGTGGCGGCGAACCTCCGCGGTCGCTACGGCGTCGCCTACGACCCGCGGACCGAGCTCATCATCACCGTCGGTGCGTCCGAGGGCGTGGACGCGGCGCTGCGCGCCACGATCAACCCCGGTGACGAGGTCATCTACCACGAGCCGTGCTTCGTGGCGTACGCCGCCTGCATCCAGCTCGCCGGCGGCGTCCCGGTGCCGGTCGCCACGACGAAGGACACCGACTTCCGCGTCACCGCGGAGATGATCCAGGCCGCCGTCACGCCCCGCACCAAGGCGATCTTCCTCGGCTACCCGAACAACCCGACCGGCGCGGTGCTGGACCGCGCGGAGCTGGAGGCCATCGCCCACGTCGCCGAGGCGCACGACCTGCTGGTCCTCAGCGACGAGATCTACGACCGCCTCGTCTACGGGACGCACGAGCACACCGCGTTCAGCTCGCTGCCCGGGATGCGGGAGCGGACCGTGCTGCTCGGCGGGTTCAGCAAGAGCTACGCGATGACCGGCTGGCGCATCGGCTACGTCGCCGCCCCGGCCGGGATGATGGACGGGATCGCCAAGGTCCACCAGTACGGGATCATGTGCGCGCCGACGGTCGCCCAGTTCGCGGCCATCGAGGCGCTGCGCAACGGCGAGCCTCACGTGGCCGCCATGCGGGAGGAGTACGACCGGCGTCGTCGCTACATGACCGATCGGTTCAACCAGATCGGCCTCGAGTGCTTCGAGCCGATGGGCGCGTTCTACTGCTTCCCGCGCGTCTCCGATGCGACCGGCATGGACGAGACCGCCTTCGCCGAGGCGCTGCTCGAGGAGGAGCGGGTCGGTGTCGTGCCGGGGAGCGCCTTCGGCGCGTCGGGTGCCGGGCACGTCCGCGTCTGCTATGCGACGGCGTTCGAGCAGATTGTCGAGGCCATGGACCGTATCGAGCGGTTCGTGAACCGGAGGCGCGCCGGCGGCTGACCCGCCCCAAGACCCGCTCCGAGCGCGTCCCCCCAACCATCAGCGGTTACATCAGTAGCGGTATGCCCGCTGACAGCATCGCGCCGGCCCCGAAGAGCCAGCCCGATACGCCGGACGTCTCCGCTACGCTGCATCCAGTGACCAACCCCAACCGCGTCGGCCGCTTCGACGACACGGCCGAGGACTATGCCGCCACCATGGCCCCATCGCTCCGGCCAATCGCCGCAGAGGTCGTGCGACGGGCACGGCTCGAACCCGACCAGCGGGTGCTGGACGTGGGCACCGGGACCGGGCTGGCCGCCGCAGCCGCCCGCGGCGACGGCCGGAAGCTCACCGGCATCGACGCCGCGGCCGGAATGCTGCGGCTGGCGCGCGCATCCGTGGACGGCGTGCAGTTCGAGGAGATGGACTTCGAGGCCCTCCGCTTCCCGGACGCGTCCTTCGACGTCCTGCTGGCCTCGCACGCGCTGTTGTTCGCCAGCGACCGAACCGGGGCACTGCGGGAATGGCGCCGCGTGGTGCGCCCGGGTGGCCGCCTCAGCCTGTCCGTTCCCGGACCGACCGACCTCACGCCGACCGCCATCTATCGGGAGGTGTACGAGCGCCACGGGATCGACACCAGCGACCGCTACCCGACGCAGGCGGCGCTTCGGCAATGGGCCCTCGAGGCCGGATGGGGCAACGTCGAGACCGATGCCGACCCTACCGCCGCCATCCTGCTGCCCGACGAGGACGCCTTCCGCATCTGGCGCGGCATCGGTTCGCGAGGCGCGGCCACCGCCCACTACACGCGCGAGCAGCACGAGGCGCTGACCGCCGAGATGCTGGCCGTGACGCCGCGCCTCCCCGATGGCTGCCTGCGCATCCCGTTCGGTGCCCTGTTCCTGACCGCCGTCGCCTGAGCGACGCCGCGTCGCCATCCGAAACGTCGCGCGTACGAATGCGCATGAAGCACCGATGGACCGGCACCCTCCTCATCGCGGCGGCGCTCGGCATGGCCGGCTGCGCACCAGCCCAGTCGGGAGCCGATGGTTCCGCAACGCCGTCAGCGGCCGATGCCGAGACGGTCGAACCCACCGTCAGCGCCGAGCCGAGCTCGAGTCCGAGCTCCTCCGCGAGCGCCACCCCGGCGCCCACGCCGGACGTCGACTACGAGTACTGAGCCACCGACGAACGTCAGCCCGCGAGCAGGAGGCAGGCCTTCGCGAACGGCATGAGCGCCGCGGTCCCCTGGTCGGGGGCGTCGGTGTCGGTCGTCGCGGCCAGCTCGATCTTCGGGTCCTCGGCGACGAGCCTGGAGATGCCGCGCACCTGCTCGGTCGCCTCGTCGATCTGGGAGTCGGTCTGGAATCGCAGCCCGCGGATCGAGCTCCATCGGTGTACCTGCCCGCGCAGGATCCAGGGGCCCTCGGGGTCGGGCCCGGCTGGGGTGTACTGGTACTCGAACAGGCCGGCGTCCGCGGCCACGAAGATGCGCAGCCGGCCGTTCTCCGGGTTCACCGTCACGTGGGCCGCGTGCTCGACCGCCCCCAACTCACCGAGCTGGCGCTGGATGAGCCCGCGGGCACGCCCGAGGTTGTCCCACTCACCGATCTTCATGGCTCGCAGCATAGCGTCGATGCATCGGTACAATCGCCGGCATGGCGGTGGAGACGGGCACGAAGTACGAGACGGTCATCGGGATCGAGGTCCACGCCCAGCTGCGGACCGAGTCCAAGATGTTCTGCGCGTGCCCGACGGCGCCGCCGCCGGACGGCACCGATGAACCGAACACCCGCGTCTGTCCCGTCTGCCTGGGCATGCCGGGCACGCTGCCGGTCATCAACCGCCGGGCCGTGGAGCTGGTCATGCTCACCGGGTTGGCGCTGAACTGCCACGTCGAGACCGAGGCGGTCCGCTTCGAACGCAAGAACTACTTCTACCCCGACCTGCCGAAGGGCTACCAGATCAGCCAGTACGCCCTGCCGCTGACGAGCAACGGACGGCTGGTCGTGTCGGTGCCCGGCGAGGGGGGAGAGGTCACCATCGGCATCACCCGGGCGCACCTCGAGGAGGACACCGCGCGCATGCAGCACGCCGGCCGTGGCTACAGCGTGGTCGACTTCAACCGCGCCGGCATCCCGCTCATGGAGATCGTCACCGAGCCGGATCTGCGCTCACCGGCCCAGGCGCGGGCGTACGGGGAGACGTTGCGGGAGCTGCTGCGCGCCATCGGTGCGTCGAACGCCGACATGGAGGCGGGCAGCATGCGGATCGAGGGCAACGTCAGCCTTCGCCCGCGCGGCAGCACCACGTTCGGCACCAAGGTCGAGGTGAAAAACCTCAACTCCTTCCGCTCCCTGGAGCGCGCCCTCGAGTACGAGGTGGCGCGCCATGCCGAGGCGCTCGACCGCGGCGAGCCGCTGACCCAGGAGACCCGCGGCTGGGACGAGGAGGCGGGCCGGACGATCGTGCAGCGCAGCAAGGAAGAGGCGAACGACTACCGCTACTTCCCCGAGCCGGACCTGCCGCCGCTGCGCCCGTCCGAGGCCTGGGTCGGCGAGTTGCGCGCGCAGCTGCCGGAGCTGCCGGCCCAGCGCCGGACTCGCTATGTCGACGACCTCGGCCTGTCGGCGTATGACGCGGGGGTCCTGACGGCAGATCGCGCCCTGTCCGACTACTTCGACGCCGTCGTGGCCGCCGGGACCGATGCGAAGCGCGCCGCCAACTGGGTCACCGGCGAGTTCAGCCGGCTCCTCAACCAGCACGCCGCGGAGGGCCTGCGGGCCGATGCGGTCGCGCTGCGACCGGAGGGCCTGGCGGAGCTCATCGGAGAGGTGGAGGCGGGCCGCGTCTCGAACACGAATGCGAAGGCGGTGCTGGCCACCGCGTTCGAGACTGGGGAGTCGCCTCGCGCCGTAATCGAGCGCGAGCGGCTGGGCCAGGTATCGGACACCGGGGCCATCGGTGCCGAGATCGCGGCCGTCCTGGCCGAGCACGCGTCACAGGTCGAGGAGTACCGCGGCGGCAACCAGAAGCTGTTCGGATTCTTCGTCGGCCAGGTGATGAAGCGGACCGCCGGCCGTGCGGACGCGCGCCTGGTGAACGAGGAGCTCCGCCGCCGCCTCGAGGGCTGAACAGGCACGTTCCGCTCGAAGTGGTAAGGTCGGAGACCACGACCCGTCTGGCATGGGCCATGCGTGTTGCGGCTCTGCCCGCCCGCGTAGCCGGAGTGTGGTCATGCGCATCGCCCAGGTCGCTCCTCTCATCGAGAGCGTTCCCCCAGCCGCCTATGGCGGCACCGAACGCGTTGTCTCCAACCTCACCGAGGAACTCGTCCGGCAGGGGCACGACGTCACCCTCTTCGCCAGCGGCGACTCGCTGACCTCCGCGCGCCTCGTCGCCGGGACGCCGCGGGCCCTACGCCTGACCGACGACGTCATCGACACGCTCGCGCACATGGTCGTCCAGCTGGAGCAGGTGGCGGCCGAGGCCTCGAGCTTCGACCTCATTCACTGGCATCTCGACTACTTCCACTTCCCGATGTCCCGGCGGCTCGGCGTGCCGCAGCTGACGACGCTCCACGGCCGGCTCGACATCCCGGACCTGCAGCCGGTGTACGACGAGTTCGGTGACATGCCTGTCGTCTCGATCTCGAACGATCAGCGCGCGCCGCTGCCCCAGGCCCGGTGGGCGGGCACGGTCCATCACGGGCTCCGGCCCGACGAGTTCCTCCCCTCCTTCGAGCCGGGGAGCTACCTCGCGTTCCTCGGCCGGATCTCGCCGGAGAAGCGGGTGGACCGGGCCATCGAGGTCGCGCGACGCGCGGGGATGCCGCTCAAGATCGCGGCCAAGATCGACGACGTGGATCGCGACTACTTCCACCGGCACATCGAACCGATGCTGGAGGCCAACCACGTCGAGTTCGTCGGCGAGCTGGCGGGGCAGGACAAGGGCGATCTGCTCCGTCATGCGGCGGCGCTGCTGTTCCCGATCGACTGGGCGGAGCCCTTCGGGCTGGTGATGATCGAGGCCATGGCCTCCGGGACCCCGGTCATCGCGAATCGGATCGGATCGGTGCCGGAAGTAATCGAGGACGGAGTCACCGGGTTCATCGTCCAGTCGACCGATGCCGCGGTCCGGGCCATCGAGCGGCTCGGTGAGCTCGACCGGAAGCGCGTGCGCGCGTCGTTCGAGGAGCGATTCACGGTCGAGCGGATGACGCGTGACTACGTCGGGATATACGAGCGGCTGATCGCGGAGAAGGCCCTCGACGGGCCTGCACCGTTCACCATCGTCGGCTCAGGCGCTGGCGACCAGCTGTCGACCCGGACCGCGGCCAAGGCCTGATCGGCGGGTTCAGCCCGCTGGCACTCCGCGACGGAGCCGGACGATGGCGTCCAGATCGGCGTCGGCGAGCCCGTCGATGACCATCTCGGCCCTGCCGACCCGCCCGCGGGGGCCGATGCCCACCGCCGCCATGCCCGCCGCGTGCGCCGCCACCACGCCCTCGGTCGCGTCCTCGAAGACCACGCATTCGCCGGGTCCCAGGCCCAGCGCGCCGGCCGCCGCGAGGAACAGGTCCGGCGCCGGCTTCGGTTCCTCGACGGCGGATCCGTCGCACACGGCGTCGAACAGGTCCGCGATACCCAGGCGGTCCAGGACCTCCGGCGCGTTCCGGCTGGCCGAGGCCAGCGCCACGCGGAGGTCTCGCTGGCGGGCGGCGGCCAGCAGCGCGGCCGACCCCGGCAGGATGGAATCCGGCGTGAGTCCCTCGAGGAGCTCGCGGTAGTAGCCGTTCTTGCGATCCATCAGGTCGCCCGCCTCGGCCTCGGGGACGGTCCGGTCGCCGAGCAGGATGCGCAGCGACTCGCGGCGGCTGATGCCACGCAGCGCCTCGTTTGCCTGACGATCGAACGGGATGCCGAGGTCGTCGGCAAGCCGCTTCCAGGCCCGATAGTGCAGCTCTGCCGTATCGGTGATCACGCCGTCCAGGTCGAAGATGAGGCCGCGGACCCGGCCGTCGGCCGCCGCCGGCTCCTTCGGGGGCCGGATGTCGACGTCCACGATGCGCCCCCGGTGCACGAGCCGGAAGGCGAGCCGGGTCCAGTGGTCCGGAAGGCGCGGCTCGGTGCGCACCTCGTCGCCCTCGAAGCGAACCCCGGCGAACCCGAAGACCAGCGCCTGCCACAGGCCACCGGCCGATGCGGCGTGGATGCCATCCGCCGCGTTGCCGCGCACGTCGCCCAGATCGGCGCGGGCGGCGCGCATGAAGTGGCGGTACGCCTCCGCCACGTCCCCCATCCGCGCAGCCATGATGGCCTGCATCGGCGGACCCAGCGACGACCCGTGCTCGTGATCGGTGCGGGCGGTGTAGTAGGCGTAATTCGCGGCGAGATCCTCGGCGCTGAGCGCGTCGGGAAGCAGGTAGGCCAGCATCAGCACGTCGGGCTGCTTGATCACCTGGGTTTCGGCCACGCCCTCAATGCCGAGGAGGGACTGCATCGACCGCGTGCGTCCGGCGTACTGACTGAGATCGATGTCCTGCAGCGCGAAGTAGCCGTCGAACTGCTCGATCAGCCCGGTGGCCGGGTCGTACGGCAGGTGGATCGCGTCGGCCACCGCGCGGAATCGGTCCGCGGTCTCCGGGTCTGCGCCGAGTCGCACGGCGGCGGCGGCATCGGTCCGGCGCAGCCAGTCCACCAGGTCGGCCGCGGTGCGAAGGTGCCAGGCGGCCAGGTAGTTGGTGAAGGCGTTGTTGTCGACGTGGTCGTGATTCTCGTCCGGCCCGATGACGTCGGTGAACTCGAAGCGACCCGCGTCGCCGTTCCACTCAGCCCGGCTCTGCCAGAAGCGAGCGGTCTCCAGCACCAGCTCGGCGCCGCGGTCGAGCATGAACGCGTCGTCGCCGGTGGCGTTCCAGTACGCCATCACGCCGCGCGCGACGACGGCGGACACGTGGATCTCGATGTCGCCAGTCCAGATCCGCGTCAGCCGTCCGCCGTCCGCTGGATCTCCCACCCACTGCGGCGTGACCTCGTCGCCGCTTTCCGCGCTCTCCCACGGAATCTGCGCGCCGCTGAAGCCGTTGGCCGCGGCCTTGCGGCGCGCGCCCGGCAGCCGGTGGTAGCGGTACGAGAGCAGGTTGCGGGCGATGGATGGATGGACGTGGATGAAGAACGGGAGCATGAACGTCTCCATGTCCCAGAAGACGTGGCCGTGATAGCCGAAGCCGGAGAGCGTCTTGGCGCCGATGCTGACCTGCTCGTCGTCGCGCGGCGCGGCGATCAGGAGGTGGTACAGCGAGAAGCGCGTGGCCAGCTGCGCCTCCTCGTCGCCCTCGATGACGACGTCCGAACGGTCCCAGTCACGCGCCCACGCGGCAGCCGATGCCCCATGGAGCCGGTCGAAGTCATTGCCGGCGAGCTCCTCGAGGCGCTGGAGGGCGCGAAGGCCGGGTTCGGCGCTGTCGCGCGACGAGACCAGGACCGCCGTCTTCTCGATGGACATCGTCTGCCCGGTTGCGGCGGACCAGCGGGCGACGACGCCCGGCTTCGCGGGAGCGTCCACTCCGCTGATCTCGACGGACGGACCGCTCGCGGTGAGCCGCGTGGCGACCGCGACGGCGGTCGAGGTGTCGCGGATGGTCGCGACGAGGCACGTCGTCGCACCGTCCACGCGCTGCTCGCCGGCTTCGAGATGCGCGAGACCCCCCGTGCTGGCGTCCGGATCGAGCGCGGAGCGAACCGAGACCTCGCCGGCGAACTCCAGTGCGGTGATGGTCACGCGCAGCGCCGCCACGTCCGCCTCGGCACGTGACACGAAGCGCTCGAAGGCCAGGCGCACGGTCGCGCCCCTGGCGCTGCGCCAGGTGACGTCGCGCTTGAGCAGGCCCGAGCGAAGGTCGAGGGACCGTCGGTACGCCAGCACCGTGCCGTCGGCCAGCGAGACTCGTTCGCCGTCCAGCGTGACCTCGAGGGCGGTCCAGTCCGGCAGGTTGACCAGCTCGCTGACGGCGATCGGGTGCGGCGCCCAGATCCCGTGCATGAGGGTGGCGGGCTGAGCACCGGGATAGCCCTCTTCGAAGCTGCCGCGCGTGGCGAAGCGCCCGTTGCCGATGGTGAAGGCGGTCTCCGCCGCTCGCAGTGCCGTGGGGTCGAGGTCCTCCTCCACCACGAGCCACCCGGCATCGTCCTGGTGGTCCGCAGCCGTCAGCCTCATGCCCTGCCAGTCTGACGGACCGCGCTCGATGGCGTCGGCCGCCGTTGCGCGCAGGCCGGTCTCCACGTATCCCCGTGCGTCCCGTGCCACAATCCGCCGGTGCGGACCGGCGACCCGAAGATCCTGCTCCAGGCGGCGCACGACTGGCTGGACCAGACCGATGCGCTCGCCCTCGAACTCACCGATGGCCGCCTGACCGTCGAGACGAAGGCGGACATGACCCTGGTCACCCAGGTCGATACCCGGATCGAGCGATTCCTGCGCGACCGCATCGCCGATGCCTACCCGCGCCACGTCGTGGCCGGCGAGGAGGAGGGGATGGCTGACGATGCCGGCGACGGGCGCTGGATCGTCGATCCGATCGACGCGACGCACAATCTCGTCCGCGGCATCGACGTGTGGGCCACGCTCCTCGCCTTCGAGCGAGAAGGGGAGCTGGAGCTCGGGGTCGTGTCGGCGCCGGCGCTCGGCCG
>DATAKU010000147.1:0-1830 GCA_036261425.1 Candidatus Limnocylindria bacterium | reverse complement strand
GACGCCGAGCGCTTCCGGTGCTCCGGTGAACGGGTTGGTGCGCACCGTGGCGAAGCCGGGGACCTCGATCGGGGTGACGCCGCCCTCGCTGACCTCGGCGGTGGTGAGCGGCAACTTGCGGACGTCCCAGCCGCCCAGGTGACCGAGCCGCATGGCCTCTTCGGCGGTGAACGCGCGGTCGCGGACGGTGGTGCCCAGGCGGTGCCAGGCGTCCTTGCGGGCGAAGACGGCGGCGGCCTGCGTGCCGTGGGTCTCGATCTCGTGTGACATGTCGGGGTCCTCCCGGGTAGCGGATCAAACGAACTGCGTTCATTCTATGGTTTCTATTCTACTGAGGGCGGTTCTCCACAGGGAGAACCGCCCTCGGGTGGGGGAGGGGTGACGGGTCAGGCGGCGCTGTCGCTGGCCTCGTGGGCGTTGTCGTCGGCGTCGTCGCTGGCGTCCTCGGTGGTCGGTCGCTGCTCCTCGCCGAGGAGGATCCGCTCGACCTCGCTGGGCTGGTAGCCCCACTCCACGAGCGCGCCGAGCACGCGGGCGTCCCACGCGCTCGGGTTGCGCCACGAGTGCTTGCCGGTCGTCGCCTCCCACGCAGCGACGACCGCCGCGAGCGTGGTCATGGTCGCGGCCTTCGGCGTGCTCGCCTTGGTGGCGATCTTGCGGCACTCGTCGTGGCCAGCGCCGTAGTAGCCGGTCGGCCGCTCGACCCCGAGCAGGGTGAAGAGCATCGGGTGGCGATGGTCCATGGCCTTGCTCAGCGAGTGGTGGCCGGTGACGACGGCCTCGCAGATCAGGGCCTCGGCTCCCTTCGGGGCAGTCTTGCGGGCGACGAACGTGGCCAGCCACTCGCGGCGCACCGTCTCCGCGCTCGCCCACGCCTTGTTGTTGGCGATCACGCGGCGGCGCTCCTGGCGCTGCTGCTCGCGCTGCGCCTCGGCCTCCTCCTCGTTCTCGCCCTCGTCGCTGCTGTCGGCCGTGCTGCTGCCGGAGCCGCCGCGACGACGCAGGCCGGAGGCGGCGAGGTCGGTCACGACCCAGACCGGCACGTACTGCTGGTAAGGCTCGGCGGGCTCGTAGACCTCGCTCTCCTCGTCGTACTCGTCCTCGGGGTAGACCCACTCCTTGACGACCTGGACGCGAGCGCCGGGGACGTTGGGCCACTCCTCCTCGGCCAGCGGCTCGCCGTCCTCGGTGACCAGCCGCTCGATGCGCAGCACCTCGTCGGCCTCCGCGACCTCCTCGGCGCTTAGCACCGGCAGGCCCTCGGCGCGCAGGCGCTCGACCTCGGCGGCGTCGGCCTCGCGCTCGGCGGCCTCGTCGCGCAGCCGCTGGGCCTCGTGGGCGAGCGAGCGCCGCCACCGCTTGGCGTTCTCCAGCCGCTCGACGGCCTCGGGGTCGTGCTCGAACTCGGCGAAGATCGCGGCCTCCTCCAAGGTCAGGTCGCCGGAGTCGAGGCGGTTGCGGCTCTGGTCGGCCTTGGTGACCGCCAGGGCGGCGTTCACGGTCGGGCGGTCGATGCTGGTGCGCTTGGCGATCTGCGCGGCGCTCACGCCGAGCAGGGCCAGCTGCTCCACGCCTGCGACGATCTCGGCCTCGCGCATCCCGGCGCGGTGGATGTTCTCGACCATCTGGTCACCGATCCGGTCGGCGTCGGCGGGCTGGGGCACGACACGGGCCGGGATCAGCCCGGTCGGGGTGCCGACCTCGGCGGCTGTGACGGTCCGGCGCTGGCCACGCAGCAGGACGTACTGGCCGTCCTCGGTGCGGTAGACCGTGACGGCCTCCAGCACACCGCGCTCCTTGATCGACTTGCGGAACTCCTTGTGGTCGGCG
>DATAKU010000146.1:0-6325 GCA_036261425.1 Candidatus Limnocylindria bacterium | reverse complement strand
GGAGGAGGAGGCGCGGCTGATGGCCCGGGATGGGGGGCGCCCCGAAGGCGTGATCGGCGTCGCCGAGGAGCCTCCGCCGCCGGAGACGGAGGGCCTGGGCGGCGAGACGACGCCGGAGCTGCTTCCGGCGCGCGAGCCGTGGCGCACCGTCTTCCACTGGATCGGTATCGGCGAGCAGGTCGTCGGCGCCGTCCTGCTCGTGGTCGTCCTGGTCCTGGTGCTCTTCCAGGTGGCCGACCGCTACATTCCCGGCGGCTATCCGGCAGCCGGGGAGGTGGCACGGCTGTCGATGGTGTGGGCCACGTTTCTGGTGGCCGGGTACCTCGTCGCCCACGATCGGCACATCGCGATCCACGTCATCGACTTCGCCCTGAAGGGACGGGCCCTGGCCGCGACGAAGCTCCTCGTGAACCTGCTGGTCCTCGTCACCTGCCTGGTGCTCCTCTACGCCACCTGGCAGCTGGTGCAGGAGGATATCGGCCAGGTGACGGCGGCGGCCGGGATCCCGCTGCGCTTCGTGAACGCCGTCCCGATCGTCGGCTTCGGGCTCGTCATCCTGCGCGCGATCCTCGGCATCGTCGTGGTCGACATCCCGGGCGTCCTGGGCAGGCAGGAGGCGGCGGCATGATCCTGCCCCTCCTCCTCGTCGCCATCGTCGTGCTCTTCCTCATGCGGGTGCCGATGGCATTCGCCATCCTGGGGCCGTCGCTGGTGTACCTGCTCGTCGAGGACTACACCCTCCACCTCGGTGTTCGCCTCGTCATGCAGGGCATCAACAGCTGGCCTCTCCTCGCGGTCCCGCTCTTCATCCTCGTGGGCATCGTCGCCACCCGGACGGAGATCGCCGATCGGCTGTACGACGCCGCGCTCCTCCTCCTCGGGCCGCTCCGCGCCGGACTCGCGTACGTGAACATCGGCGTGAGCCTGGGCTTCAGCTGGATGAGCGGCGCCTCGCTCGCCGATGCCGCCGGCATCGGCTCGATCGAGGTGAACCACATGCGAAAGAAGGGCTATCCCGCCGAGTTCTCGGTCGGGTTGAGCGCGAGCTCTGCGCTCATCAGCCCGATCATGCCGCCGAGCATCCCCGCCGTCGTCTACGCGTCGGTGGCGGCGGTCTCGACCGGCGCGCTGTTCGCCGCGGCAGTCATCCCGGCGATCATCATGACGCTCGCGCTGGTGGCCACCGTCTGGCTCTGGGCACGTCGCCGCCCGGACCTCGTGGGCGACCCCTACAACTGGGCGGCGGTCCGCCGGGGGGTCCTCCGCGCGCTGCCGCCACTCGGCGCGCCGGTCCTCATCCTGGGCGGGATCCTGGGCGGGTGGTTCACCCCGACGGAGGCGGCCGGCATCGGCGCGCTCTACATGCTCCTGCTGGCCCTTTCGTACCGGACCGTCGGGCTGCGGGATATCGCGCTCATCTTCCGCGACACCGCGGTGATCACCGGGCAGATCATGCTGATCATCGGGGCGTCAGCGCTCCTCAGCTGGATCCTCGCCCGGGAGCAGGTGCCGCAGACCGTGGCCGAGGCGCTGCTGGGGCTCACCGACAACCCGGCGGTCTTCCTCCTCATCGTAAACGGCATGCTCCTGCTGCTCGGCATGCTGCTGGAGCCGACGTCGGCGCTGCTCATCATCACCCCCATCCTCCTGCCGGTCGCGATCCAGTTCGGCGTCGATCCGGTCCACCTCGGATCGGTCGTGATCTTCAACCTCATGATCGGCCTCATGACGCCGCCGATGGGCGGGGTCTGCTTCGTCCTGAGCTCGGTGACCGGCATCCCGCTGGAACGCGTGTTCCGGGGCGCCGCGTTCTACCTGCCGGCGATGATCATCGTCCTCCTCATGATCACCTTCATTCCGGCGCTGACCCTCTGGCTGCCGGAGACGGTCGGGCTGTGAGCGAGGCGGGCTGAGCCGTGTCGGTCCTCGAGAAGGCGAGCGACCTCATCGACTGCCTCGGGCGGGCCGGCGAGCCGGTCACGCTCGGCTACGTGCGGCAGGCGCTCGGCATGCCGAAGTCGTCCACGCATCGCCTGCTGAGCGAGCTGGCGGCGCTCGGCATCGTGCGGCGGACCGAGGACGGCCGCTACTCGCTCGGCCCACGCCTGCTGTACTGGGGCGAGGCGGCCGCCGACACCTTCGACCTCCGGGCGGTCGCCGAGCAGCCGATGCGCCGGCTGCGCGACGAGCTCGGGGAGAGCGTCCACCTCTACGTGCGCGAGCACGACACGCGGATCTGCATCGCGGCGGTCGAAGCCCGTCACGAGCTGCGACCGTTCATCCAGCTCGGTCGACCGCTGCCCCTTCGGATGGGGGCGGCCGGCAAGCTCCTCCTCGCCTTCGCGGAGCGCGACGTTCAGGAGGTAGAGCTGCGCCGGGCCCGCGACGAGGCGCCGAGCATGCCGAACGCCCCCGGCGCGAGGCTTGGGGAGCAGCTCGAGCGGATCCGGGCCGACCGCTGGGCCACCTCGGCGGGTGAGCGGGAGGAGGGCGTCTCGGCGGCGGCCACGCCGATCCTGGACTCCCGCGACCGGGTCGTGGCAGCCCTCTGCGTATCGGCGCCGACAACGCGGTTGGGGGCGGATCGCTTCGAGGACATGCGTCGACCGCTCGAGGAGACCGCGGCCGAGATCAGCGCCCTGCTGCAGCGCGGCTGAGCGTTCGGCCCTCTCCCTTGACCGGCGGGGGCGGTTCCCCTGGCGCGGACTGCCACCCACGGGCCGCGCCGATCTCCCGGGCGGCAGCGGAGAGGTCCGGTCGGAGCGATTCCAGCCGTTCCGCGCTGAGCCTCGCGGTGGGGCCGGAGATCGAGAGCGCGGCGTCCACCGTGCCTGCCCGGCTGCGGATCGGAACGGCGACGGCGGCAAGGCCCTCCTCCCGCTCGCCGAACGACATCGACCATTCCGCCGCGCGGATCTCCGCCAGCTGGGCGCTCAGCTCATTGGCGGAGGGGGCACGCGGTGTGAGCGGCTCCTTCTCGACGCGCCGGAGCTCCTGTGCCTGGATCGCCGGGTCGGCGAAGGCGAGGAGCAGCTTTCCCGACGCGCCGACGGACAGTGGCAGCGGCTTGCCCACCTCGGTGAAGTGGCGAAGCTCGAAGTGGCCCTCGACTGCCGAGACGCAGATACGCCGATCCCGCTGGCGCACGTAGAGGTGGACGCTCTCGCCGACGGCGTCCCGGAGCCGCACCATGGCGGGCTTCGAGATCCGCACGACGTCGTCGGCACCGATGGCGGCCTCCCCCCAGCGCGCGAGCCGCGGCCCGGGCGCATACGTCGCGGTGCCGACCCGGAAGAGCAGGCCGAGCTGGACGAGCTCCGACAGGAGCCGATGGGTCGACGAGCGCGGCTGGTTCAGCCGTTGCGCGATGGCGGTCAGCGTCGCCTGCTCGGGCGATTCGGCCACCACGTCGAGGATGAGCGTGGCCTTCTCGAGGACGGACATCAGTCCACCGGCGTGCCGTAAAAGTCGCCGAACAGCTCCTCCTCCGAGGGCCGGTCCTCGGCGATCGGCCGGCTCACCCAGGTGACGTTCATGTAGTGCTTGAGGTGGATGTTCTCGCTCGTGATGTTGCCGCCCCACGTGCCGCACCCCAGGCTGGAGGTCATCGGCATGCCGTTGTCGAACGCGCCGGCGTTCGCCTTCGACTGCGGCTGGCGGACCATGATCCGGCTGACGGGCGCCATGCGCGCCAGACGGTCGATGTGCTCGTCGTCAAACGAGTAGATCCCGCACGAGTGGCCCTTGCCGCCGACCTCGTAGATGGCGCGGACCATGTCGAGCGCCCGGTCGAACCCGCCCGAGTAGCGGAACATCGACAGGACGACGCCGAGCTTCTCGGAGCTGAACGGGTTGTGCGGGCCGATCTCGGACTGCTCGGAGAAGAGGAACTTCCGATCCGCGTCGATCTCAAAGCCGGCCTTCTCCGCCAGCTGCCGGGCCGAGATGGCGATGGTGTCGGGGGTGCGGTGCCCGTCGTCGTCCCAGTAGATGGCCCGCAGCTTCGACGCCTCGTTCGGCGTCATGAGATGGCCGCCCTCGGCCACGAGCGCGTCGCGCAGGGCCTCGTAGACGCTCGCCTCCACGATGAGGTTGCCGTCGGCCGAGCAGCCCGACCCGAAGTCGGAGGTCTTGCTGATCCGTGTGTTGCGCGCGGCCTCGGCCACGTCCGCGGTCTCGTCGATGACCATGGTGGAGTTGCCCGCCCCCACGCCGTAGGCCGGCGTTCCCGAGCTGTACGCCGCCTTGACCATGTCGCGGCCACCGGTGGCCTGGACCAGGTCGGCGCGGGTCATCAGGTACTGCGCCGCGGGGATGCTGGGCTTCTCGATGCACTGGATGAGGTCCGCCGGCGCTCCCTGCCGATCGAGTGCGCGGCGCATGATCTCGACCGTCTCGCGCGTGGTGTTCTTGCTCCGCGGATGCGGGGAGAAGATCACCGCGTCCCGGCACTTGACCGCGAAGATCCCGACGCCGGGCGGGGTGAGCTCCGGGTTCGTCGTCGGCACCAGCGACGCGATGAGCCCGACCGGCTTCGCGTAGCGGGCGATGCCCTTCTCAGGGATCTCCTCGATGACGCCGACGCTCTTCTGGCGCAGCACGTCCCGGAGGATGCCCATCACCTTGAACCGCTTCGAGACGCGACTCTGCGGGTCGCCGATGCCGCTCTCGTCCACGCCCATGTGGGCGAGACGGGTGAACGTCGTCTCGTTCGCCACCGCCCACGCCATGGCCTGGCAGAGCCGGTCCACCTCTTCCTGGGTTGCGCCCTCGAAGGCCGCCAGAGCCGCTCGGCCGCGGGCGACCAGCTCATCGACGTGGGCGGTCTCTTCGGGGGTGATCGGTCGAGGCGGCATGCAGGTCTCCCGGCCGGGCGAGGCCCCGGCGCGTTTCCACTATTTCGTAGTGATGGCCCATTCTTCGGGAACGACCCGAGCCTAGGATCGGTCCGCGACCCTGTCAAGGCCCGGCGGCGCGCAGCTCACCGTGGCGCCGGAGGCAATCGCGGCGGTGACCGCCAGGGTGACCCGCAGCGACTCGACGGCATCCGGCCCGGAGACGAGGGGAGCGTCACGTCGCTCGATGACCCGAAGGAAGTGCTCGAGCTGCCGCGTGAGCGGGTCGGCAGCCTGGACCGATACCACGGATGCCTCGAGCGGCAGGCGCCAGGAGGGCTGCTCCGGGTACCGGAGGAGCCGAAGGCTCGGCAGCCCGAGCGTGCCCTGGCTGCCGGCGATAACGGTGGGGTCATGGTCGGGATATCGGGGGAAGGCCGGATCCTCGCCCGCGGTGAGCTCCCAGCTCAGCGGCGAGGCCGCCGCGTCGGACAGGAGAAGCGAGCCGAGCGCGCCGCTCGCGAAGCGAAGGTTGACGGCGACCGTCTCCTCCACCGGCCGGTTGCGGACGTGGCTGGAGGCCAGCGCCTGGACGTCGACGATCTCGCCGATGAGATGCCGAAGCGCGTCGACGTCGTGGATGAGGTTGATGAGAATCGGCCCGCCGCCCGGCTCGCGGCGCCAGGCCGCCGCCTCGAAGTATTCGGCCGGCTTGGCGAACAGTGTCGTGGTGCTGGCCGCGACGACCTCTCCGAGCGCTCCGCTCCGGATGACGTCACGTGCGGCGGTGATGATGGGGCTGTGACGCCGGTGGTGGCCGACGAGGAGCGGCACTCCGGCGCCTGCCGCCGCCTCGGCAATCGCGAGACCGTCGGTCACGCTCGTCGCGATCGGTTTCTCGACGAGGATCGGGACGCCGGCGGCGATGCACCGCTCGGCGTGCTCGCGATGGAGCGCGTTCGGCGTCGCGATGATCGCGCCGTCCGGCAGGGGGTCCGAAGCGAGCAGCGCATCCAGGGCGGCGAACCACCGCACGCCGAGGTCATCGGCGGTCGCAGACGCCGCCGGATCGGGGTCGACCACGGCAGCCGGCTGGCAGTACGGGTGGCGCAGGACGAGGTCGAGATGCCGTCGGCCGATCAGCCCGAGCCCGACGACCGCGATTCGCGGCCGAGCGTGCGGCGGAAGGTCAGGCGTGGATTCCACTATTGCGAATCGCCTGCCCACTCTGCGAGAACGAGAGGGAGCGTATTGGCGGCCCGTCGGCCGTGTCAAGGCAGCGGCGCCGGCAGACTTGACACCGCGGAGCAGGGAGGACTAGGTTCCTGATATCGGACCCCAGCGTCCGGTATGTGGAATCGGGCCCGCATGCCAGCGGGCCGCTCGACGACCAGCGCGTGACGGAGATGGGCAATGAATCCCACGGTGGCCGACCACATCGCCCGGTTCCTGGCCGACCGCGGGGTGGAGCGCGTCTTCGGCCTGTGCGG
>DATAKU010000092.1:0-14782 GCA_036261425.1 Candidatus Limnocylindria bacterium | reverse complement strand
CCCGACAGCCGCTCGCCCGGCAGTGTTCGCTGCTGCCGCGACTCGCCGCCGAACGCGCCACCGCGGGCGCCACCGTCGCCGCCACCGCCGCCCCCGGGAAGCGGGCGCAGGCCACGCTCGTAGCGGCCACCGGTCCCGCCTCCGCGCCCGCCGCGGCCGAAGGCGCCGAAGCCCCCGGTCGGCTCGAGCGGCGCGAAGGCCGGGTTGCCGGCCGCGGTCTCGCTGATCTGGTAGTCGTACTTCGTCTGGGCGCGCAGCTCCCCGCCGTCGTCGCGGAAGCGCGCCTCGGGCGGGACCATGTGGCCGCGCAGGATGGCGTCGATCGTCTCGGCCACGTTGCGGTGCACGATCACGCTGTCGCGCTCGACGATCTCGACGAGGACGTCGAAGGTCGGCGGCGCCTTGCGCTCCAGTACGGTCTTCTGCGTCCCGCGGCGGCGCGCCTCCTCGTCACCCAGGGTGACGGGTTGGATGCCGCCGACCAGGTCCGACAGGGTGGGGTTGAGCATGAGGTTGTCGAGCGTGTTGCCGTGCGCCGTGCCGACCAGCTGCACGCCGCGCTCGGCGATGGTGCGAGCCGCCCCGGCCTCCAGCTCGGTTCCGATCTCGTCGATGACGATGACCTCGGGCATGTGGTTCTCGACCGCCTCGATCATCACGCCGTGCTGCTCGGTCGGAGTGCGGACCTGCATCCGGCGCGCGTCGCCGATGCCCGGGTGCGGGATGTCGCCGTCGCCGGCGATCTCGTTGGAGGTGTCCACCACGATGACCCGCTTGCCCAGGTCGTCGGCCAGGACGCGGGCGACCTCACGCAGCATGGTGGTCTTGCCGACGCCCGGGCGGCCCAGGATGAGGATGGACTGCCCGCCCTCCACGATGTCGCGGATGATGTCGATGGTGCCGTACACCGCGCGGCCGATGCGGCAGGTGAGCCCCACCACCTTGCCGGAGCGGTTGCGGATGGCGCTGATCCGATGCAGGGTGCGCTCGATCCCGGCGCGGTTGTCGTCGCCGAAGACGCCGATGTGGTCGATGACGTGGGCGATATCGGCCTCGGTGATCTCACGGTCCAGCAGGTCAACCTCGCCCGTGGTGAAGCGGGCCTCGGGCCGGCGGCCCAGGTCCATCACCACCTCGAGCAGGTCCGTTCGGTTCGACAGGCCCCGCAGCCGCTCGCAGATCTCGGGCGGCAGCGCCTCCATCAGCGCGTCGAGGTCGTCTGTGGTCTCCCGGCGTGCCACGTCGCGTTGACCTCCTGACTCGTTCACCGGACGGCCGGCACCATGGCCGGCTGGCGGACCTGCGCGCGGACCTCCCGCACCAGGAGGGTCACCCGCCCGATCGGCTCGAAGCCGACCGAGTCTGCAGCGCGCGTGCCTGCCGACTCGTATGTTCGCACCGGAGCGAGGATTCCTGCAGCGAGGGCCTCGCTCCCCATCCGGGCCAGCGCGGCTCGCAGGAAACGCGCGCCGTCGATCCCGTCGCGCACGAGGAAGCGCAGGTAATGCGGACCGCTGCGGCAGCTCCCGTGCTGGGCAAAGCCCCCGGCCCGCTGGTCGGCGCCGAGAAGCCAGCCGTTCACCTCGCCGAAGTGCAGGATGGGGTTCAGGGCGGAGCGCGGCACGATGGCCTCGTTGCCGACCGACTCCCAGTCGGCGGCGTTGTAGCCCTCGATGCGCGCGATGGCCGGTGGCGTGGCATGGGTCCACAGGTCGAACAGGTGCCACGCGTCGGGCGCACCGGCGGGCTGGAGCTCCGGCAGGTCGCCGCCGAATCCGTCGGGCACCGGGGCGGCGCGGCCATCGCGCCCGACCAGCGAGCGCAGCCAGGAGCGCGGACCGCGGGTGACCTCGGGCGGCCGCCACCAGATCTCCTCCTGCGCATAGGCCAGGAAGCCGGCCTGGCCGAACAGCTCCAGGTTCTCGCGCACGTCGGCGCAGGCGGCGTGGAAGCGCGACACGTCGTGGCGGACACCCTCCTCGATCATCGCGCCCAGCAGGCTGAAGCGGATCTCGCCGGCCATCGGCCCGTCGGCTGCGTCGAGCTCGGTGATCACCCAGTCGTGGCGGTGCGGCTCCTCGACGGCGCGGCAGCTGCCGACCAGCTCTCCGTCCGCCTCGGCGACGAGATGGACCGATGGCACCCGCAGCGGCAGCCACGACGGAATGAGGGCGGACAGGCTGATCCGCGACGGCTCGGTCGAGGGAGCGGGCACGCCGAGGCTGCGCCGGTGGGCGTCCGGCGCGGCGTGGACCCGGCGCGACAGGTCGGCCAGGGCCGGGCGATCGGTGATCCGGGCGCTGCGGATGGTGCGCTCGACCTCGATCACGCGGGCTGGCCCTCCCCGGCGAGCCGCCCGGTGCGGTCGTCGGTGCCGACGAGCTCCACCAGCAGCCGATGGAGACGGCGATCGTCGGTCAGCTCGGGATGGAAGGCCGTGGCGATCACGCGTCCCTGGCGAACGGCGACCGGTCGGCCGTCGGGATCGGTGGCCAGCACCTCGGCCGCCGGTCCGACGTCGGTGACCATCGGCGCGCGGATGAAGACGGCATGGAGCGGCCCCGGGCCCAGGGTGGGGGCATCGAGGTCGGTCTCGAAGCTGGCGACCTGGCGCCCGTAGCCGTTGCGGCGCACCTCGATGTCGAGCAGCCCGAAGTACGGCCGATCCCCGTCGGTGAGGCGGTCGGCCAGCAGGATCATCCCGGCGCAGGTTCCGAACATCGGCGCGCCGCCGCGCGCCAGCGCGGCGATCGGCTCGCGAAGGCCGTACTCGTCGATGAGCCGGCGCATGGTCGTCGACTCGCCGCCGGGCAGGATCAGCGCGTCGAGGTCGACCAGGTCGCGCGGGAGCCTCACCTCGACCGGCTCGCCACCGGCCTCGCGAACGGCCCGCACGTGCTCACGCACCGCTCCCTGGACGGCGAGCACCCCGATGCGGGGTCGGTGGCCGTCACGGTCCATTGCTCCGCCCCTACCAGCCGCGGACGGCGAGCCGCTCCTCCGGCGGGATCTCTCCCGAGCTGATACCCAGCATCGGCGCGCCCAGGCCGGTGCTGACCTCGACCAGGATGTCGGGGTCGTCGTAGTGCGTCGTGGCCTTCACGATCGCTCGGGCGTAGCGCTCCGGGTTCTCACTCTTGAAGATGCCGGAGCCGACGAAGACTGCCTCCGCGCCGAGCTGGCGCATGAGGCTGGCGTCCGCGGGCGTCGCCACGCCACCGGCGCTGAAGTTCGGCACCGGCAGCGCACCGAGCTCAGCCGTCTGCCTGACGACGTCGAGCGGCGCGCGCAGCTCCTTGGCGGCGGCGAAGAGCTCGTCGGGGCGCATCCCCTGGAGCTGGCGAATCCCCTTCTGGACGGCGCGCATGTGGCGGACGGCCTCGACGATGTCGCCCGTTCCCGCCTCGCCCTTGGTCCGGATCATGGCCGCGCCCTCGCCGATGCGGCGAAGGGCCTCGCCGAGGTCACGGCAGCCGCACACGAACGGCACCTCGAAGCGGTGCTTGTCGATGTGGTGTTCCTCGTCGGCCGGCGTGAGGACCTCGGACTCGTCGACGAAGTCGACCTCCAGCGCCTGGAGCATCTGGGCCTCCGCGAAGTGACCGATGCGGCACTTCGCCATGACCGGGATGCTGACCGCCTGCTTGATCTCCTCGATCAGCTTGGGGTCGCTCATGCGGGCCACGCCGCCGAACTTGCGGATGTCGGACGGCACGCGTTCCAGGGCCATGACGGCCACGGCCCCCGCCTCCTCGGCGATCTTCGCCTGGTCGGCCGTGACGACGTCCATGATCACGCCGCCGGCGAGCATGCGAGCGAGGCCGACCTTCGTGGCCCAGGTTGATCGTTCAATCGTGGTCATCGGATGTTCCTGCGCAGTCTCCAGCCCGAAGGGCGCAGCTGCCCGCTCGGGACCGATCAGCCATTCTACTCCGGGTGCAGCGCGAACTCGCACGGCCGTCCTTGGGGAGCCGCGCGCCGCCCGCGCACCGACGATCTGTGGCGGGTTCTTCACCCGAGCCTGCGTTCGGGTGCCGTTTCGCCCACGCAGGGAACGCCGCGGAGCGTGGGGCGCGCCCGCGGCTGAGGCTCGTGTGTGCTGACGTTTCATCCAGTGACAGACCCGCCGCGACCCGCGCCGGTCACCCTGCCGGTCGGCACGTGGCATCGGTCCGTTCGGCATCGGTCCGGCGCAACCGGTGGGCGATACTTGAACCATGCCAGACGTCACCCTCCCGGTCCGCAACCCGTCCGGACTCCACGCGCGCCCGGCCGCACTCTTCGTCAAGACAGCCGCCGGCTTCTCGGCCGATGTGCGGGTCACCAACCTGACCCGCAACCCGGACAAGTCAACCGCGGCCCGCAGCCTTCTCGGCGTCCTGGCCCTGGGCGTGTCGGCCGGTCACGAGATCCGGATCAGCGCCGAGGGCGACGACGCCGACGCGGCCATCGCCACGCTCACCGAGCTCGTCGAGTCCGGGCTTGGCGAGGAGCTCGAGGCGGAGCCCGGGACGTGACCGCCGCCCTGCGAGGCGTCCCCGCTGCGCCAGGGGTCGCGCTCGCCGAGCCGTGGGTCTACCGGCCGGCCACGGGCGGCGACGACCGGGTCGGGCTCGACGAGGCGGTGGCCACGGCCGCTGCGCAGCTCACCGCTCTCGGAGAGCGGCTCCGCGCTGCCGGACGCGAGGACGAGGCCGGCATCCTGGACGCGCAGGCGCTGATGGCCGAGGATCCGGAGCTGCTTTCCGCCGCCGGCCGCGCGATGGAGGGCGGGTCCGGCGCATCGGCCGCCATCCTGGCGGCAGGCGAGGAGCAGGCGGCCCTCCTGGAGGGCCTGGAGGACGAGGTGCTGTCGGCGCGGGCGGCGGACGTCCGCGATGTCGCCGAGCGCATCGCGCGCGTCGTGCGGGGCCAGGCCATTCCCGCGCTCGAGCGGCGCAGCGTGGCCGTGGCCGTCGATCTGCCGCCATCGGTCACCGCGGAGCTGGACCCCCGGTTCCTGGTCGGCATCGCGCTGGAGGCAGGGTCGCCGACGGCCCATGCCGCCATCCTGGCCCGGGCGCTCGGTATTCCGGCGGTGGTCGGCGTGCCGGGGCTCCTCGACGCGGTGGAGCAGGCGGCGACCATCGGGGTGGACGGAGGAAGCGGCGAGATCCTGCTCGACCCGGACTCGGCCGCCACCGAGCGGCTGGAGACCGCCATGGCGGCCCGTCGCGATCTCGAGGCGGCGGACGCCGCCCTGCGTGACGCGGAGCTGGCCACGTCCGACGGCCACCGGGTCATGCTCGGCGCGAACATCGGCAGGCCGGAGGAGGCGAAGGACGCGGCGGAGGCCGGCGCCGAGGGCATCGGCCTGTTCCGGACCGAGTTCATGTTCATGGGGCGCACCACCGCCCCCTCGGTCGAGGCGCAGGCCGCCGCCTACGCCAGGGCGCTGGCGCCGTTCGCCGGACGCCCGGTCGTCATCCGGACGCTCGACGTCGGTGGCGACAAGCAGCTGCCCTACCTCCGCCAGCCGCCGGAGGACAACCCGTTCCTCGGCGTGCGCGCCATTCGGCTGGCGACGGGCAACCGGCCCCTCCTGGTCGGGCAGCTGCGCGCCATCCTGACCGCCGCGGCCGGATCCGACGCGGAAGCCTGGATCATGGCGCCGATGGTCGCCGACATGGCCGACGTGGAGCTGGTCCGCGGGCTGGTGGAGGAGGCGGGCGGTTCCGGCGACGCCACCGTCAAGGTCGGGATCATGGTCGAGCTGCCGGCGGCGGCCGTCGTGGCCGACCAGCTGGCCGAGGCGGTCGACTTCTTCAGCATCGGCACCAACGACCTGACCCAGTACCTGCTGGCGGTCGACCGCACCAACCCGGCGCTGGCGGAACGGCAGGACCCGATGCATCCGGCCGTGCTGCGCTCCATCCGCTCCGTCATCGAGGCCGGCCACGAGCGCGGCATCCCGGTCGCAGTGTGCGGCGAGATGGCCGGCGATCCGGCCGGCGCGGTGGTGCTGACCGGCCTCGGCATCGACGAGCTCTCGATGGACCCGCGTTCGTTCGGCGGCGTGAAGCGCGCCCTCGCCTCCCTCAGCCTGGCCGATACGCGCCGGGTGGCCGAGCGAGCGCTCGCGGCGCATTCGGCGAGCGAGGCACGCGAAATCGCCACCAGCGCGATGGCGGGAACGGTAGGATCGACACATGGGTGAGCCGCTCGCCTCGCTCAGCGATGCGCTGGGCGCCGGGTCCATCGCCCTGCGGGAGCGCCATCCCGACCGCACGGCTGCGGTGCGGCGGAGCGGCGAGCTCCTCACCGCGGGCGGGCTCGTCGATCCCGGCTACACCGACGAGATGCTGGCCGCCCTCGACGAGTACGGTCCGTACATCGTCATCGCGCCGGGCGTGGCCCTGGCGCACTCGCGTCCCAGCCCGGCCGTGCGGGGCGTGGCCTTCAGCATCCTGACTCTGGAGCCGCCGGTCGAGTTCGGGCACGCCGAGAACGACCCGGTGAGCCTGGTGGTGGGGATGGCGGCGCCCGACGCCGAGTCGCACATCGAGGCGCTGCGCCAGATGGCGGAGCTGCTCGGCGACGACGCGGCCCGGGAGCGATTGGTGGGGGCAACGAGCCCGGGCGACGTGCTCGCGCTGGTGAAAGGAGCGACCGGATGAAGATTCTCACCGTGTGCGGCATGGGGCTGGGGACCGGGCTCCTGCTCCGCATGAACACCGAGGAGGCGCTGAAGAAGATCGGCGTCGACGACGCCTCGGTGGAGGTGGCGGACATCAGCACCGCGAAGGGCATGGGCGCCACCGCCGACATCGTCCTGACGAGCACGGAGCTGGCCGAGCAGCTCGGCCAGGTGAAGGGCACGTTGGTGACGGTCCAGAACTTCTTCGACAAGGGGGAGATCGAACGCAAGCTGCGCGAGGCCATGGGTCGTCCGCAGGAGGGCGGCTGAGCGGCTCGGCGCAGTCGGAGGGAGTAACGCCGCGCTGAGCGCGGCTGGAACGGAGGACGGAACCAGTGGACATCATCGGCGGGATCGCCCGCTTCATCGTCGAGGAGATCCTGAGCCAGCCGGCTCTGCTCCTCGGCCTCATCGTGCTCGTCGGACTGCTGGCGCTGCGAAAGCCGGCCGGCGAGGTCATCGGCGGCACGCTCAAGGCGATCCTCGGCTTCGTCATCCTCGGCGTCGGCGCCAACGCGGTCGTCGCAGCACTGCAACCGCTCGGCGTCATGGTTCTCGAGGTCTTCGGCGCCCAGGGCGTGGTGCCCACCAACGAGGCGATCACCGGGATCGCCGCGGGCGAGTTCGGTACGACCGTCGCGTGGGTGATGCTCGTCGGGTTCCTGGTGAACCTGGCGCTGGCGCGATTCACGCCCCTGAAGTACATCTTCCTGACGGGGCACCACATCCTGTTCATGGCGACCATGCTGGCGGTCGTCCTGTCGGTCGCCCAGCTGGGGGACCTCGCCATCGTGCTTGCGGGCGGCATCCTGCTCGGGACGGTCATGGTCGTCATGCCCGCGCTGGGGCAGCCGTTCATGCGGCGCATCACGAACGACCAGCCGGTGGCCATCGGCCACTTCGGCACCATGGGCTACATCCTGGCCGGCCTGGCCGGCAAGGCCTTCGGCAGCGGCTCGAAGTCGACCGAGGAGATGGCCTTCCCCAAGACGTTCAACTTCCTGCGCGACGCGATGGTCGCCACCGCGGTGGCCATGATCCTCATCTACCTGGTCTTCTCGATCTGGTTCGCGCAGGTCGCCACGGCCGACCAGGTCGCGGCGATCACCGGCGGCGACCTCGTCGTCTTCGGCTTCACGCAGGCCCTGACGTTCGCCGCCGGTGTGGCGGTGATCCTCCTCGGCGTGCGGACGATCCTCGGCGAGATCGTGCCGGCCTTCGCCGGAATCGGCTCGCGCATCGTGCCGGACGCGGTGCCGGCCCTCGACTGCCCGATCACCTTCCCGTTCGCCCCGAACGCGGTGCTCATCGGCTTCGTGGCCAGCTTCGCCGGAGGGCTGGTGAGCCTCGGCATCCTGGCGCTGACCAACGGGCTGGGGCTGGCACTGGCGCTGATCCTGCCCGGAATGGTCCCGCACTTCTTCACCGGCGGCACCGCCGGCGTGTTCGGAAACGCGACGGGCGGCCGGATCGGCGCGACCATCGGCGGCTTCGTGAACGGCGTGTTCATCACCTTCGGCGCGGCGTTCCTGCTCCCGGTGATGGGCGAGCTCGGCTTCGCGAACACGACGTTCGGTGACGCCGACTTCCAGTGGTACGGGATCCTCATCGGCAACGTTGCCAACTTCGGCGGGGCCATCCTGTGGGTGGGCCTGGCGGTGATCGTCGCCGCGCTGCTGGCCCTGGGCATCTGGGTCCAGACCCGGTTCGTCCCACCGCCGCGCTACGAAGCGGAGACCTCGGCGGAGCCCGTCGCTCCGACCACCTGATCTCCGACCAAGCGCCGATGACGGCCGGCCCGTCGCGGGCCGGCCGTCATCGGTGTTCCCGCTATCCCCCGCGTCTCGGCCGTGGCCAGCGGAGACCGTCGTCGCTGACGATGGCGACGGGCTCGAGGTCGCGCACCGCGATCCCCTTCCAGAATCCCAGGATCGAGTGGAGCTCGAGGCGGACGCGCCGTCGTCGGATCACCGGCAGCAGGTCGGAGCGCAGGTACACCCAGTCGCCGTCGCCGACCCGGATGCAGCCGGCCAGCCCGACCTCGTCACCGATGCTGCGCCAAGCCGCGACGAGCGCACCGCTCCATCCGTACTCGCTCCACGGGGCACTCACCACGAGGACGTGGCCGCGTCGCCAGGCCTCGCGGATGAGCTGGCGGGCGGGTTCGGTGATCTCGAGCATCGCGGTCATGGCGGCCTCCGACGGGCGGCAGATGCAGACGGTGTGCCCGGGCCGGAGGAGATCCCGGAGGGGCACGACGGGGATTGCTATCATCGGCGAAGGCGCCGCCATGATCAACGCACCGGTACTGGTCCTGAACCAGAACTACGAACCGCTCAACGTCTGCGACATCAGGCGCGCATTCCGCCTGCTCGGGGCGGCGAAGGCCGAGCTGCTTGCGCGCAATCACCAGGTCATCCGCACGCCGACCATCGAGATCCCGGCGCCGTCGGTGATTCGGCTCCAGTACCACGTCAAGCGGCCGCAGCCGCGCGTGAAGCTGAGCCGCCGCGAGGTCTTCGCCCGCGACCGGCACACCTGCCAGTACTGCGGCGTCGTCAGCCGCGACCTGACCATCGACCACGTGATGCCGAAGCACCGTGGCGGACGTCACGAGTGGGAGAACCTCGTCGCCGCCTGCCGACCCTGCAACCACCGCAAGGGTGGCAAGACGGTGCACGAGGCCCGGATGCGCCTCATGCGGGAGCCCCGCGCGCCCCGGGCCGACCTGCGCTACCTGTTCGGGACGTACCTGGCCGACGAGCGGAACGACGCGTGGCGCAGCTACCTCTTCCTGGGCGATCCGGTCCCATCAGTCAGCTGAGTCAGCTGAGCGACGGCGCGGCGTACGCCATCGGCGACCTGCCGGAGGCGCCGGCCCGCGTCCTGCGCGCGCTGGCAGGTGCAGGCCACGAGGCCGTCCTGGTCGGCGGCTGCCTGCGTGACCTGCTCCTCGGGGCGCGGCCAGACGACTGGGACGTCGCCACCGCGGCCCTGCCCGCCACGGTCAGCGCCCTCTTCCCCGGCTCGTGGTGGGAGAACCGCTTCGGGACCGTGACCGTTCCGGGCGCGCAGCCGGTGCAGGTCACGACCTACCGCAGCGAGTCCGGCTACGCGGACCGGCGGCGGCCGGACGAGGTGACCTTTCATGGCTCCCTGCGGGACGACCTGGCGCGGCGCGACTTCACCATCAACGCGGTCGCCTGGCTGCCGGAGGCGCCGGGCGGCGGCACCAGCGGCCGCCTGGTGGATCCGTTCGACGGCCTGGTCGACCTGCGCGACGGCGTGATTCGCGCGGTCGGCGACCCGGCGGCCCGCTTCGCCGAGGATGCCCTGCGCGTGCTGCGCGGAGTTCGGTTCGCGCTCCGGTTCGGCTTCCGGATCGAGGCCGTCACCGAGGCGGCCCTGGCCGATGCCGCCCCCGCCACCGCCGGCCTGTCCGCCGAGCGCGTCCGAGACGAGCTGCTGCGTCTCCTGGCCGACCCTGGTATCCGCCCCACGGTGGCCTTCGCGCGCTGGGAGGCGCTCGGCCTGCTGGCCACCCTGCTGCCGGAGCTCGCCGCGCTGCGCGGCATTCCGCAGGGCAAGCCACTCCCCGGCGACGCCCTGGATCACACGCTCCGCACCGCCGAGGCGCTCCCGGCGTCCGACCCGATCCTGCGCATGGCGGGCCTGCTCCACGACGTGGGCAAGGCGACGACCTTCGCCGATGGCCACTTCTACGGCCACGAGGTCGAGGGCGCGCACACGGCGGAGGCCGTCATGCGGCGCCTGCGGTTCGGCGCGCAGGACGTGGCCCGCGTGCGCGAGCTGATCCGCCACCACATGTTCGCCTACGAGCCGGCCTGGACCGATGCCGCCGTCCGGCGCTTCATCCGCCGCGTCGGGCACGAGCGCCTGGGCGACCTGTTCGCGCTGCGCGAGGCGGACGACGCCGGGTCTGGCGCCGTCGAGCCACCCGCCGGAGGGCTGCCGGAGCTGCGCGCAAGGATCGCGGAGCAGGAGAACGCGCCGCTGGCCCACGGGCACCTGGCCGTCGACGGGCACGATCTCCAGCGCGTCCTAGACGTCCCGCCGGGCCCGGGCCTCGGCCGCCTGCTGGATCGGCTGATGGAGGAGGTGGTCGACGACCCGTCACTCAACCGACGCGAGATGCTCCTGCGGCGCGCCGGCGAGATCCTGGCCGAGCGGTGACGGCACGCACCGGCGGGGTCGCCCAGCCGATGCGAAAGGCTGGATCGACCGGGGACGCTGCTAGAATCAGCGGTCCGCGGCCATGTCACGATTGCCACTTGCATCGGAAGCCACCGAGCGGAGGGAACGCGCACCGATGACCCCCAGCGTGCGTCGCGCCGTCCGGCTCGAGCACCGGCTCACCCGCCCGAACGCCTCGCTCGCCGACCTCGACGCCGCCGTCGCCCTGGCCATCGAGCACGACCTGGCGGCGCTGACCGTCAGCCCATGGCTGGTGAAGGCCGGCAAGCGCGCCATCGGGCGAGCGCGGCTGACGCTCGGCACGGTGGTCGGCTTCCCCGACGGAACGCAGCTGCTCAGCGTGAAGGCGTTCGAGGCATCCAAGGCGCTGGAGCAGGGGGCGACCCAGATCGATTTCGTGCTCAATGGGGGCGCGCTCGCGTCCGGCGACGAGGAGGCGGTCTTCAACGACATGCTGGCCGTGGTCGACATGGCCCATTCCGCGCTCGCTGCGGCCGGCGCCATCGTGGAGGCCGAGCCGATGTCGGACGACCTGGTGCGCAGGGCGTGCCGGCTGGCCGAGCGCGCCGGCGCGGACTACGTGGTGACCGGCACCGGCTCTACCCCTGCCCGGGCGACCATCGCCAGGACCCGGCTGCTGCGCGACAGCGTCGGCCCCCGGATCGGCGTCAAGGCGGCGGGCCGGCTGCGCACGCCGGAGCAGATCGGCGAGGCGATGGGCGCCGGCGCCATCCGGGCCTCGGTCCACCTGACCTCGGCGCTGGCGCGCCAGGTCGTCGGCCTCGCCGCGGTGGCCGGCGCATCCGGGAGTGGCTCGTGAAGATCCTGGTCGTCGGGGGCGCCGGGTACGTCGGCTCGACCAGCGTCGAGCGGTTCGTCGAGGCCGGCCACGAGGTGATCGTCTACGACGACCTGTCGACCGGCCACGCGGCAGCCGTCCCGGAGGGGATCCGGTTCGAGGTCGGCGACATCGCGGACGAGCAGCGGCTCACCTCGGTCCTCTCCGACGGCGTGGATGCCGTGCTGCACTGCGCCGCGCGGTCCACGGTCGCCGAGTCCATGCGCGACCCTGGGCTCTATTACCACACGAACGTGGCGGGCGGCGTCTCGCTGCTGGAGGCGATGAAGCATGCCGGGGTGACGCGCCTCGTCTACAGCTCGACCGCGGCCGTGTACGGCGAGCCCCGCCGTGTGCCGATCGCGGAGGCCGACCGCACGCAGCCGATCAACCCATACGGCGAAACGAAGCTCGCCTTCGAGGGCGCCATGCGCTGGTTCGCGGCGAGCCACGACTTCCGGGCCATCAGCCTGCGCTACTTCAACGTGGCCGGCGCCACCGAGCGCAACGGGGAGGACCACGACCCGGAGACGCATCTCATGCCGCTCGTCCTGCGCGTCGCCGCCGGCGTGGCGACCCACGTCCAGATCCATGGCCAGGACTATCCGACGCCCGACGGCACCTGCATCCGCGACTTTCTCCACGTGCGGGACATCGCCGAGGCGCACCTCCTCGCCCTGGAGGCGACCGGCGAGGGGGACCCGTCGCTGGAGGTCTACAACCTCGGCTCGGCGGCTGGCTTCAGCGTCCGGGAGGTGGTCGAGGCAGCCCGCCGGGTCACCGGCCGCGCCATCCCGGCCCGCCCGGTGAAGCGGCGGGTGGGCGACCCGCCCGTGCTGGTGGCCTCCTCGCGTCGCGCACGCCGCGAGCTTGGCTGGCAGCCGAAGCACTCGACCCTGGAGCAGATGCTGGCCGACGCGTGGGCCTGGCGCCAGGCGCATCCGGCCGGCTACGACGGCACCGACGACGGTCGCGGACCGATGCCGGTGGAAACGTCCTCGCCGGTGCGCTCCGGCTGATCAGCGCGTCTCGGACGCACAGCGGGCACACAGCCCGTAGAAGTCGAGCCGCGCGTCGTCGATGGTGAAGCCGAGCTCCTCGGCCACGCGCGCCGCCACCGGCGCGATGTAGTCCTCCGCAATCTCCTCGACCCGACCGCAGCGCTGACAGGCGAGGTGGTGATGGTGGTCCGGCGCGCAGGCCACGTAGCCGTAGACGTGGCCGTCCTGCTCAAGCCGGCGCGCCACTCCGGCGGCCACGAGCGCTTCGAGCGTGCGGAACACGGTCGCGCGCCCGATCCTCGGATCGCGGCGCCGCAGGCGCTCGTACAGGTCCTGGGCGGTGACCTGGCGGCCGAGCGTCCCCAGCGCATCCGCGACGAGCAGCCGTTGGCGCGTGACGCGTTCGCCGGCCGCGGCCAGGCGGTCGGCCGTCGACGACGGTTCGGTGGCAGGCGTCCCCATGCCGAAGAGGCTAGCACGCATTGACCGCGCGGGACGCTCGCGACGATACTCCGTCTCACCATGCCGACCCCGAGGCTGCAGCTGCGCGACGTGTGGGCTGGCTACGACCAGCGCTGGGCGCTCGAGGCCGCCACGCTGGACGTGCCGGCCGGGTCGCTGGTCGGCGTCATCGGGCCGAACGGCAGCGGCAAGAGCACCCTGCTGCGGGCCATCCTGGGCCTCGTGCCGCACCGCCGCGGCACCGTCCTGCTCGACGGGCAGCCGATCAGCCGCCAGCGCCACCGCCTCGCCTATGTCCCACAGCGCGAGCTGGTCGACTGGAGCTTTCCGATCAGCGCCGAGCAGGTCGTGATGATGGGCCGCTACCCGAGCATCGGCCTGGTGGCCGGGCCGCGACGCCACGACCACGCGCTGGTCGAACGGGCGCTCGAGCGGGTCGGGATGGCGGGGCTCGCGCGCCGGCAGATCGGTGCCCTCTCGGGCGGGCAGCAGCAACGGGTCTTCATCGCCCGGGCGCTGGTGCAGGGCGCCGACGTGCTCCTCCTCGACGAGCCGATGACCGGCGTCGATCTCGGCACCGAGGAGACCATCGGCCGGCTCATGCGCGAGCTGCGTGACGCGGGCACCACGGTCGTCTACGCCACCCACGACCTCGAGACCGCGGCCGAGGTCAGCGACCTGCTCTGCTTCGTGAACGGCCGGGTGGTCGCCCACGGACCCCCGGACGAGACGTTCGTGCCCGAGGTCCTTCACGCCACCTTCGGCGGCGAGCTGGTCATCGTCGACGCCGGCGATCACGCGCACGTCCATGGTGGCGGGCATCACGCCGGCCACATCGACGTGCCGAAGCCGTAGGCGGGGCGCACCGATGGAGTGGCTCACCGACCCGCTGCAGCTCGAGGTCTTCCGTCGCGCGCTCATCGAGGCCGTGGTGATGGGTGCCGCGGCCGGAGCCATCGGCGCGTACGTCGTCCTGCGTCGCCTCGCCTTCATCGGCGACGCGTTGGCGCACGCCGTCTTCCCCGGCGTGGTCCTGGCCTACGTCGCCGGCCTGCCGATCTTCATCGGCGCGCTGGTGGCCGGCACGCTCACCTCGCTGGCCATCGCGGTCGTCAGCCGTGGTCAGCGGATCCGGGAGGACACGGCCATCGGCATCTTCTTCGCCGGTGCCTTCGCGTTGGGCATCGTGCTGATCAGCACGCAGTCGGGATACCAGCGCGACCTGTCCGCCTTCCTGGTCGGCGACCTGCTGGCCGTGGGCTGGGACGACATCGCCTTCAGCGGCCTGACCGGCCTGGTGGTCATCGGCATCCTGGTCGCGCTGCGCAAGGAGCTGCTGGTGGTCAGCTTCGACCGGACCTACGCGCAGGGCCTCGGCTACCCGGTGTTCCTGCTCGAGCTGCTCCTGCTCCTGCTCCTGACCGCGACGATCGTGGTGAGCCTGTCGGCGGTGGGCATCATCCTGGTGCTGGCCATGCTCGTCACGCCCGCCGCCACGGCGCGCCTGCTGGTGGACCGATTCACGCCGATGATGGGCATCGGCGGGGCGCTCGGCGCGCTGTACGGCATCGTCGGCTGGTACGTGAGCTA
>DATAKU010000083.1:0-4230 GCA_036261425.1 Candidatus Limnocylindria bacterium | reverse complement strand
CACGCGGCGACATCGGCCGGTGCGACCGGTGGAGGCGAGCGCCGAGCCGGCGCGGTCGCCGCGGCCATCCTGATCGTCGCCTCCGCCGGGATGCACCTGTGGGTGGGTGCCGTCGTGGAGCAGCTGGACGGCACGCTCGAGCAGGTCTTCGCCGATAACGATGGGGGCCTGGGCGACGAGCCGGCCGTGCCGGACACCGGAGGCGACGAGGACGATCCCGACCAGGCACCGCCGACGCCGGTCTACCGCTGGGACGGCGAGGACCGGATCAACATCCTGCTCATCGGGACCGACGAGGCACCCGGACGAGAGGCGGTGCTCACCGACGTCATCCTGGTCGTGAGCGTCGACCCCGTCGATCGCACGGCGGTCATGATCTCGGTGCCCCGCGACACCGGGTACGTGCCGCTGCCCGATGAGACGCTCTTCGCCGGCGGGCTGTATCCCGACAAGGTGAACGAGCTTGCCGCGCGCGCGACCCTGGATCCGGACGCGTGGTGCCCCGACCTGGCGGTAGAGCCCGAGGTCTGCGGACTGCGGACGCTGACGACGTCCATCGGGCTGTACCTGGGGATCGAGCTCCACAACTACGCCATGCTCAGCATGGAGGGCTTCGCCGACATGATCGACGCGGTCGGCGGGCTCGAGCTGTGCCTGCCCGGCCGGTTGGTGGACCCCCAGTTCGACGGCAGCCTCACCAATCGCGCCAGGGGCGAGCCGCTCATCCTCCCCGCCGGCTGCCACCAGTACGACGGCCTCGAGGCACTGGCCTATGCCCGCAGCCGCAAGGGGTGGATCGAGATGCCGGATGGCGAGGAGGTGCCGCAGAGCGACTTCGCGCGTAACGAGCGGCAGCAGGCGGTGCTGCTTGCGCTCCGCCGGGAGCTCGCCGAGGCCGACACGATCCTGGAGCTGCCGAACCTGCTCACCGCCATCGGTCGCTCGGTCAGTACGGACTTCCCCCGCAACCAGGCCGGGGACCTCGCCAGCCTGCTGCCGCTCATTGCCGGGCCGGACATCGAGCGCGTCGTGCTCGGCTATCCGGAGTTCGTCGACCTCCCGGTCGCCCCCGGCACGAACTACCTGCTCCTCCCCAGGCGGGACGCCATCCGCGACGAGATGGGCCGCATCTTTGGCACGTCCGAGCTCCAGGGGTGGTACCTCGGCTCGACGGCGGTGAGTCCCAACGCCGCTTCCGAAGCGAGGATCCCGGAGCCCTAGCCGGTCACTCCAGCTGACCCAGGATGACGGCGATCATGGCCAGGGCCGCGGAGATGGCGGTCAGCGTGAGCATCGCGTCGCGCTGGCTGAGGCCGCCGTTGAGCAGCTGATGGTGGATGTGGCCGCGGTCCGGCGCGAAGAGGGGATCGCCGCGTGCCGTGCGGCGCACGACCGCCCAGATCGTGTCGACGATCGGCACCCCAAGCGCGATGATGGGGATCCATGGCGCCTGGGGCTGCACCCCATCCTGCGTCAGCGAGACCCCGACCGCCGCCACGACGAAGCCGAGGAACATCGACCCGGTGTCGCCCATGATGATGGACGCCGGATGGAGGTTGTAGGCGAGGAACCCGACGGCGGCGCCCATGGTGGCGGCGATGATCGGCAGGGTCGGATCCACGCCATCGGCGGCCGCCAGCAGGCCGAAGGCACCCAGAGCGGTCAGCACCACTCCCGCGGCCAGTCCGTCGAGGCCGTCGATCAGGTTGATGGCGTTGATGACGCCGACGACCCACGCAACGGTCACCGGCAGGGATAGCGGCCCCAGCTCGATCGTGCCCCACGGCAGGAAGAGCTGCTCGATGCTCAGGCCGAGCGCCCAGCTCAGCACCGCGGCCCCGACCTGGAAGCCCAGCTTCACCGAGGCGCGCATGCCACGCACGTCATCGACGATGCCGACGACCAGGAGCAGGCTCACCCCGGCCAGCAGCGCCGGCGCGCGGTTCGGGCGAAGGCCGAGGGTCGAGCCGAGGTCGGGATCGGCCAGGGTGGCCAGACCGATGCCCACGCCGAACGCGATCGCCATCGCCACGCCCCCGAGCCGCGGGACCGGGACGTGGTGCACCTTCCGCCCCCCGGGTTGGTCGAGCAGGCCGCGGGCGTGCGCGAAGCCCCGCACGAGCGGCGTGACGAGGAGCGCCACCACCGTTGCGGCGGCGAAGGTGAGGGCCGTCAGCATTGCCAGGCGTGAGTCTCCGTGCGGCACGACTGGTCGGGGCGGCCGGATTCGAACCGGCGACCTCCTGCTCCCAAAGCAGGCGCGCTGCCAGGCTGCGCCACGCCCCGACGTGCCGCGGCCATCTTACCGGCCGCGCTCGACCCGCACAGCGGAGTGGCGTGTCGCGACCCGGGGCGGGAGCCGGTACCATCGGCCGGCATGCTCCTCGGTGACCAGACCCTCTCAAGCACCGAGCCGCGCAGCCTCGCGGCCCCGGCGCTGGCGATCGGCCTGGCGCTGGCCCTGGTCGCTGCGGCCATCCTGGTCGCCCCGGTGTCGACCGCCGCCCTGGTGGGGATCGGCCTCGGCCTCGTGGCGCTGGCCGGCTACGCCACCGTCCGCTGGCCGCGAGCGATCATCGTCGTCGTCGTCCTCGCGCCGATCCTCGATCGCTACATCGTCTCGGGCCTCCTGCCCCCGGAGGTCGTGCAGCTCGCCCAGTTCCTGTCCGAGGGTCTGCTGCTCGTCGTCGGCGTCACGCTCGCGGTCCGTGCGTGGCGATCCGGCACGCTGGCGCCGGCCCTTCGCCACCCGGTCACGTACCTCCTCGGCGCCTTCGTTGTGCTCGGGGCCGTCTCGGCGCTGCTCAACGGCGTGCCGCCGCACGTCGCGGCGATCGGCCTCCTCTTCACGCTCGACGCGGCCGTCCTCTTCTTCCTGCCCCGCTTCGTGGGATTCGGCCGTCGCCAGCAGGTCCGCGCCGTCGCAGCGGTCCTCGTCGTCATCGGCGCGGCCGCCGTCGTCGTCCTGGTCCAGGCGGTCCTGTCGCCGGACATCCTGGGGCTCCGCTTCGTGACCGGGCGCTTCGGGGAGGGCTATCGCCTCGCCGGCTTCATCGGCGATCCGAACGTGTTCGGCGCCTTCGCAGCCGCGGCCTCGCCCTTCGTCCTGCTCGCGATCCCCCGCTCGAGCGGCCGCCTTCGCTGGATCGCGGTGGCTGCCGCCTTCCTCCTGCTGCTTGCCCTGTGGCTGAGCTTCTCGCGCGGCGCATGGCTGGCGATGGCGATCGGCACCCTCGGGACGCTGCTGCTGATCGATCGTCGCGCCCTCCTCATCGCGCTCCTGCTGCTGGTCGCGACCTTCGTCTCCTCCCAGGTCATGCCGCGCAACCTCCTCCTGCCAACCGCCGACGGGGGGCCGGAGCGGCCCAGCCTCATCGAGTCGACGGTGGACCGCGCGGGGACCGTGGGTCAGGGACGCGATCTGCGGACGCTCTTCGTGCTCAACGCGATCCCCATCGTCGTCGACCATCCGCTCCTCGGCGTGGGCCCCGGCCGCTTCGGTGGGGCGGTGGCAGACCGCTTCCCGACCCCGGTCTATGCCGAATACGGCACCGATGCGCTCCTCACCGACGAGACGCAGCGGACCGTGGACAACTTCTGGCTCCACCTGCTGGTGGAAGCGGGAGCGCTCGGCCTTGCCGCCTTCCTCGCCGCGATGTTGTCGGCCGCCATCCCGATGCTGCGGACGGCCCGCCGCAGCACTGGCGCGCGCGCCGTCCTCGTCGGCGGGGCACTGGCCGCGGTGGCTGCGCTATCGGTCAGTGGGGTGTCGACCATGCTGCTGGAGGCCAACAGCGTGGGATTCCTCGTGTGGTTCCTGCTCGGCCTCGGCAGCCTGATGGTGGTGGACGAGGCGATCGAGGCGCCAGCCTAGGGCCAGAGGGCCCGGATCGCGGCTCTGACCGCGTCGCTCACGACCCCCGTGCCGCCGACGATCACCACGTTGGACGGATCCAGGCGGCGGAGCTCGGCCGCAACCGAGGCCGGGAGGCTGTTCCCCGGCACCAGGAGCAGCGGGCCGCTGGAGCGACCGGCCACGGGCCCGACGGTCAGCCCGTCGGGGAAGGCCGTGCCGGTGGCGATGTAGACGTGGCTGACGCTGTTCGCCGCATAGGTGGCGGCGCTGAGGGCCACGGCGGTGGAGTAACGATCGGTCCCGGCAACCCGCTGAACGTCGGGCGCGAAGCCACGGAGCTGGGCGACGACGGCGTCGGATACCACGCCCGCCCC
>DATAKU010000075.1:0-6630 GCA_036261425.1 Candidatus Limnocylindria bacterium | reverse complement strand
GCGGGCCGCACCAGGAGTTCAACCTGCGCCGCGACGCCGACCAGCGATCGGTGTACGAGCCCTTCGTCAAGCGGGCGTGGCGGGTGACGCGCGCCGACCAGGTGCCGCGCGTCATGGCGCGCGCCTGGGACCTCGCCCTCGCCGGCCGGCCGGGGCCGGTCCTCGTTTCGGTTCCCATGGACATCCTGGCGGAGGCATTCGAGGCCGACGTCGTCCCGGCGACGCCCCTGCACCCGCCGGCGCTGCCGTCGGCCACGGCGCACGCCATCGCCGAGGAGCTTCGCGCGGCGCAGCGACCGCTCATTCTGGCCGGCGGCGGCACGCGTCGCGCGGCCGTCGAAGTGCGGCTCCTGGCGGAGCGGACCGGCGCTCCGGTCGCGCATACCCTGATGGGAACCGGCGTCCTGCCGCCGGATCACCCGCAGCTGCTGGGCATGATCGGCTTCTGGGGGTCGCCCCCCGCGAACCGGGTGGCGCGGGAGGCTGATGTCATCCTGGCCGTCGGCACCCGCTTCCCCGAGACCGACAGCAGCAGCTGGGAGGAGGGTGTGACGTTCCGGATCCCGCCCACCCGGCTCATCCATCTCGACATCGATCCCAACGAGCCGGGGCGCAACTACCCGGCGTTGATTGGCGCCACGACGGATGCGGCCCTCGGGCTCCGGGCGATCGGCGAGGCCTACGGCGACGCGACGCCTGAACGCGGCTATGACTGGGCGCAGCTCCGTGCGGAGCGCGAGACCTTCCTCGAGCCGAGCCGAGCGAACGCCAGCTCGGACGAGTTTCCGCTGCTGCCCGAGCGGATCCTCGCCGAGGTCCGCAACGCGGCGCCGACGGCGATCCTCGTCACCGACGTGGGATGGAACAAGAACGGCGTGGGTCAGCAGTACCCGGTCGACACCCCCGACTCGTTCCTGACGCCCGGTGGCTTCTCGACCATGGGCTTCGGCCCCGCGGCGGTCCTCGGGGTCGCGGATGCGGCGACGGGCCGACCGGCCATCGCCCTCGTTGGCGACGGGGCGTTCGGCTCGAACCCGAGCGTGGTGGCCACGGCCGTCGAGATGGGCATCGCCCCGATCTGGGTCGTGATGAACAACGCCGCGTTCGGGACCATCGCGGGACTCGAGCGGAAGCACTACGGCACCGCCTACGGCTGCGAGTTCGAGGCCGATGGCCGTGCCTACACCCCGGACTTCGCCGCCATCGGGCGCGCCTGCGGAGCCGATGGCGTGAGGATCGAGCGGCCCGACCAGCTCGGTGAAGCGTTGCGCGCCGCGCTGGCCTCCGGGCGCCCGACCGTCCTCGACGTCCCGATGCGAAACACCCCGGTCATGACGCCGGGCGAGTGGGACATCGAGCGCATCTACCAGGCCGCGCAATGAGCGAGCGACGCGGCACGGAGGCGCACCACGGGTCGCCATCGGGCCGGGCGCACCGCGCGGAGGCGTGGTCGTCGGCCATTACGGCCACCACCGACGAGCGGGTCTTCGTGCGCGGCGTCGCGCTCGACGAGGCGATCGGCCGCCAGACCTTCCCCGCCATGCTGCTCAGGCTCTGGAGGGGCGACGAGCCGGCCGAGCAGGAGGCGGAGCTGCTCGGTGCCTGCCTGGTGGCCTCCATCGACCATGGGCCGCTCTCGCCGTCCGCGCTCGTCACGCGCACCATCGCATCCACTCGGGCGACGCCGATGAGCGGCCTGGCTGGGGGAATCCTGGCGTTCGGCGAGCTCCACGGGGCCGTCGTCAGCCGGGCGATGCTTGTCCTCGCCACCGCGCCCGTTGAGCGCGAGGGCCTCGAGGCGTGGGCGGACGAGGTCTTCGAGGCCGAGCGTGCCGCCGGCCGGCGCCTGCCGGGCATCGGCCATCGCTGGCACCACCAGGACCTCCGCGCCGAGCGTCTGCTCGAGGTGGCCGCCACGCGGTCCGACGGTCGGCACGAGGCTGCGGTCCGGGCGCTCGCCGCACGGGTGAGCCGGCATACCGGGACCCCGGTGCCGGTGAACATCGACGGGGCGCTGGCCGTGGCGCTGACCGCGCTCCGACTGGATCCGGCGTACGGCGACTTCCTGTTCGCGATCGCGCGGAGCTTCGGCCTGGCGGCCCATTACGTGGAGGAGCAGGCGCGGGAGCGACCGATGCGCACGATCGATCCGACCGCGGCCCGGTACGACGGCGTACCGGTTCCCGGGTTCGATGCAGAGGAGGCAGAGGGATGAAGGTCCGGTTGATCTCGCCATTCGAGGACTCGGAGCAGCTCTGGATCGGCCTCGATGAGCCGGGGATGCGGCGCAAGGTGTTCCGCTTCGTCTCGCCCGAGACGGGCTCCGAGCACTTCATGGCCGGCATCACGATCTTCGAGCCCGGGGAGGCGAGCTCGTACCACGTCCACCCCGACTCGGAGGAGATCAACCTCGTCCTCGAGGGCTCCGGCGTCCTGGTGTCGGAGGGCGAAGAGGCGCAGTTCGGACCGGGGCAGGCGATGTGGGTGCCGAAGGGCGTGCACCACCAGCACCGCAACACCGGCTCCGCGCCGCTCCGGCTGCTCTGGGTCTACACGCCGCAGGCTCCGCTGCCCACGACCTAGCCCGCCCGGCTACTCGACCTCCAGGTTGCCGAACTCGGGCCGTCCGATCGGCCGATAGACGTGAATGGCCGCGCCGGAGCCGGTCGTCCGCGACTCCGTGAGCTGCAGGCCCGTCGCCACGCCGGACTCGGGGAAGAGCCGTCGGCCGGCGCCGACGATGACCGGGAAGACGATGAGCCGCAGCTCGTCGACCAGGTCGTGCTGGAGCAGCGACTGCACGAGCATCCCGCTGCCGTGGACCTGGAGCTCGTTGCCCGGCTGCGCCTTCAGCCGCGTCACCTCCGCCACGACGTCACCGTCGATGATCGTGGAGTTCGCCCACTCGGCGGAGCCCAGCGTCCTCGAGACGACGTACTTCGGCAGCGTGTTCAGCTTCTTCGCCACGGCGTCGTTCGGGTCGGTGGAGTTCGGCCACGAGGCCGCGAAGATCTCGTACGTCCGCCGGCCGAGCAGGAACGCGTCGACCTTGCCGAAGACCTCGTCGATGAACGCGCCGGTCGCCTCGTCGAAGAGCGGAACCACCCAGCCGCCGCGGTCGAAGCCGCCGCTGCGATCTTCGTTCGGGCCGCCCGGTCCCTGGTAGACGCCATCGACCGAGAGGAATGTCGTCACCGTTAGCTGCATCGTTCGTCCTTCCTGCATGTGCGTTGCCGGGTAGGACCGCAGTCGGTGCGGAGACTCATCGGCCGAGGACGCTCCTCTCCGACCCTCACCGACTCGCCATGGCGCGTTCACAGTTCGTCCGCAATCGGTCGTCAGCGTGGTGGTCGACCGGTCCGACTCGCGGACCGGACCACGGAGGAACAGAGACCGATGCGAACCACACTCCCAACCTACCTGTCGGCCGCCGCGGCCACTCCAATCCGGGGCGTCTTCTACCCCGACCCGGCTGGCGGCTCACCGGTCGCCGGACGACCGATGCTCCCGAGGCTCCTCGCCATCCTGGGCGCCGTCCTTCTCGTCCGCGCCTTTGTCGCGGGTCGGCACGGTCACGCCATTGGCGACGTCGCCGGCGGGATGCGAAGGAGCCGCCGCCGGGAGGCGCTCGCCACGCTCCACCGTGAGCTCCACGCGGCCGACGATGCGCCCGCGACGGACACGGAGGTGACCGCGTGAGCAGCTTCTGGCGTTCCATCGCCTTTCTCCTGGCCCTCGCCATCGCCGTCGGCATCGGTGTGGCCATCTACAACGCCGGTGTGACCGCCGGGATCGCCGAGGCGGCACGCCAGGCGGCCGCGTCCGGTGATCCGGCCATCGCTCCGCCGGCCTGGGGATGGGGTGGCGGGTACTGGCACGGCCCGTTCGGCTACGGATTCGGGATCTTCGGATTCCTGTTCTGGCTCCTGGGCATCCTGCTCGTCATCGGCCTAATCCGCGCTGCGTTCGGCTGGGGACGATGGCGTGGCCCAGGTACCGGCCCGGGCTCGGGCCCCGGGGCCCGTGGCTGGGGCGATCGCGCCGAGGAGTGGCATCGTGACCTCCACCGCCGGGAGGTCGGCGACGACCCCCGGCAGCCGGTCGGCTCCTGACCGGCGCGGCGTACGATTGCCCGCGCCATGGCGAAGGTCCTCATCGTGGACGACGAGCCGAAGATCGTTCGGCTCGTCGCCGACTACCTGACGGCGGCCGGCTTCGGGACCGCCACCGCGCGGACCGGCGACGAGGCGCTCATGCGGGTCCGGACCGAAGCGCCGGACCTCGTCGTGCTGGACCTCGGGCTACCCGGGCTGGACGGGCTGGACGTGACCCGAGCGCTGAGGCGCGCGGGCGACCTGCCGATCATCATGCTCACCGCCCGCGACGACGAGACCGACCGCGTCATCGGCCTCGAGCTGGGCGCCGACGATTACGTGACGAAGCCGTTCAGCCCGCGCGAGCTCGTCGCCCGCGTCCGCGCAGTCCTTCGTCGGCGGTCAGGGAACGCGGGCGCGGAGCAGCTCCGCGCCGGCCACCTGCTCCTCGACGTCCCCCGCATGCGCCTCCCGCGGGACGGCGCGCCGATCGAGCTTACCGCCACCGAGTTCCAGCTCCTGGCCGCCATGGCGCGCCAGCCGGGGCGCGTCTTCACCCGCTCGCAGCTCCTCGACGCGATCCATGGTGTCGCCTTCGAGTCGTACGAGCGCGCGATCGACGCCCACGTCAAGAACATCCGGCGCAAGCTGGAGCCGGAGCCCCGCGCGCCGCGCTACCTGCTCACCGTGTACGGGGTCGGGTACCGCCTTGCCGAGTGACGAGCGGAACGGCCGCCCTTTCGAGCACGGCGCGTGGCAAGGACCGCCGGGCCGACGGTGGGGGAGTGGACGTCGCCCGCCGTGGTGGCCGGAGGGGGAGCCATGGCCCCCACAGGACCCCGAGGCCTGGCGCGGCATGCGTCGCCGCTTCGTCCGTCGCGCCGCGGGCTTCGCGCTCCTCCTCCTGCTCCTTCTCGTCTTCGCGTTCCTCGGCGTCGCGTGGCTGCTCGGCACGCTCATCGGTCAGCAGGTGCTCACCGCCGTGCTGCCGATCCTCGGCTTCGTGATCGGCCTGCTCCTCCTCGTGCGCATCCTCCTGGGGATGTGGCGCCAGGCGTTGCCGCTGAGCGACCTCATCGAGGCGTCCGAGCGCGTCGAGGCCGGCCAGATCGGGACGCAGGTTCGGGTCCGTGGCCCGCGCGAGGTGCGCTCCCTCGCTCGTGCCTTCAACGCCATGAGCGCACGGCTGGCGGCCGACACGGCCGATCGTCGCCGACTGCTCGCGGACGTGAGTCACGAGCTGCGCACGCCGCTCAGCGTCATCCAGGGCAACGTGGAAGGGATGATCGACGGCCTCTACCCGGCCGACCGCGCGCACCTGGAGCGCGTCCTGGCCGAGACGCGGCAGATGGAGCGGCTGATCGAGGACCTCCGCACGCTCTCGCTGGCCGATGCCGGCGCCCTGGCGCTCCACCGCGAGCCGGTCGACCTGCGCGCCCTGGCCGGCGAGGTCGTCGCCGGCTTCGAGCCCCAGGCTCGGGACGCCGGCGTGGAGCTCAACCTGGACCAGGCCGATGCCGACGCCGGCACGCTGCTCCTGGATCCGCGCCGCATGCGCCAGGTCATCGGGAACCTCGTCTCGAACGCGCTGCGGCACACGCCGTCCGGCGGGCGGGTCAGCGTCCGGGTCGCCTATGACGGGAGCGGCTCCGTGCTGCTCGAAGTCACTGACACCGGCGAGGGCATGGACGCCGAGACGGCCGCTCGCGCGTTCGACCGGTTCTGGCGTGCCGGGGATGCGCCCGGAGCAGGGCTCGGGCTGGCGATCGTGCGTGACCTCGTCGAGGCGCACGGTGGCGAGGTGGCCCTGGAGAGCGAGCCCGGCGCAGGCACCGTGGTCCGCTGCCGCCTCCCGGTGGAGGGACATGGCGCAAGTGCGGATGGTCGCGGGGTCCCGTCGTGACATCTGCCTCGCTGCGGATGCAGTAGCCCGCCGATGGGGCGAGAACTCCGCTGATCCACGCTCGAAACCGCGGCGCGGGTGGATGGTCTCCGGGCTGTTGCTCCACCTGCGGGGCAGATGACCGAACGAGAAGCTCCGCAGGGTCATATGCGCGGGAGCGGGCCAGCCGTCACAACGGGCGCAGGCACACCCGGTCCACCGGGCCGTCCGGAACGGGCCGATCGGCCCGTCACCCTTCAGCGAGCTCCCGCGTACCATCGGCACATGGCTGACATACGTCTCGAGGCCGCCGGACGCGCCGGCTCGGCCGGGTTCATCGCCGAGGCGGAGGCGCACACGGCGCACAACTACCGCCCGCTGCCGGTCGTCCTGTCGCACGGCGAGGGCAGCTGGGTGACCGATGTCGACGGGCGCCGCTACCTCGACCTGCTGGCCGGCTACGGGGCACTGAACTTCGGGCATCGCCACCCGCGGCTGCTGGAGGCGGCTGAGCGGCAGCTAGCGCGCCTCACGCTGACGAGCCGTGCGTTCCACAGCGACCAGCTCGGCACCTTCACCTCCGAGCTGGCGGTGCTGTGCGGCATGGACACCGTCCTGCCGATGAACACCGGCGCCGAGGCGGTCGAGACCGCG
>DATAKU010000048.1:0-13716 GCA_036261425.1 Candidatus Limnocylindria bacterium | reverse complement strand
CCGAAGCCGAGGCACCCAGCGAGGCGGAAGCCGAGGCACCCACCGCGACGGACACATCGGCCGAGCCGGAGTCGGAGGCGCCCCGTCGCCGCTCCTGGTGGCGACCGGCAGCCGCACCGGTGTGGCCACCGGACCCGGCCGACGAACTGAGCGAAGAGTCGGCCGACCAGGCGACGGACGCTGCGCCGGTCGAGTCCGAGGTGCCTGGGGAGTCGGGCGTCCCCGTCGGGGCGTCCGAGGCCGCCGCCGCCCCGCAGATACCCGCGCCCCCGATCGCCGCTGAGGCAGGAACCGGCCGCGAGCCGATGCCCGAGTGGCCGGCCGCCGAGTCGACCCAGGTGCTGCCGCCGTCCTGGCGCGCGCCGCGTCCCGATCCGGCCGCCGCGGCCACGCCCGGCGAGCTGCGTCCTGCCACCGCGCCGGTGCGAACCCGGCTCGGGACGCCGGAGTCCGAACCCGACGCTGCAGCAGACGGGGAGCCGGAGCCCTCGACCGCGGAGCAGGCGGTGCCGTGGCTGATCGGCGTGATCCTCCTCCTGGCCGGCATGGTGATCGTGCTGCTCGCCTTGATCTTCGCCGGCGACGCCTCGCTGGGTGGCGGGGTCGTCGGGCCCAGTCCGAGCGACGGCTCACCAGGCCCGAGCGGCTCCGCGCTGGCCGGCCCGGTCACCTCGCAGCGACCGCGGGCCTCGTCGACGCCTTCGGCCGCGCCGGCGCCATCCGGCGATCCGACGCCGACCCCGGCCCCGATTCCCGAGTACGGCCCGCTGGAGATGGTCTACCAGGGTCGCAGCGAGCCGCTGGCCCACATCTACCTGCTGCACCGTGACTTCACGACCGAGGAGCCGCCCGAGGTGCTGGCCCAGGACCAGAGCCTGGACGTGCGCCAGTTCGCGTGGGCGCCCGATGGCACCGTGGGCGTCGCCATGTACTCCGACCTCCTGGTGTCGGTGGAGCCCGGACGCGAGAAGCGTCCCCTCGGTGACGAGATCACCACCGCCACCTTCGGGCCCGATGCGACGACGGTCTACGCCGTGCGCGTCACCGAGGACGGCGACGATGACGTCGCCACCCTGCTGCAGATCGATTTCGCCTCGGGCGACGCCACGGAGCTCGCGTCGGTGACCTATGCGCGTCCCGAGGTCGGTGCAGAGGACCCGCTGCCCGAGGCGAAGTTCATCGACGACGGCGGGCCGGTTCGGCTCTTCCGCCTCGAGGACGGCACCGTGCGCCTGTGGGTCCTGGGTGCCGGCGCCTGGGACGTCGACGCGGGCGGTGGCGAGGCGCGCGAGGTCGAGGAGGGGGCGCTGCCGACTCTGTGGTCGCCGAAGGGCAACCGGCGGGTCGTGGCGGAGGAGGCGGACGGCACCACCACCCTCTCGCTGCTCGGTCGTAGCGACGAGGTGCTGGCCACGACCAGCGTCGAGGGCCTGGTCAGCCACCTGCGCTGGTCGCCCAAGGGCGACATGGTGGTCTTCACGGTCGGCACCTCGGCCTCCGGCGGAGGCGTGATCCAGAACCTGTGGGTCTGGTACCTGGAGGACGGGATCTCGCCGACCCAGATGACCGATACCGGCGCCGCGTTCGGCGCCGAGTGGCTCGGCAGCCCGGCCGTGTGGCGAGAGTGAGGACGAATACGTGCCCGACTTCGTGAACCCGATCGGCGTCGAGCTCGACGAGACCGCGCGTCGGATGCGGATCCGATGGGACGACGGGCACCTCGGCGAGTGGTCGTGGCTGGCACTGCGCCGTGCCTGCCCCTGCGCGCTGTGCGCGGGCGAGGGCAACCTTCCGGGCGTCGTCAGCCTCGAGACGGTGTTCAACGAGCAGCAGCAGACCCTCACCGAGATCCGCTGGATCGGACGCTACGCGCTCGCGCCGATCTGGGCCGACGGCCACGACACCGGCCTGTTCACCTATGGCCGCCTGCGGGAGCTGTGCGAGTGCCCGGAGCACGTCGCCGGGGACCGATGACGCCGCGGCCCCTGACCGATGGCTTCGCCCTCGCCCTGGGTGGCGGCGGCGCCCGCGGATGGGCGCACATCGGCGTGGCGCGCGCCCTGGAGCGTCGCACACTGCGCCCGCGGCGGATCGTGGGGACGAGCATGGGCGCCCTCATCGGCGCGGGCATGGCGGCCGGTCGAACGGCCGACGAGATGGAGGCCGAGGCGCTCCGCACGCCGGTGATGCGCCGGATGCGCCGCCCTGGCCGCCTCGCGTTCTTCGACGCCCGGCCGCTGCTCGAGCGCATGGTCGCCCAGCTCGGCCATCCGACGATCGAGGACCTGCCGATTCCGCTCGGCATCACGACCTTCGACCTGGTCGCCGGCCGGCCGCGCCTGATCACCCGCGGACCACTGCTCGAGGCGCTCGAGATGAGCATCGCCGTCCCCTTCTTTTTGCCGCCTCGACACGTCGGCGACGGCGTGTGGTGCGACGCCGGCCCGTGGGAGTCGATCCCGGTCTCGCATGCCCGGGCGTGGGACCCGACGCTGCCGGTCATCGGCGTCCTGGCGGACATCGCCAAGCCGGCGTTCCTGTCGAGCCGCGTCGGAGCGGCCGTGCTCCGGGCCGCGGCGGGCCGGCTGGGGACCGGAGAGGCGGGCGCGCGGCTCACCGCTCGGCGCTACCTCGCCCTCGTGACGTCGCGCTGGGCCGACCCGGTCGTCGACGAGCCGCCCGACCTGCTCATCGCCCCGCGCCTGGGGTGGATGAGCGCGCTCCAGTTCAGTCGCGTCAGCCCCGCGATCGAGACCGGGGAGCGGGATGCGGGGCTGGCGCTCGACGCCATCGGTCTCGAATCACCACCCACGGAGGAACGACATCATGCGGCCTGATCCCACCGCCGGCGGCGGGGTGCTCTTCGTTCACGCCCACCCCGATGACGAATCGATGGGAAGCGGCGGCACGATCGCGCGCCTGGTGGCCGACGGCGTGCGCGTCGACCTCGTCACCTGCACCGATGGGGCGGAGGGCGAGATCCACGACCCGACGCTCGACCACGAGGAGGCCCGGCCGCGGCTTGCCGAGATCCGCCGGGCGGAGCTGGAGTGCTCGATCGAGGCGCTGGGCGGCGGCGCCGTGCACCATCACCTGCTCGGCTACCGCGACTCGGGGATGATGGGCACCGAGGCGAACGGCCACCCGGAGTCGTTCTGGCAGGCGGACCTGGAGGAGGCGACCCGCCGCCTGGTGGCGATCGTGCGCGCGGCGCGCCCCGCCGCCATCGTCAGCTACGACGAGAACGGCAACTACGGTCACCCCGACCACATCAACGCTGCGCGGATCGCGCGGGAGGCGTACCGCGCGGCCGGAGAGCCGTCCCGCTTCGCCGGGGAGGGGGAGCCGTGGCGCGTCTCCCGCTTCTACGAGATCGCCTTCCACCGGGAGTCGTGGTTCGGGCTCATGGAGGCCATGAAGGCGCGCGGCATCCCGCTGCCCTGGGACCTCGACGAGGTGGCGCCGCCCCCGCCAGCCGAGCTGAATGCCACGAACGCGGCGGCGCTGGGCCAGGTCGCCGATGCGATCGAGGAGGGGAGCGGCGAGGAGATCGACTTCGGCCGACCGGACGCCGAGGTCACCACACGGGTCGACGTCTCCGCGTTCGTCGAGCCGAAGCGACGGAGCATGGACTGCCACAGGACCCAGCGCCAGGACCTCGGCTGGCTGCTCGACCTGCCGCCGGACCTCGCCGACCGCGCCCTGTCGACCGAGCACTACGTGCTGCGCTGGCTCGATGGCCAGGAGGTCCCCGCCGCGCACCGCGAGACGTGGCTGCTCGCCGGGTGAGGTGCGCCGCTGGAGTCGAAATCCGCCGCGATCCCCGGTCAGATTTCGAGACGCGGGGCGCCGAGTCGAAATCTGCCGCGAGGGCGGAACAATAGGCGGCGGCCGTCCCGTCGTGACCTCCGTCTCACGCTCACGGATCCGTCCGGACGCCTCACGCGACCGGATAGTGTCCCGCCGGCGAAGCAGATTTCGAGTCGCGCGGCCTCGGCTCCGGCGACCGATGCGACCCGTGCCACCCCGCCACCGCTAGGATCAGCCGATGAGCAGCACTCACCTTCCGATCACCGACGAGATCGCCGCCTACCTCGAGCGCGTCGCCTTCCGCGAGCATCCGGCGCTCACCGCGCTCCGCGAGCGGAACGCGAAGCTGCCGGAGGCCAGCCTGCAGATCGGTCCCGAGCAGGGCGCGCTGCTGGCGCTCCTCGTCCGGTTGCTCGACGCGCGCCGCATCCTCGAGATCGGGACCTTCACCGGCTATTCCTCCACGGCAATGGCCCTGGCGCTGCCCGCCGACGGCACCATCACCTGCCTTGACGTGAGCCGCGAATGGACCGATGCCGCCCGCGACACCTGGCGCGCGGCGGGCGTGGACGGCAGGGTGGACCTGCGCATCGGTCCGGCCCACGAGACGCTGGCCGCGCTGGACGACGATGCCTACGACCTCGCGTTCATCGACGCCGACAAGGAGCGCTACGACACCTACTACGAGGGGTGCCTGCGCGTCGTGCGACCCGGCGGGCTGATCGCGCTCGACAACACGCTGCGCCACGGACGCGTGGCCGATCCGTCCGCCACCGATCCGGGCGACGTCGCCATCCGCGAGTTGAACGCGAAGATCGCCGCCGACGAGCGAGTCGACATGGTGCTGCTGCCGCTGGCCGACGGGCTCACCCTGGCCCGCATCCGCCCGCCCGACGCCGGGTGACGCTCACCGCCCCGTTCCGCTGCTCGACCCTGGCGGACGAGCTCGGGGAGCCGATGATCGGCACCACCGAGCAGCGCGTCCGCTGGCTGCTGGTCGAGGACCGCAGCCCCTGGGGTGAGCGCGCCGTGCGAGACGTGCTCGGCGCCGATGCCGACGCGACGGCCAAGGGGCTCGGCCTGCGACTCCTCCTCGTGCGACGCCGCGAGGGAGATCCGGCGGCCGATGCCGTCCGTCGGGTCATCCTCGTCGACACCGCGCGGGCCGAGATGGCGATTCGCACCGTTACCGCGCTCGACGAGCTGGACGTCGAGGCGGCCGCCACGGTGTCGCTGGCCGACTTCGGCGCCCCGTTGAGCGACCCGATCCTGCTGGTCTGCACCAACGGGAAGCGCGATGCGTGCTGCGCGCTGCGGGGCCGGATGCTCGTGTCGGCCCTCGCCGCCGGACACGCCGAGCGGGTGTGGGAATGCACTCACCTCGGCGGCCATCGGTTCGCGGGCAACCTCGTCTGCCTGCCGCACGGGATCGCGTACGGGCGCGTCACGCCGGAGGCCGGCCCTCGCCTGGCCGATGCCTACCTGGCCGGTCACCTGGACCCCACCTTCCTGCGGGGCCGATCGGCCTGGCCGCCGCCGGCGCAGGTTGCCGAGGCGCACGTGCGAGCACGCCTTGGTCTCGCGGCGCTCGACGCCGTGGGGCTGGTGGAGGTGGACGCGAGCGATGGCGCAGCCACGGTCACGCTGGCCACGACGGATGGCCGGCGCCACGTCGTCCGGCTGCTGGCGTCGCCGCAGCCACCGCCCCGCCCGATCAGCTGTCGGGCGGACGAGCCCGAGGAGCCGGTCCACTGGCAGGTCGCGGCCGACTGAGCCCGCGCGGCCTGCCGGAGCCACTGGCCGCTGCGAGGCCTCTGTCACAAACGAAATCCCGCCTGACAGCACGGGCAGGCCACCCCAGGGGACCGGCCCGGCGGGTCAAGCCGTACCGTCGTCCCCCGAGAGCTCCTGAAACACGGTGACCTGCAGCCCGGCCGGCGCCGCAAGGCGCGCGTTCAGCGATCGCCACGGCGTTCGGGTCGGCTCCGCGATGAGCTCCGCGCCGGCCTCGACCAGCTGTCGCGTGGTGCCGGCCGCATCGGTCACCTCGAAGGCGACGCGGTACTTCGGAGCCACCTGCCTCCCGACCTCCACCTCGTCGATGTACCGCTTCTGGGCGGGGTTGGCCAGCTCCAGCGTCGCGCGACCGGCGTCCAGGATGGTCACGTGCGCGCCGTCCGGCCCGGACACGGCCATCTCCTCCGGCAGGCCCAGCACGTCGCGGAAGAACCGGACGGCCTCGGGATAGTCGGGCGCCTCGACCACGAGGCGCATCTGAAGGACGGGCGCGGGCTTCTGGCTCGGTGATTCGCTCATGCCACGACAATACCGCGCATGAACGAGCCGACGGCACTGCTGATCGAGGCCGCCGAACGCTGGGGCACGCCCCTCTACCTCACCGATCTCGATCGCGCCGCGGCCAACGCCCGTGCCTGGCGCGAGGCGCTGCCCGGCGCCCTGGTCGCCTACGCGGTCAAGGCCAATCCCGACCCCGCCCTTCTCCGCCGGCTGGCAGGCGAAGAGGTCGGCTTCGAGGTGGTCGGCGCGGTCGAGCTGGCCCTCGCGCAGCGCGCCGGGGCGCCGCCGGAGCGGATCGTGGTGAGCGGGGTCGGCCAGAACGATGCGGATCTGGCCGCTGCGGCCGCCACGGGCGCCCTGGTGAACGCCGAGTCGCTCGGTGCGCTCCACGCCCTGCTGGGTGCGGGCGCGCCGCGCATCGGCCTTCGGATCAACCCGGCGCTCGATGCCGCAACGCACGCGCACCTCGCCACCGGCGCCGCGGACGCGAAGTTCGGGATCGGCCTGGACGAGCTCTCCGCCGCCATGACCGCCGTGACGAACTCCGGCGCGCGCCTCGAGTCGATTGGCGCGCACATCGGCTCGGCCATCACCGACGCGGCGCCGTTCGGCCTCCTCGCTGCTCGCCTGGCCGAGCTGCAAACTGCGTGGGGCGTGGAACGCATCGATCTCGGTGGCGGCTTCATCGGTCCGGTGGGCGACTGGGCCTCGGTCGTGCTGCCGCACCTGCCGGACCCCGGGCGCCTCATCGTGGAGCCGGGTCGGAGCGTGGTGGCCGATGCGGGGTGGCTGCTCACGCGCGTCGTGCGGGTGCAGGCGCGCGGTCACGTGGTCGTCGACGCCGGGATGACGGAGCTGATCCGCCCGATGCTCTACGGCGCGCGCCACCCGGTGGCCGTCCTGACCGGCGGCGATGCACTACCCGCCCGAGACCGATGGACCGTCTCCGGACCGGTGTGCGAGGCCGGTGACGTCCTGGCTCGCGACTCGGCGCTTCCCCCAGATGCGGGCGTCGGGGCGCTGCTGGCCGTCGGTCAGGCCGGCGCGTACGGCGTCGCGATGGCCTCCAACTACAACGGCCGCCTGCGGCCGGCACAGGCGGTCCTCGAGGGAGGCGGGCTCCGGCTCAGCCGGCGGCGCGAGACGCTCGAGGACCTCGTGGCGCGCGACCTCGATTGAGGCGCCGCGGGTCCTCAGCCGCGCCGGCCGAGGTTGAGGATCCGGTACGTGATCGCGGTGGCCAGGCCGTACACGACGTGGGACGTCCCGCTGAGGATGAGCTCCTCCTGGTTCCGCGGCGACGGGACCAGCCCGAGCCTCGGGATGAACCGCGTGGCGATCACGGTCATGAGCCCGCCAAGGAAGGTGCCGTGGATCAGCGTCGACGGCCGGAAGGTCGACTGCATGACGCCGAAGTAGGCGCCCCACGCGGCCCCGTAGGCCCAGTGGATGGCCTCGCCGGCGACCTCGCGCTCGTCGAGCGCCAGCTCCCCTTCGGTGATGCGCTCGGCAAGCTCCTCGGTCGGTGAGGCCGGCGCGTCCGGATCGGCCGGCGGAGCCGGGGGCTGGGGGACGGAGAGCCCCGCCTGCCCCATGAGCTCCGGAGCACGTTCCTGGAACGCACTCATCACGGCCGTCCCGGCCAGGCCGGCCAGCGCGCCCTTGACGAGGACCGCCAGTGGCGACTGGTGGGTGGCCATCGGTCCGTCCTAGCCCTTCGTGGCAATGCGGACGGCGAAGTCGGCGAGGCTCTTGGCCAGCTCGTCGGCACCAGCCTTGATCTCTCGCTTCATCTCCTTCGCCGCGTCGCGCAGCTCGTCGTTCTTCTCGGCGCGCGCGATCTTCACGACCGCGTCGGCCGAGTCCTGCTGCTTGCGCTTCAGGGTGAGGAGCACCGCGTGGGCCTCGTAGGCCTCCGACTCCTCCTGCTCGGCCTTGGCGCGGGTCTCCTCGGCCAGGCCGGCCATCGCCTCGACGACCTCCTCGCGCTTGCCGGTGGCGCCGTAGGCCTTGCCGTACTTCCTGAGCGCGGCCAGGTGGCGCTTGTCGGTCGCGAGCTGGCCCTTCAGCAGCTTCTTGGCATCGGCGACGGGGTGCTTGCGGCTGAGGATGTCAGCCGTCTCGACGACGGTCTCCTGGAAGGCGATCGCCTCGTCGAACTCATGCTTGATGAACTCCTGCCCGGCAGGCATCGGTGTTCCTCCTTCGGAAGTGAGGGGTGGTGTTGACGCCCCCAACGCAACTCCGATGCCAGAAGCGATGCCGTGTCGTCGGCCTCAGTCGACCGGCTGGAAGCCGTGGCCTCCCATGATCCGCCAGCGCAGGCCGTCGTGGGTGAGGCGGTAGATCGCCGGCATCGGCATGGCCATGTGGAAGTCGTAGCCGATGTCCGGCTCGAGGGCCTGCAGGATCAGGCTGATCAGGTTGCCGTGACTGCCGACGAGGAGGCGTCCGCCGTCGGGGTGGCGGGAGCGCAGCATGTCCAGGATCGCGATCGCGCGCCGCTGCGCGTCCCGGCCGCTCTCGGCGCCGGGCAGCGAGAAGTCGGCATCGGCCCACGCCCGCTGCAGCGAGGACCGCCATTCGTCGTGCGGCTCCAGCGAGAGCCGGCGCTCGCGAAGGTCATCGAGGACGTGCACGCGGAGGCCGCGGCGCGCGGCGATCGGGTCGACCGTCTCGCGGGCCCTGGTGTACGGGGAGGAGTACACCGCCGTGATCTCCCACGCCTCGAGCTCGGCGGCCAGCTCGGCCGCGGCCGCGCGACCCGCGTCGCTCAGCGGGCGGTCGTCGTCCTCGACGCCCGGGGTGCCGAGCGGGACCGGGTCCGCGTGGCGGACGAGGAGGACGTCGAGGGCGCGGAGGGACGAGGTCACCGGGTGGAGTCTATCGGTCCGTCGTGGGAGCCGCCCCTCAGTGCCGGGGTGGCAGGGGGATGAAGCCCGAGGTGGTGCGCATGTACTCGTCGTAGCCGCGCCGTCGCTCGGCGATCGTTCGCTCCAGCATGCCCACGCCGGAGACGCGCACGAGCAGGTAGGTCATCAGGATCGGCGCGAAGACGGTCCACCAGCCGCCGGCCGAGACGGCGATGAGCCAGTATCCCCACCATTCGGCGGCGTCCCCGAAGTAGTTCGGGTGTCGGGTGTAGCGCCACAGCCCGCTCCGCAGGGTCGTGCCGCGGTTCGCCGGATCCCGGATGAAGCCGGTCAGCTGGTAGTCGCCGACCGCCTCGAAGAGGAAGCCGAAGGCCCACAGCGCCAGACCGATGCCGTCCAGCGGGCCGATGGCCGCCGACGAGCCCATCGCCACCCACAGCGGCGCGCCGATGATCCAGGCCAGCAGACCCTGCAGCCAGAAGACCTGGAAGAGGCTGCGGGTCGGCCAGGCGGATCCGTGCTGCTGCCGCCAGGCCGCGTAGCGCGAATCCTCGCCCTTGCCCGCGTGGCGGGAGGCGATGTGGGTGGCCAGCCGGACGCTCCAGACGGCCACCAGACCGATGACGAGCAGACGCCGTGCCGGGTCACCGTCCGGCAGGAGCAGGGCATACGCGGCGGCCTGCACCAGGAACAGGGGGCCCCAGAAGATGTCGACGATGCTCGCGTCGCGCATGCGCAGGCTCAGCGTCCACAGCAGCGTGACCATGACGGCCAGGACGGCCAGCACGGCGAGCGGCACCAGGGGAAGGCCCAGCTCCGACATCACGCCAAGGGTACGCCCGCAGGCGGCCACCGGATCAGGGGAATGCGGGGAGGTGGCCGGCGGCGGAGGGCACCCGCCGCGCGTCCGTCGATGCGCGGAGCATCCTCGCGCCGGGGACACCAGCGCCACGGGCAGACGGCGGACGGCCGACTACGTCATTCGGCCGGGGGCTACAGGTGTCGCGCCAGGATCGGGCCGAGCTCGGCGGCAAGCTGCTCCAGCTGCGCGATGCGCGCGCCGTCGAACGCGCCCGGCGCGGCGCTCACGCCGGTGAGCACGCCCACGACGCGGCCGTCGTCGCCGCGAGCCGGGACCGCGCAGATGGAGCTCATCTCGAGGGCGCGGAACAGCGTCAGCCGCTCCGGGGTCCCCGTCCAGCGGCGGAGGTCCGCCTCGTTCGCCTCGGCCACCTGGCGCTTGCCACTCGTGGCGGCCACCCCGATCGGGCCGGTGGGGCTGGGCTGGTACGTGGAGAGCAGGCGGGCCAGCTGCGCCCGGGCCGGATCGCGGTGCACGGCCGCCAGCCGGTAGAGATCGCCCGACGGGGCGCAGGCATCGACGACCACCAGGTCCGCCAGCTCCAGCCCGCGCTCGACGACCAGGGCCATGGCGTCGCGAACGGCGCGGGGCCGCAGCAGGACCTCTCGGTGCTGGTCCGCCCACTCTGCCGCTCCCATCCCGGCCGACCAGAGCCGGCTGAGAAGGTCGTCGTCCCGCTCGGCCGGTGTGGCGCCGTACACGGCCAGCACGCCGACGACGTGCGCCGGTCCCGCACCCTCCTGCGGGCCGCGCTCGAGGAGGAGCGGCACGCCCGCGGCGCTGCTGAGCCCGGATCGCCGAACGAGCTCGAGGCGGGGGTAGTTCCGGTCGGCGGTGACGTCAGGGATCCACGCCGGCCGGCCGGTCACGTACACCCGGCCGCACAGGCTGAAGCCCGGGAGCATCGGCATCGCCACGCTGGCATCGGCGAAGGTCTGGCGCTCCGCGTCCGCATCGGCAGCCACGCAGCGGAGCAGGTTGCCGTCCGCCAGCCACAGGTCGGCCGCCGGCCAGGCGAAGATGGCGCGGGCGTAGCGCAGGAGGGCAGCGGCATCGGTGTGCGGATCCAGCGCGCCGAGCAGGGCGCGAACCTCCGCGGATGGCTCGGGACGGTCGGTCGTGGCACTGAAGCCAGACTCGAGCGGATGGCCGGCGCGGGCGAGCGCTCGCTCCATCACGCCGACGAAGGCGTCGACGCTGAAGGGCTTCTCGATGGCGACCACGTCCAGGATCGAGGCGAGGCGCGGCGACGCCTCGCGAACCGACGGCATGTCTCCGGAGCAGAGGATGATCGGCATGCGGGCAAGGTCGGGGTCGGCGGCCATCCGCTCGAGGGCGGTGTTCGCCGTGCGAGGGCCGTGGTTGGCGTCGAGCCGCCAGTCCATGACGGTGACCGCGGGGCGCAACGCCGCCAGCCGGTCGACGACGTCGTCGCCGCCGGGCACCGCGACGCCGGCGAGTCCCTCGCTCGCCAGAATGTCGAGCACCAGCTCGTTGAAGGCGGGGTCGTCGTCGATGACGGCGACCGTCGCATCCGACCCAGCCACGACACCTCCGTTGGTCCTGCCCAGAGCAGAGACCCTTTGCCGTGAACGTGGATGCCGCCCCGCCGGCGGTGCGACGAGTATAGGTTGACCGTCCAGCGCGAAGCGCACCGCTCCTCGTTCGCGGGCCACCTTGCCGGCCTGTACCGAGCAGCCGGGCCCGTGCTAGGGTCACGCTCGATGCACGAGCGTCCCCGGCTCGTCGCGCTGCCGACGATCATGCTTCTCCTGGTGCTGGCCGCCTGCACGGCGCTCGCCGGTCCGACGCCGCCAGTCCAGAGCGGCCCGGTCAGCGCATCGGCCGATCCGTCCCCCGGCCCATCCGCGCCGTCGACGACGGAGCCACCCGCGTCCGCGGTGCCCTCGGACGGCCCATCCGCCGGGGCCGGGACCGCCTCCCCGTCGGCGACCCCGGATCCCTCGGCGCTGGAGCTCGAGGCGGTCGGCTGCAACGGGGGCGTGGTGCTCGACTGGTCGCCGTCAGCCGACCCGGCGTTCCACCACTACACCGCGTTGCGCAGCCGGGATCCGGACATCGCCCCCGGCTACCCGCCGATCGCGCCAGCCGTCGACTGGGGCGGCACGTACACCACTGATCGGTTCATCACCACCGGCGTCGATGCCAGCCTCATCCCGACCGGCCAGCTGTGGCACTACCGGGTCATGGCCTACGACGCTCTCAACCGCGTGGTCAGCAGCTCGCCCGTGCGATCGGCCCGCATGACGCCGGTCGAGGAGCTGGGTCCCGTCACGGCCAGCACCCGCGACGAGACCACCCGGCTGAGCTGGGCGCCGTACAGCGGCCGCTCGGCGTGCTTCAGCTCCTACCGCGTGCTGTTCGGCACCGCGCAGCCGCTCCAGCTGCTGTCGGCGATCTCCGAGGTGGAGATCACGGAGCTGGAGACCGATGCGCTGCACCCCGGCACCACCTACCTCGTCGAGGTTCAGGCCGTGCGCGCCACGACCCTGGGGATGCTGGTGGTCGGCCGGAGCGAGATGCTCTCCTACACGGTGCCTACCGCGTCGGAGTGACGTCCCGCACGACGAACGTGCTCGCGATCTTGTCGTGCCATCCCTGGCGGCGGCTGTCGAAGGCCACCCAGATGACGCCGAGGAAGATCACCACGAACGAGATGATCAGGCCGACATAGCGGAGCAGGCTGCTGACCCAGTCCGGCCGCGACCCGTCGGCCACCTTCACCACGCGCAGGCCGAACGGGATCATCCCGGGCGTCTGGCCGCGCAGCGTCCAGAACCCGACGAAGTACACCAGGCCGATGAGGCCGCCGAAGGCGTTCGCGCCGTAGTTGATCGCGAACCGGCCCTCCCCGGTGTCGATGATCGTGCCGGTGCCCGAGAACGGGGCCAGGGCCGAGGTGATCACGCCGACCACGATGGCGTCCAGGATCCAGGCCAGCACCCGGATCCAGAAGCCGCCGTACTCGACGGTGGTCGACGGCCCGGCGCGCACCGGCTCGGGAGGGGTCCATGCGGCGGGCTCGGCCGCGGCATCGGCCCCGGTCGGCGCGCTGGTGCGAGGTTCCTCGGGGGGCGGCGCGGCGCGGTCGTCGGGCGGGACGGTCATGGACTCCTCCAGCTGCTCGAGTCCATGATGGGCCGCGCGTCAACCGGCCTCGGCCGAGCCCCGCGGCGGTCCGGTGGATCCGCGAACCACCAGCTCGGGCTCCAGCAGGAGCCGCTCGCGGCTCGGTACGGCCCCGTGCAGGGCGTCGACGAGGCGCGCGACCGCCCAGCTGCCGAGCTGATCGGTCGGCTGACGCACCGTGGTGAGCGGCGGATCGGTCCAGGAGGCCATCTCGATGTCGTCGAAGCCGACGACCGACACGTCAGCGGGGACGGCCGCGCCTGCCCGGCGCAGTCCGCGCAGGGCGCCGATGGCGGTGAGGTCGTTGAAGCCGACGATGCCGGTGGCCGCCTCGCGCAGCAGGGCGTCCACGGCCGCTTCGCCTCCGTCCACGCCGCCATCGCCCGTGACGACGATGGGGAAGGATCCCGCCGGCAGGGCATCGGCCACGCCGCGCTGGCGGAGCAGCACGGCCGGATGCTCCGCTGGAGCACCGATGTAGCCGATGCGCCGATGGCCGAGCTCCACCAGGTGCCGGGCGGCCATCGCTCCCCCGCGGCGGTTGGCGGTCAGGACGGCTGGCACGCCCGTGCCGGCCGTGGTGTTGACCAACACGATGGGGATGGGCAGGCGCCGCAACCGGGCCGCGTGCCGGCGCGTGACCCGCGACGACGCCACGATGAGCCCGTCCACCCGTCGCTCCAGCAGGAGCTCGAGGTGGCGGATCTCGCGCTCCGGGTCGTC
>DATAKU010000041.1:0-8319 GCA_036261425.1 Candidatus Limnocylindria bacterium | reverse complement strand
CTGTACGTGGGCAAGGCCGATTCGCTGCGCCACCGGGTGCGCTCCTACTTCGGCAGCAAGGTGGCACTGGACGCGCGGATCGTGCGCATGACCCAGGAGGTGGCGGACATCGACTACGTCGTCACCGACACGGTCAGCGAGGCCTACCTCCTCGAGAGCAACCTCATCAAGGAGCACCGGCCGCGCTTCAACATCCGGCTCCGCGACGACAAGAGCTACCCGTTCGTGAAGATCACCCTCGGCGAGGACTTCCCGCGCATCGTGCGCACGCGGAAGCTGAGCCGGGACGGGAGCCGCTACTTCGGCCCCTACGCATCGGCCTCCAGCGTCGACGAGACCCTCAAGCTGCTGCGGAAGATCTTCCCGTTCCGCACCTGCAACCTGGACATCCCCGACGGCAAGCGCGTCCTGGAACGGCCGTGCCTGCTCTACTTCATCAACCGCTGCCAGGGACCGTGCATCCAGGCCATCGAGAAGGCCGAGTACCGCGCGACCATCGACCGCATCGTCGACTTCCTCGAGGGCAAGCAGGAGCCGATCGCCGCCGACCTGCGGCGGGAGATGGAGACGCATTCGGACGCCCTCCGCTTCGAGCAGGCCGCCGCCACCCGCGACAAGCTGCGGGCCGTCGAGCGGACCATGGAGCAGCAGAAGATGGCCGCCTTCAGCCGCGCCGAGCACGACGTCGTGGGCATGGCCCGCGAGGAGGACGAGGCCTGCATCCAGGTCATGCAGGTGCGCAACGGGAAGCTCATCGGCCGCGAGCACTTCATCGTCGAGGGCGCGCGGGACATGACCGATGCCGAGGTGCTCGGCTCCTTCCTCCAGCAGTACTACGCCAGCACCGATGCCGTTCCGCGCGCGCTCCTGGCGTCGCTCATGCCCGCCGAGGCCGATGACCTGGCCGCCTACCTCGCCGACCGGCGTGGCGTGCGGGTGACGATCACCGTGCCGGAGCGGGGCGAGAAGCGCCGGCTGGTGGCCCTGGCCACCCAGAACGCCGTCGAGGCGCTGGAGCGTGAGCGCGCGGAATGGCTGGCCGATGCCGCCAAGCGCGACGAGGCCCTGACTGAGCTCACCGCCGCCCTCTCGCTGCCTCGCGTGCCGGAGCGGATCGAGTGCTACGACATGAGCAACATCCAGGGCACCGCGGCGGTCGGCAGCATGGTGGTCTTCATCGACGGGCGACCCGAGCCGCGGGAGTACCGCCGCTTCCGGATCCGCTCCGGCGACACCCCCGACGACTTCCGGATGATGGCCGAGGTGCTTCGTCGTCGGTTCAGCCGGGTGGCGAAGCTCCGCTCCGAGACCGGCGCCCTTTCGCTGGCGGCGGTCGGGGCCGACGAGGCGCCGCAGGGCGACACCGAGCTTCCTCCGGACCTCGACCCGCACGCCGGGCCGCTGGACCCGGGCAGCCAGGACGGATCGGATGAGGCCGGCGGGACGGCCGGCAACGGGGCGGACGCTCCGCGGGATGTCGCCTGGGCGGTGCCGGATCTCGTCATCGTCGACGGCGGGAAGGGGCAGCTCTCGGCGGCGGTCGCCGCCCTCGGCGAGCTCGGCGTCACCGACGTGCCGCTGGCAGGCCTGGCCAAGCGCTTCGAGGAGCTGTACCTGCCCGGCCAGCCGGCGCCGATCGTGCTGCCGCGGCGGTCCCAGGCCCTGTACCTGGTGCAGCGCATACGCGACGAGGCCCATCGGTTCGCCATCACCTACCACCGCGACGTCCGCGGCAAGCGCGCGCTTCGCAGCGAGCTCGACGAGATCGCCGGCATCGGTCCGGGCCGGAAGAAGGCCCTGCTCAAGCGCTTCGGCTCCGTGCGGCGCATCCGGGAGGCATCGGTGGAGGAGGTGGCGGCGACCCCGGGGATCAGTCGAGACCTGGCCGAGCGGCTGAAGGCCCACCTCGCGCGGGAGGGAATGCTCGCCTAGCGGCGGAGCCCGCCGCCGCCGCGTCCGTCGAAGCAACCTCGTCCCCAGCCGCTATACTGGCGCCGCCCGCCGCTGGTGAAGCGGCGCGTTTCGTGTCCGCGGCGTCCGAGCGCCCGCACGAGATCCCACCGATCCGAGGGACAGTCGGCCATAGCATGACCTGGCGTCGCATCGCTCCGTGGGTGATCGGGCTGATCGCCCTTGTGGCCCTCTTCATCGACCTGCCGCGCAGCGTGCCGGCCTTCTCGTGGCTGCCCAACAACGTGCTGGGCGTCGAGTTCCGCACGATCCTGGGACTGGACCTAGAGGGTGGCCTGCGCGTCACCCTGGAGGCCGAGTCCCAGAACGATGAGCCGATCACGCCCGAGCAGGTGGAGACGGCCCGCAGCATCATCGAGCGACGCGTCGGCGGCATCGGCGTGACCGAGCCGCAGGTCCGGACCGAGGTCGGCGGCGACGGGTCGCAGCGGATCGTGGTCGAGGTGCCGGGCGTCTCCGACCAGGAGCAGGTTCGGAACCTCGTCGGCTCCACCGGCCAGCTGCAGTTCGTCGACCCACAGGGTCAATCCCTGACCGCGGGCCAGGACATCAGCCAACTGCTGGACAGCGGTGCCGTTCGCGAGCTCTTCGACGGGGGAGAGATCGACCCGGCCAGCGTGGTGCCGGCGGTGGACGGCAATCTCATCGGCGTGTCGTTCAACCTCAGCGATCGCGGCACCGACATCTGGTGTCAGTTCACCACCGCGAACGTGGGTCAGCCAGGACCGATCGCCCTCGACGCCGAGGTGATCACCACGCCCCAGATCCAGTCGGCCATCTGCCAGGGCCAGACGATCATCACCGTCGGCCCGAACACGCCCGCGAACGAGGTCGAGCGCACCAACCTCTACAACACCCTGCGCTTCGGCGCGCTGCCGGTGTCGCTGACCGAGCAGGGCGTCGAGAGCGTCGATCCGACGCTCGGCGCCAACTTCCTGACCCAGGCGCTGGTCGCCGGTGGCGTCGGTCTGGCGCTGGTGATCCTGTTCATGATCGCGCACTACCGCCTGCCCGGCCTCCTGGCGGCGCTGGCCCTGATCTTCTACACGCTGGTGGTGTACGCCATCTTCCGGCTCATCCACGTGACCCTCACGCTCGCCGGCGTGGCCGCCTTCATCCTGAGCATCGGCATGGCGGTCGATGCCAACGTCCTGATCTTCGAGCGGATGAAGGAGGAGATCCGGTCCGGCAAGACGCTCGGTCCGGCCATCGAAGCCGGCTTCAATCGCGCCTGGTCCAGCATCATCGACTCGAACATCTCGAGCATCCTGGTCGCGGCATGGCTCTACTGGCAGGGCACGAACGTGGTACGCGGCTTCGCGCTGGTCCTGATCATCGGCGTGCTGGTCAGCATGTTCAGCGCCATCACCGTCACCCGCACCATGCTCCGCTACGTCACCCGCACCAGCTGGGGCCGGCGCATCGAGCTCTACCACGTGGAGCGCTAGGCCATGTACGACCTCGTCGGCAAGCGCAACCTGTGGTTCGCCATCAGCGCGCTCCTCACCATCCCCGGCCTGATCTTCATCCTGCTGGGAGGCCTGAGGCCCTCGATCGACTACACGGGCGGCACCGAATGGGAGGTGCGCTACGCGAACGAGCCGGGCGCGGCCGAGATGACCGATGCGCTGAACGAGCTGGGCCACGAGGAGATCGCCGTCTCGGAGCTGGACGACGGTTTCCTTCGCATCCGCACCGATCCGATCGACCTCATCCCGCCCGAGACCTCGGCGCCGTCACCGTCCGCCGCTCCGTCCGCGGACCCGTCGGGATCCGCCAGCGCCGCGCCATCCGGATCGCCCACGGTGGCCGCCAGCCCGAGCGCCGAGCCGTCGACCTCGGCGACCGCCGCACCGTCCGGCAGCGCCCCGCCATCACCGTCGGCCAGTCCGGACCCGGTCGTGGCCGGGACCGAGTTCGCTGATCTGCAGGCGGAGCTCGAGGACCGCTTCGGCCCCGGCGAGCCGCGCAGCGTGCGGACCGTCGGCCCGGTCATCGGTGGCGACCTCATCCGGAGCTCGGCCATCCTCATCATCATCGGCGAGCTCTTCATCCTCGCCTACCTGTGGATCCGCTTCGGCTTCCGGTTCGGGACCGCGGCGATCGTGGCGCTGCTCCACGACGTGATCATCGTGGTCGGGGCGTTCGCGATCCTTGGCTTCTTCTTCAACTTCGAGTTCGATGCGCTCTTCGTCACCGCCCTCCTGACGGTCATCGGCTTCAGCGTCCACGACACGATCGTGGTCTTCGACCGCATCCGCGAGAACCGCGTGCGCCATGCCGGGGATCCCTTCGGCGTGATCGTGAACCACTCGATCCTGCAGACCGCGGGACGGTCGATCGTCACCTCGCTCACCGTCATCGTCCCGCTGACCGCGCTGCTGCTCCTCGGGCCGCCGACGATCGCCACGTTCACCCTGGCCCTGCTCATCGGCGTCCTGGCGGGAACGTACTCGTCGATCTTCAACGCCAGCCAGATCCTGGTGGCCTGGCACGAGTGGGACGCGAGGCGAAAGGCCCGCGCCACGCCGGCTCGAGCGGGCCGCTGAGGCTCCCCTCACGCAGGGGAGGTCGTGGCTGGCACCCTTCCCGTTGGCGGCACGACGCTCGCGACCGTGTTCAGGAATCGGGTCGCCGCGGGGGTGAGATCGACGTCCCGCGCGGTGATGACCGACAGGTGGCGGCGGGCATGCCAGCCGGGGACGTCGAGCACCACGAGTGTCCCCGCACGAAGCTCCACCTCGATGGCCAGTCGTGACAGGGCAGCCACGCCGGCACCGCCGGCGACCGCCAGCTTGACCATCTCCCATCCGGGGAGGACGAGCCGCCGCCGGGGATGGACGCCGATGTCCGCGAGGGCCGCCTCGGCGACGGCCCTGGTGGCCGATCCTTCCTCGCGTTCGACCCAGCCCACATCGGTCAGCTGGCGTGCCGTGACCGGACCGGTCGCGGGGAAGCGGTCCGGGGCCGCGACGAGGACGATCTCATCCTCGACCAGCGGTTCCATCCGCAGATCCGGGCCGGCCGCCAGCCCACCCACGAATCCGATCTCGGCCCGATGCTCGCGCACGTCGTTCGCGACCGAGGCCGAGGTGCCCACCGCGAGCTCGACGGCCAGCCCCGGGTGTGCGTCCTGGAAGGCCGCCACGAGGGGTGGCAGCAGGTAGTTGGCCGGCGTACCCGAGGCGGCCAGGGAGAGCGACCCGCTCAGCTCTCCGACCAGGGCCGCAACGTGGCGTGACGCCTGGGAGAGCAGCGCCTCGGCCCGGAGGACGTGATCGGCCAGGACTCTCCCGGCCTCGGTCAGGGTCACTCCCCGCCAGCCACGGTCGAGGAGAGGAACGCCGAGCTCTCGCTCCAGGCTCGCGACGTGGCGCGAGACCGCCGGCTGGCTCAGGAGGAGCGCCTCGGCGGCACGCGAGATCGATCCATGACGCGCCACGGCCGCGAACGCGCGCAACCTCGCGTCCAGCTCGAGTGCCATGCCTCCCGATTATCCGACCCGCGTCCATTTGGCATTGGACCTCGACCATCCGTCCTGAGAGGCTGAGGGGGCGCGCGTTCTCGAGGCACCGCTGGGACCCGACGGGCCTCGCCCACGACCACTGCGGGAGGAACCGAGCGATGCTCAATCGACGACGGCTCACGGCGGCCGCGGCGACAGCGATCCTGGCGACGGCCGGGCTCGCCAGCGCGGCGAGCGGCCACAACGCCGGCCACGTCCACCTGCCGACAGGCGAATGCCTCGACGTCGGCTCAGGGAAGCACAACGCCAACGCCGACCGATACCCGGACAGTCCGGGGGACGAGTACGGCGCGCGGTGGGCGGCGGACCAGGGGAACACGGTCCTGTACCCCCGATTCTGTGCCGACCCGCGGAACGTTGGCGATCATCCGGGGCACTGAGGAGGGCGCGGCGGCGCGGCACTGATCCGCGCCGCCGACGGCCGCTCGACAGCCGACAGACGGACCCCGCGCCCCGCCGGATCGCGGTAACCGATTGGTAAGCGGCGGGCGCGTCCCTTCCCGGTACCATGGCCGCGTGATCGCCCCGAGCCTGGAGTGGCTGCTGCCCGAGCCCGTGCCGGACCCTCCGCCCTTCGCAGGGTTCGGGCGGCCGGTCGCCACGCTGCTGGCGCGGCGCGGCTTCCGCGACGACGACGACCTGGGCCGCTTCCTGACTGCCGGCGCCGGTGCCCTGCACGACCTGTCGCGCATGGCCGATGCGGACCGCGGCCTGGATCGGATCGACGCGGCGCTGGCGGCGGGGGAGCGAATCGCCATCTGGGGCGACTACGACGCGGACGGGATGACGGCCATCGTCGTCTGGGTCATGGCCCTGCGGCGGCTCGGCGCGGACCCGGTGCGGTACGTCCCGTCACGCCTGGCGGAGGGCTACGGCCTCTCTGCCTCCGGGCTGCGGACGCTCGCGGAGGCCGGCGTTCGGCTCGTCATCACCTGCGACTGCGGCGTGAGCAATGCCGACGAGGTGGAGGTGGCGCGCGGGCTCGGGCTCGACGTCGTGGTCACCGATCACCACCTGCCGCCGTCCGTGCTGCCGCGCGCTGCTGCCGTGATCGACCCGCATCGGGCCGACTGCGCCTACCCCGATCCCGATCTGACCGGCGCCGGCCTGTCGTACAAGCTGGCTGCGGCGCTGCTGGCGCGACACGGATTGTCGACGCACGGCCTGGCGGCCATCGCCGCCATCGGCACGGTGGCCGACCTGGCGCCGATGACCGGCGAGAGTCGAGCGATCGTGCGGCTCGGGCTCGACGAGCTGGCTGCCACGGACCACGCCGGCCTCCGCGCGCTCCTGCGCCGTTCGTGCGAGGCACCGGGCCAGCCGACGGCTCGCGACCTGGCCTTCGGCGTCGTTCCGCGGATCAACGCGGCCGGCCGGATCGCCGATGTGGAGCTCGCGATCGGCCTCCTGCTCGAGGACGATCCGGCGCGCGCCGAGGGCCTCGCCGACGAGCTCGAGCTGGTCCACGAGCGCCGTCGCCAGATGACGCGCGAGGCGGTGGAGGTCGCCCGTGCCGTGGCGGCCAGCTCGCCGGGCGTCGCGCCCCTCGTCCTCCGCGACGACGGGTGGTCGCCCGGGATCCTGGGGCTGATCGCGGGCCGCCTGGCGGACGCCCTGGCCCGCCCCGTGGCGGTGGCGACGCTCGTCGGCGACGAGGTGCGCGGCTCCATCCGGGCGCCGGTGGATTTCCACGTCGCCTCGGCGCTCGAGGCGTGCGCCGCACACCTCCTGAAGCGCGGGGGCCACGCCGCTGCCGGCGGGTTCAGCGTCCGTCCCGAGGCCTGGCCGGCGTTCGGCGAGGCCTTCGCCGCGCTCGGGCGGCCGTTTCCGGCCGATGCGGCGTCCGAGGCGCAGCGTCCCGGCCGCCAGGTCGTGGATCTCGTCCTTCCCGCGCGCTTCGTGGACTGGTCCCTGGCGGACCAGCTCGCGCGCCTGGAGCCGTACGGCCCCGGTCACGTGGAGCCGGTCCTCGCCGTCACCGGGATGTGGCTCGCGGACGCGCGCCGAGTGGGCAGCACCGAGGCGCACGTCGCGTTCCGGCTGCGCCGCGGCGCTGAGACCTTCGACGCCATCGGCTTCGGGATCGATCCCGCCCGGCCGCTGCCGGAGCCCGACAGCCCCGTCGACCTGGTCGGCACGCTGGAGCGTGACGACTTCGGCGGCCTCCCGCGGCTCAGGCTCCGGGTGCTGGACTTCGCGCACGCCGACGCGAGCCCGCTGGCCGCGCGCCGTCTCGCCGCCCTGCCGGTGGGCACCGGATGACCTCGGCGCCGCTGGATCGGCTGCGGCAGCGGCTGGAGACGGTCGGCGCGCCCCTGTGCGTGGGCATCGATCCGCACCCGGACGGGCTCCCGGACGGGCTGGCGCCGGACGTGAACGGGGTCGAGGCTTTCGCGCGCGGCCTGATCGAGGCGACGGCGCCGGTCGCCGCGGCGGTGAAGATCAACGTGGCCTTCTTCGAGGCCTTCGGGGCAGTGGGGTGGGCCGCCTTGGAGCGCGTGCGTGGCGACGTCCCGGACGCGACGATCTGCATCCTGGACGCGAAGCGCGGCGACATCGGCTCGACCGCGGAGCGCTACGCCGCCGGCCTCTTCGAGCGCCTCGACGCGGACGCGGTGACCCTGTCCCCCTACCTGGGCGAGGACGCCATCGAGCCCTTTCTCGCCCACGCGGACCGGCTGGTCTACCTCCTCGTCCGGACGAGCAACCCCTCGGCGTCGCGCATCCAGGATCTCCGGGTGGACGGCGCGCCGCTCCACCACCACGTGGCGCGCTGGGCGGCCGCCACCTGGACCGATGGGCGCGTCGGGCTCGTGGTGGGT
>DATAKU010000037.1:0-8968 GCA_036261425.1 Candidatus Limnocylindria bacterium | reverse complement strand
GCGCCATGGGTGGGTCTGCCTCTTCGGTGCCGGTGGGCAACCAGCAGCATCAACGAGGCTAGCGACTGTCGCGTCCTGTCAACAATGAGGCGTTCGTACCACCCGACCGCCGCCGGCCGATCCCTCGCGACCCGCCGCGAGCGCACGCTAGACTCAACAGAGAGCGGGGCTGCGACGGATCTGACCAGGAGGGGCCGTGTTCGGACGACGCAAGCGGGAGGAGGCCGCGGCCGCGGAAGCCGCGCGCGAGGCCGAACGCCGCGCCCTGTTCGCCAAGCTCGCCCAGCGCCCCGAGCACATCTGTCCCTTCCTTGGCCTGGCCGATGACCGGACCGGCTACGTCGACGGGGTCAGCGACGAGCACCGATGCTTCGCCTTCGGCGACCCCGCCCCGCTCTCGGCCGAGCAGCAGACGCGCGTCTGCCAGGAGCGTGGCTACGGCAACTGCCCGCGCTACCTGCGTGGCGTGCTGGTCATCCCGACCGAGGAGCTCGAGGCGCTCCGCCGCCCGCATGCACCCATCCCACCCCCTCCGCCCCCCAACCCCGAGGCGGCGCAGAACCGGCGACGACGCGGCGGGGTCCTGGCGCTGCTCCTTGGCCTCCTGGTCCTGGTGGGCGGGGGAGCCGCATTCATGCTCCTCAACGATGATGGCGACGGGGTGAGCCTGCCCACGGCATCCCCGAGTCCGACGCCTGCTCCGACGGTGAGCGTCGCTCCCTCCGTCGAACCGACCGCCGGCCCGACCACCGAGCCGACGTCGTCGGCCCAGCCGACGCCGACGCCCGAGCCCACGCCCGAGGCGGGCGATACGTTCGCGTTCTACGAGGTGTCGGTGGGACCGAACGAGTACACGCTCTACAACCTCGACGCGGACGGCGTGGTGAGCGACTCCCTGGTGACATCGTTCAGCGCGTTCTCCTTCGCGCAGGTCGAGCCGACCGAGGGCTCGGATGGCGACGTCCACTGGGTCACCGTGGACGGAGCCCTGGCAGGGTGGTCGTACACATACCCCGACTCCGGCGACTTCCGCATCCGAGCCGTGTTCCTCAGCTCGAGCGGCGAGCGCCGCTCCGCCTACCTGGAGGAGCAGGAGCTGACCGTCGTTCCGGAGGCGACCCCCGCGCCCGCACCCTGATCGGGCGCAACCCATCGACCCCGGTGGCCCGCGGTCGCCACCCGGTGAGCCTCACGCGGTAGAACGCCTGGGCGTCGCCACGCGCCTCGCCCCTGGGTCGACCACCTCCACCGGTGCCCCTCGAAGGTACTGCCTCGTTCGTCCCTGGCTGTGCGCGAAAAGGCCTTGACGGGTGGTCCATGCCCTGTATAGTGGCGCGAAGTGGTTCCAGATGGGGCCAAATGGGGACGGATGGTGGGTAGGCAGCAGAGTGGAGCGCGGGGCATTCCTCACCGGGGAATTCCGGCACGCACTGGACGATCGGGGTCGCGTCGCGGTCCCGGTGCGCTTCCGAGCACGGCTGGCCCAGGGCGCGACGCTGGCTCGCTGGCTGGACGGCTGTCTGGCCATCTTTCCCGCCGACACCTGGGAGGACCTGGCCGCCAGGATCCAGGCGCTCCCGACGACGAATGCGGCCGCGCGGCAGTTCGGCCGCTTCATGAGCTCGGGCGCGGTCGAGGTGGAGCTCGACCGCCAGGGACGGGTCCTCGTCCCGAGCTACCTGCGCGAGTACGCCGACCTGACCGGGAGCGAGGTGGTCGTGGTCGGCGCGCTGAACCGGCTCGAGATCTGGGCACCGACGCGGTGGCAGCCGTATCGGTCGCAGATCGAGGACGAGCCGGAGGCGCTCGCCGAACACCTCGCCGACCTCGGCATCTGAGGGAGCCGAGGCATTGATGCTCCGGGGGCCGCTCGGCCCGTCGTCCGACACACGAGGTGCAACGCCACATGGGAGAAGGGCACCTGCCGGTCCTGGTCGACGAGGTTCTCGCCTCGCTGGCCGTCGGTGTCGGCAGCTCCGTGGCGGATTGCACGGTCGGCGGCGGTGGGCACGCCGAGCGGTTCCTGGACGCCACGTCTCCGGATGGTCGCCTGCTCGGCCTCGATGCCGACCGGGCGGCCATCGCGGAGGCACAGCGGGTCCTGGCGCGGTTCGGCGATCGGGTCGTCCTGCGGCACGCGAACTTCGAGTCGGTGTACGACGCCGCGACCGATGCGGGCTTCGTGCCGCTCGACGCGGTTCTCTTCGACCTCGGCCTCAGCAGCTACCAGCTCGCCGATCCCAGCCGGGGATTCAGCTTCGCGGCGGATGCGCCGCCGGACATGAGATTCGATGAAACCAGTGGTCTTTCGGCTGTCGAGCTCATCGAGCGCTCCTCGGAACGAGAGCTCGCCGGAATCCTCGCGACGTTTGGTGAAGAGCGCCGTGCTGGCCGCATCGCGAAGGCGATCGTGGCGGCGCGTGAGGCGGGCCGCATCGTGACCGCCGCCGACCTCGCCGCGGTCGTCGCCGGGGCCACGCCCCGTCGGCCCGGCGGCGCCGATGCCGGGCGCATCCACCCCGCGACGCGCACGTTCCAGGCACTCCGCATCGCGGTGAATCGCGAGATCGAGGTGCTCTCCGCCGGACTGGCGGGGGCGCTCGCCGCCCTCCGTCCCGGCGGGCGGATGGCCGTCATCAGCTACCACAGCCTCGAGGACCGGATCGTGAAGCGCTTCGTGGTCCGCGAGAGCCGCGACTGCATCGAGGACCCGATGCCGCCGGTCTGCACCTGCGGCCATCGCGCGCAGCTGCGCGCCGTCACGAAGGGCGTCATCACCGCGGGACCCGAGGAGGTCCGGCGGAACCGCCGCGCGCGCAGCGCGAAGCTGCGCGTCGCCGAGAAGCTCGCCCCCGCCGCGAGCACTGGAGGAGGGTCACTGTGAGCAAGGGACGATCACGCCACCAGACCAGCCGGCGCCGGATGTACTCGGCCCGGCAACGCGAGCTGCGTGAGCGCCGCGCGCGAGCGGCCCGCGAGGACCAGTACTGGCTCAGCGACCAGGTGGCCGCCTTCGAGATCGAGGAGAACCTCGACTTCGAGGCACCGGCCAGCCTCGGCTTCGCGCTTCGCCGCCGAGCAACCGCGGCCTAGGTCGAAGGAGAGCAGCCGCCATGGCCGTCATCGGTGCGCGCCCGGCTACGGGACCCTGGTTCCTGGGTCGCCGCAGCCGTCCGCGCCCCCGCACTCGCCCGCAGCCCGCGCGCCACGTCCGGCGGCTCAGCGCCGGACGTCGGGTGGGCGCGCGCCTGGACGTCCGGCCGCTGCTCGTCGTCATCGCCGTCGCGGCGGCGCTCGCGTTCTTCTACCTCAGTCAGTCGACTCGGGTTGCCGCCACGGGCTACGAGATCGACGCGCTCGAGGCGGCGCTCGCCGAGCGCCGCGCCGAGCAGCAGCAGCTCATCTGGGAGATCGGCCACGCGCGCTCGCCAGCCGAGATCACCCGCCGCGCCCAGGCGGAGCTGAAGCTCGTCCCACTCGAGCCGGAGGCCGTCACGTTCGCCACCCCGCACGCCGAATTGCCCGATTGACCCATGAGGCGCGCCGCTGAGAGCGGCCGCAGAACCCGGAGACCGTCATGCTCGCCAGGACCGACAGTCGTGCCCGCGCACTGGTCCTTCTCCTCCTCGCCGCGATCGGCGCGACGATGATCGGCGCGCGCCTGACCTGGTGGCAGGTGGCGCAGCAGCCGTGGCTGGCCGAGATGGCCCTCCACCAGCTGGCGCAGCACCAGGAGATCCCCGCCGAGCGCGGCGAGATCACCGACCGGAACGGTGAGCTGCTGGCCACCTCGGTCGAGCTGCAGTCGGTCTTCGCCACCCCGCCGACCGTCGAGGACCCGGGGCTGACCGCCACGATCCTGGCATCGGTCCTCGACTTGCCGGTCGCCGAGCTTCGCGCCCGACTCGAGGGCGACACGCCGTGGGTGTGGCTCAAGCGGCGGGTGGCCCCCGAGGTCGCGGAGCGGATCCGCAGCCTGGATCTGCGCGGCGTGGGCATGCTGCCCGAGACGAAGCGCGTGTACCCGGTCGAGGGCATCGCCACCGACACCACCATCGCCGCCCAGCTCATCGGCTTCGTGGACGTCGAGGGCCGCGGACAGTACGGCGTGGAGGCCGGCGAGAACGCGCTGCTGGCCGGATCGCCGGGCATGGTGACGGCGCAGGAGGACGTCATCGGCCGGCGCATCGCCGACTCGGCGACGCTCGTGGCCGAGCCGGTCGACGGTGCCGACCTGCGGCTGACGATCGACGCCGGCGTGCAGAACCTGCTCGAGCAGGAGATCTGGAAGACGCTGCAGCTCAACAGCGCCACGGGCGCGACCGGCGTGATCATGGATGCCGAGACCGGCGCCATCGTGGCCATGGCGAGCTACCCGTCCTACGACGCGAACGAATTCGCGACGACCGATGGCGAGCGATTCCGCAACCCGGCCGTCTCGCGCCAGTACGAGCCCGGATCGGTGATGAAGGCCTTCACCGTCGCCGCGGCGCTGGATGCCGGTGCGATCACGACGCGCGACACCGTCGTCGACGACAACAACCTGCAGCTTCGCGGCGCGCGCATCCAGAACGCGGACCGCGCGCGATTCCCTGGCGGACACGGGGCGATCACGCCGGCCGACGTCCTCGCCCTGTCGAACAACGTCGGCGCGGCGAAGATCGGCCTGAAGCTCGGCCCCGCGGCCCTGTACGAGGCGTTCCGGCGCTTCGGGTTCGGCTCGCCGACCGGCATCGAGCTGGCGGGCGAGGCCTCGGGAGTGGTGTGGAACCCGGACGGCCCCAACGCGTCGGGCGAGCTGACCGCGGCCCAGAATGCCTTCGGCCAGGGGCTGAGCGTGACCTCGGTGCAGCTGCTGGCAGGCTACGCGGCCTTCCCGAACGGCGGGATGCTGGTGACGCCGCACGTGGTCGAGGGATTCACCGATCCCGACGGGACCTTCCACGACGTGGAGCTTCCGCCCGGGGAACGGATCCTGCGGCCCGAGACGGCCGAGACCATGGTCGAGCTCCTGGTGAACGCGATCGACGACGGCATCGCCAACCGGGCGAGCATTCCGGGCTACACCGTGGCCGGCAAGACCGGCACGGCGCAGATCGCGGCGCCGACGTCGGTCACGAACGAGAACGGAGAGACGGTCGAGGTGTGGCGCTACGTGGATGGCTGGGTCGACTCGAGCTTCGTCGGCTTCCTCCCGGAGGCGGAGACGAAGCTCGTGACGGTCATCACCATCCACCGCCCGGCCGGCGCCGGCGGCCCGCAGATGCCCGACCGGCCGGAGTGGGTCTACGCGCGCCTCATGGACCAGGTGGTCGACTACCTGGCCATCCCGCCGGACCGCCCCGTCGAACCGGTGGCGCAGCCGTGACGCTGCTAGACTCGCCGGTAGTCCGCAGCGTGGTCCGCGTGCCTCCGACGATTCGCCTCGACGAGCTGCTGGCCGCCACCGGTGGCCGTCTCGTCGGCCCCACCTCGGTCGACTCCGTCATCGGCGCCTCCGTCGACTCTCGACGCGTCACCCCGGGTAGCTGCTACGTCGCGCTCCGCGGCGAGCGGGTCGACGGCCATGGATTCGTGATCGACGCGCTGCGGGCCGGCGCCGTCGCCGCGCTGGTGGAGCGACCGCTGGAGCTGCCGCCGGATGTCGACGCGGCCGTCGTCGTCGTGCCGGATCCGCTGGCGGCGCTCCAGGAGCTGGCCGCCTGGTGGCGCTCCCGGCACCCCGTGCGGGTGGTGGGCATCACCGGATCGACGGGCAAGACCATCGCCAAGGAGATCGTCGCCGACGTCCTCTCCCGGACCCTGGTGACGCTGCGGAACGAGGGCAACCTGAACTCCGAGACCGGGCTGCCGATGACGCTCCTGCGCCTCGAGCCGACCCACGAGGCCGCTGTGCTCGAGATGAGCATGTACACGACGGGCGAGATCGCCCGGCTGGCCGAGATCGCGCAGCCGGAGGTCGGCGTCGTGCTGGCGGTGCACCCCACGCACCTGGAGCGGGCGGGGAGCATCGAGCGCATTGCCCAGGCGAAGTCCGAGCTGCCCGCCGCGCTTGGCCGCGACGGCCTGGCGGTGCTCAACGCCGACGATCACCGGGTCGCCGCCATGCGGGCCGTCACCGCGGCGCCGGTCCGGACCTTCGGCCTGTCCGCCGAGGCCGAGGTGCGGGCCGAGGATGTCGTCAGCCACGGCCTGGATGGCACCGAGTTCACCCTCCGGGCCCCGTGGGCGACCCGCCGGCTGCGCAGTGGCTCGCCGGGCCGGCACCTTGTCCTGCACGCCCTGGCCGCCGCCGCGGTGGCGGAGCGCTTCACGGTGCCCGTGGACGAGGTCGCGGCGGCGATCGAGGCCGGGAGCCACGCCCCGCACCGGATGCACGTCATCCACGCGGCGTCCGGCGTCACGCTGGTGGACGACACCTACAACGCGTCGCCGATCAGCGTGACCGCGGCCCTGGAATTCCTGGCCGAGACGCCCGTGGCAGCCGGGAAGCGGCGGATCGCGGTCCTGGGCGACATGCTCGAGCTCGGGCCAGACGAGGAGCGCCAGCACCGCGAGGTGGGCGCGCGGGCCGCGGCCGGCACCGACGTCCTGGTGGCGGTCGGGGAGCGCGGCCGCTGGATCGCGGAGGGCGCCAGGGCCGAGGGCGCGCCGCGCGTCCTGCAGGCCGACGACGCGGCCGAGGCAGCGGAGCTGGTCGAGCGCGAGGTGGCGCCGGTCCCCGGCGAGATCGTGCTGCTCAAGGCGTCCCGCGGCATCGAGCTGGACCGGGCGGTCGACCTGCTGCGAGAGACCGACGCATGAGCCTGGCCCAGATCTCGGTCGCGCTGCTGCTCGCCTTCTTCGGCATGGTCATCCTGGCGCCGATCTACATCAGCCTCCTCCAGCGCCTCGGCTATGGCAAGCAGATCAGGGCCGAGGGACCGGATCACTTCGGCAAGGCGGGCACGCCGACGATGGGCGGGATGCTCCTGGTGAGCGTCATCCTGTTCCTGGCGATGGCCCTGCGGATCGAGGACGCGGCCACCCTGACACCGATGCTGACCCTCATGGGCGTCGGCATCCTGGGCGCCGTCGACGACTTCGTGAACGTTCGCAGCGGCATCGGCATGCGCGGGCGCTGGAAGCTCGTCTGGCAGACGGTCGTGGCCATCCTGGCCGCCTTCTACATCTGGAACCATTTCGACCTGACCGGGCTGAACGTCCCGCTGCTGGGCCAGTTCGAGATCGCGGCGCCGCTCCTCATCGGCTTCATCGCCTTCGTCATCGTCGGGGTCAGCAATGCGGTCAACCTGACCGATGGCCTGGACGGGCTCGCCGGCGGCGTCCTCATCTTCAGCTTCGTCGCCTACCTGCTGATCAGCCTCGTGGCGGTCGAGGGCGTGAAGATCGCGCAGCCCAACCTGGCTATCTTCTGCGCCCTGGTCATCGGCGCCCTGACCGGCTTCCTGTGGTTCAACGTCCACCCCGCGCAGCTGTTCATGGGCGACTCGGGCGCGCTGAGCCTGGGCGCCACGCTGGCGGTGGTGGCGACCGTCAACGGGCAGCTGCCGCTGCTGGCGATCATCGGCATCGTGCCCTTCGCGGTGATCATGAGCGTCGTCATCCAGGTCCTCAGCTACCGGCTGCGCGGACGCCGCGTCTTCCGGATGACGCCGCTGCACCACCACTTCGAGCTGCTCGGCTGGGCCGAGGAGAAGATCACCGTCCGCTTCTGGATCGTGGCCGCCCTGGCCGGGCTGCTGGGCTTCAGCGTTTTCCTGGCCACGGTCGAGCGGCTCTAGGTGCACCGATGATGACCGCTTCCGCCGCACCGATCCGAACCGCCGCCGACCTGCGCGGGCGGCGAGCCGTGGTGCTGGGCCTGGCCCGCTCCGGCGTGGCCGCCGCGCGGTTCCTGGCCGATGCCGGCGCCGTCGTGGCCGCCTACGACCGCCGCCCCGCCGCCGAGCTGGAGGAGGCGGTCGCCAGCCTGGGCGGACGCCCGATTCGCCTGGCGCTGGGAATCGATGCCGCCGCGGCCTCGGCGCTGCTCGAGCACGCCGACCTGCTGGTCACCAGCCCGTCCATCTCGCCGCGCTTCCCGACCACCGATCCGTGGCTGCGCGAGGCGCTGCTCGCCGCCGAGGCGCGGGGGGCCGAAGTGGTGAGCGAGGTCGGCCTCTTCCTGCGCCTCACGCGCGCCCGGATCCTGGCGGTCACCGGGACGAAGGGGAAGACCACCACCGCCTCCCTGGTGGCGGCCATGTTGGCCGCGGCCGAGGTGCGGCACGTCCTGGGCGGCAACATCGGGACGCCGCTGATCGAGCAGTCCACCCGCCTTGCGCCTGACTCCTGGGCCGTGCTGGAGCTGAGCGAGCTGCAGCTGCCGACCATCGAGCGCGGCGCGGACGTGGCGCTGTACACCAACATCGGCGAGGACCACCTCGACCGCCACGGCACGGTCGCCGCCTACCGTGCCGTGAAGGAGCGCCTGGCGGAGCTCAGCGCTGCGGCCGGTCGGATCGTGCTCAACCATGACGACCCGGGCTGCCGAGACCTCGGTGAGCGGCTGCCCCCCGCCGCCGTCGCCTGGTACGGCCTGTCCCGGCCGGGTCGGGGCGCGCTCGAGGCATGGGTCGACGGCGACGGCTGGTTGCGCGTGGCGGGGGAGCGGTTGCTGCCAGCGGCGGACGTGCCGCTCCCCGGCCGCCACATGCGGGCGAACGTGGTGGGCGCTGCGCTGGCGTCGCATCTGGCCGGCGCGTCGGCGGGGGCCATCGCCGAGGCGGTGCGCGGCTTCGGCGGTGTGCCTCACCGACTCGAGCTGGTCGCCGAGCGCGCCGGCGTGCGCTGGGTCAACGACTCGCAGGCCACCATCCCGGTGGCCGCCATCGCGGCCCTGGAGGCCTACGAGGCCCCGGTGGTGCTCATCGCCGGCGGCAAGGACAAGGGCCTCGAGTACGCCGCCTTCGCCGACGCCGTCGCG
>DATAKU010000036.1:0-8727 GCA_036261425.1 Candidatus Limnocylindria bacterium | reverse complement strand
CGATGAGATCGCGGGCGCGTCCGGTGCCGGGAATGAACTGCCGCGCCGCATCACGGACCCAGGCCGGCATGCCCGGCACGTCCGGCGGCGCCATCGGTCCCGCCGCCTCGGTCGGGCCACCGCCCGGCACGCCGGGCGCGTGCTCGTCAAGGACCTCGACATCGGGGATCACGATCTCGGTGATCGGCTCCGGGCGGTCGATGTCCCGCAGCCGTCGCTCCCCGAGGGCGCGCAGCGTGACCCCCTCGGGCAGCGCGTCGTGCACGATCGCGCGCGTCGTGTCGGAGAGCAGGACCTGGCCCCCCAGCGCCGTCGCCGCGATGCGCGAGGCCCGGACCACGTCGAGTCCGGTGTAGCCCTCGTCGCCGATGGCCGGCTCGCCGGTGTGCAGACCCAGCCGGATCCGAACCTCGACTTCCCGCGGCCAGCTGGCGCGTGCATGGGCACGTTGCGCCTCGACGGCCGCGGCCACGGCGTCGCGCGCCCGGGCGAAGGAGTAGAAGAACGCGTCGCCCTGCGTGTCGATCTCTTCGCCGTGGTAGGCGCCGAAGATCTCGCGCATCAGCCGCCGATGGGTGGCGATGAGCGCCGCGTATTCCGCGTCGCCCAGCCGCTTGAGGAGCGTGGTGCTGCCCACGATGTCGCTGAAGACGAACGTGACGGTCCCGGACGGAAGGCTCGGCATGGCGGCGAGGATACGGCAATGGCCGGGGGCCGCGGCTGCCCCGAAGGCCGCGCGATGGCATCATGCGAGGCCACGCGCGCACCGGGAAGCTGTCCGTGCCCATGCACGTCGCCAACGGCCGTGGGGGAGCAGCCGCCATACGCGTTCGATCGTCGGCCGCCGTCCTCGGTGTGGCGCTGGCGCTGCTGTCGATGGTCGGTCCCGCAGCGGTCCGAGCGTCGCATGTGCTGACCGACGCAGCGGTGAGCCCGGGAAGCGGCACCACCGCAACCCTCTTCGACCTCAGCGTCACCTACACCGGCACCCCTCCCACGCTCCCGGCGCGTGTCTGGGCGGTCATTCCGGGCGGCACGGAGGTGGATCTCGCCACGACCGATGCGACCGCGCCCGCGACGTACCGCGCCAGCACGACCCTGCCGGCCGGTGACCTGACGATCACCTTCCTGGCGCCGGTGGTCGGAAACCACCAGCCGACCGCCGAGGCCCGGGTGACGGTCACGCCTGAGCCCGGTCCGACGCTCGGAGCCACGCCGACGCCGCTCCCCAGCGCCACGCCACCGCCGGGCTCGCCGGCCCCCTCGGCGCCACCGTCGTCCGCGGCGCCCAGCGGTTCAGCCGTTCCGAGCCTGCCCCCGACGCCCCGTCCTCCCGGAATCCCGCCCGCACCCACACCGCCCACACCGCCCGCTCCGCCGGGCGTCTCGCCCGGTGCCCCGGGCGGCAGCCCGGCGGCCACGGATGCGTCCGCCTCCGCGCCGACGGGCGCCTCGCAGGCACTGCCTTCCGCGGGGAGCGGCGGAAGCCCGCGCGCCGGAGCGACTCCCGATGGGTCGGGACCCCCGGACATCGTCGATGCGTCGGACGAAGGCCGACCGAGGGGTGGCCTTGGCCAGGTCACGCTGGTCGCGTTGGGCAGCGCCACATCGGTGGCCGGTGCCGCCATCCTGGTGCGGCAGTGGCGCGCCCGCCGTGCCGCCAGGAGCGCCGCCGGCGCCGGGGCGCCAGCCCTCGGGCCGGTGCGTCGCTATTCGCCTCGACGGTAGCTGGCCGTCAGTGAGCCCGCGGCGAGGATCCTGTCCTCCACGGCGGCGCGCAGCTGATCCGCCGTGAACCCCGGGGCCAGGCCCAGCGGCTCGGCCACGGCAAAGACGGTGAAGACGTACCGATGCGAGCCCGAGGGCGGGCAGGGCCCGCCGTAGCCATTGCGCCCGAAGGAGTTGCGGCCGCCGATCCCCTCGGTCGCCCCCTCGGCGAGCTCGGTGGACGTCAGATCCGCGACGGCCCAGTGGACGAAGCCGCGTGCGTCCGGGTCGTCCATCACGAGCGCGAACGCGCGGGCACCGTCGGGAGCCCCGCTCCACGACAGCGGCGGCGAGACATCCGCGCCGTCGCAGGTGTAGCGCGGCGGGATCCTGCCGCCCTCCACGAAGGCGGCACTCGTGACGGTAATCGTGTCGGCCATGTGGGACACCTCCGGCGTGGCGGGCGTCGCCTGGCAGGCGGCGAAGATGACGCCCGCTCCCATGAGCAGCGGAGCCCGTGCCGTGCTCACGTGGCCGGCGACTCCACGATCGTGCTGTCGGACGCTGCGCGCTCGCGCCGGGCCAGGATGACGAAGGGGATGGCCAGCAGTTGGACCCCGCCGGCCACCACGTACGAGGCCGCGTACCCCGACACGTCCGCCACGCGCCCGAGGGCCGGCTGGATGGCCGTTGCCCCCGCCGAGCCCATGAGCGAGTCGAACGAGAGGACGGTCGCCCGCTGCTGGGAGGGGATGAGCCCGTTGATGAAGGCGCGGCGGATCGGCTCCTCGACGGCGGACACCATGGCCCAGATCACCAGCAGGCCGACCGCGATGACGAAGGACGGCATCACCCCCAGGAGGGCCAGCGCCGCCACGTCGACCAGTCCGGCCACGATCAGGGCATCGGTGCGGCGTCGGAAGAGGCGGCGCACCCGGTCGACGATCGCCCCGCCCACCATCTGGGCGCCGGCGAGGACCGCGGCCGCCAGGCCGGCGATGCCGTAGGCGTTCGGATCGCCGTACAGCTCGAGGAGATACGGCTGGAGGGCGTAGAAGGCGTAGAAGCCGACCCCCATGGTGAACGGCGCGGCGAACATCAGCCAGCGCACCGGGCGGTTGCGCAGGCCGCCGTCGACGGCCCCTGATAGGACCGTGCGCACCGCGCCGAGGGCCGATGCCTCGCGATCCGGCCTGAAGCCGATGTCGCGCATGAACCGCCAGGCGACCACCACCGTGACCGCCAACAGGGCCGCCCGGACCACGTAGGGGATCCCGAGGGTCGTCAGCTGGGCGATGATCCCGCCGGCCACCGAGCCGACGAGCATGGATCCACCGCCCACGATCTGGGCGCGGCCGAAGACCCGTTCCAGCGAGCCGGTGTAGCCCGTGGCCGTCAGCGCGTCGACCAGCCATGCCTCGGTCGCGCCCGAGAAGAACGTGAAGCCCAGCCCCAGCAGGGCCGATGCGAGCGCCCACCCCACGAACGGCGCCTGGACCTGCCACATCAGCAGGTAGAGCAGGGTGGAGGCGAGGAGCGTCGCCGCACCCAGGATGAAGGAGAAGCGCCGTCCGCGGGTGTCGGCCACGACCCCCGTGGGGACCTCGAAGATGACCTGGCCCACGCTGAAGAAGGCGTTCGCCGCGAAGGCCTCGAGGTTCGTCAGGCCCGCATCGAGCAGGAACAGCGTGTTGACGCCCCAGATGAACGAGGCGGCGAGCGTGGTGAGGAGCGTCAGCGCCAGGTACGTGCGCTCGACGGCCCGGGCAGCCAGGGGCATGCGGTCAGCCTACGCCGCGGGCCGGGTCACCGACATCGGTCAAACGTCGGTGGTCACCGGAAGGCGCAGCGTCAGCCGTCCAGGCGCAGCGGCAGCCCGAACATCGGGAAGAAGCGGGCGGTGTCGAGGAAGAAGGTGATGCCGGTGATGCGGCCGTCCGCGACCTCCAGCACCTGGAGCGACCACGGCTCGAAGCCGCCGTCGGGGGCCGGCTTGTACTGGCCGAAGGCGGGCGAGCCGTTGGCCGTGGTCGGCACCAGCCGGGAGCCGTTGCAGCCGATGCCGGGCCCCAGGCACCAGTGGCGGATATCCGCATGGGTGTTGAGCCACAGGTCGTACGGCGGCATGTTCCAGGTCGCATCCTCGGCGAGCAGGGCGGTGAGCGCATCCATGTCGTAGCGCTCGAAGGCGTCGACGTAGCGGGCCAGCAGCTCGCGGGTGGCGTCGTCCGGCTCGGCGGGGCGCGGCTCGTCGACATCGGCCCCCACCTGGTCCAGGGTCGCGCGGGCGCGCTGGAGCGCGCTGTTGACCGATGCGACCGTGGTGTCGAGCAGCTCCGCCACCTCGGCCGCGCGCCAGCGCAGCACCTCCCGCAGGATGAGGACGGCGCGCTGCTTCGGCGGCAGGTGCTGGAGGGCGGCCATGAAGGCCAGCCGAATGGATTCGCGCGCGACGGCCAGGTCGGCCGGGTCGCCGCCGGCGGGCATGACGCGGGCGTCGGGGATCGGCTCGATCCAGGCGTTCTCCTCGAGCGGCGACGGCAGCGGCGTGGTGGCCGGCTGCGCCGGTCCCATGTCCATCGGCCGTGCCCGACGCTGCCGGCTGCTCAGCATGTCGAGGCACACGTTCGTGGCGATCCGGTACAGCCAGGAGCGGAGCTTGGATCGGCCCTCGAACCGGTCGTACGCGCGCCAGGCACGGACCAGCGTTTCCTGGACGGCGTCCTCTGCCTCGAACGCTGAGCCCAGCATGCGGTAGCAGTAGCCGGTCAGCTCGGATCGGTACCCCTCCAGCTCGGCCATCGGGTCCGTGGCCGGGGCGTCTGCAGCGGCGGTCGAGGACTGGGCGGCGGCGGTCTCGGTCACCGGCCCCATGCTAGTCATCGAGGCGCTCGGTGCAAGCGGAGCACCGGCCAGAATGGGAATCTGGCGCCGATCGGGACGGCGCCATCACCGCGGCCGGCCCGCGGCCAGGGCTGCCACCGACTTCGCGATCCGTCGCTGCCGGGTCTCGTCGGACTTGGCGCCCTGGATCGACTCCACGTGCCAGCGCCGGTTCGAATACGACAGGCTCTCCCACGTGCGCCGGGCCTCAGGTGACGTGGCGAGCGCGGTGGCCAGCTCCTCCGGCACCTCGACGTCGCGCGGGGCGGTGTCCAGCTCCAGCTCCACGTCGACGCTGTCACCGGCCGATAGCCCGGCACGCCCCCGGTTCTCGGCGCTCAGCGAGATCATCGGTGCGCCGTTCATGGACGCCACAGTGCTGCGGTAGGCATGGCTCCCCAGCCGGACGGTGACCGCCGGCCGCTTGCCCGCGTCGAGCGCAGCGAGCACCTCGTCCGGGACCGGGATGCCGGTCGTGTTCGGACCGGTGGCCAGGATGGTGGTTCGGTACTTCATGGCAGGGCTCTCCTCGATGGCTTGGGTCCTCGCCTGATGGTCGTACCCGCCGGCGCGCGCACGACATGCAGATACCGCTCGGTCGTGCCGACGTCACGCCGCCGCACGGCCAGGAGCTCCAGGTCCTCCTCCCCGACGCTGATCAGCCGCCGCAGCGGCAGCCAACCGAGCGCCAGGAGGTCACCCTCCCGGAAGGTGCGGGTGCCTCCCACGGTGCACTCGGCCTCGAGGCGGCCGCACTCGACCAGGACCAGCGCGCCGGCCCACTCCTCGGCGGAGGTGAGACGGCTGGCGCCCACGGGCAGCCGCAGGCGCCAGCGCTCGAAGCGCGCGGGCAGCTCGTGTCGCGCCAGGAGCCGACCCATTCCCTCCAGGTCGTTCGGCATCGCTCTGGGCCAGGTCCGCGCTACGACACCGGCGGGACGTTCTGGTTGCGACGGAACAGGTTCTCGGGGTCGTAGATGGCCTTGACCGCCGCCAGCCGCTCCCAGGTCGCCTCGGGATAGGCCGCGCGAACGCGTTCCGGACCCTCGTCGGCCAGGAAGTTGACGTACGCGCCGCGGTCGTCCTGCTGGAGCGCCCCCACCAGGTCCTCGACCCACGCCTCGCGCCGCGGCCGCTCTTCCTCACCGACGTAGAACGAGAAGACGTTGGCCATGATCCGGCTGGAGCGATGGGCGTAGGCGGTGGCATCGGCCGGCACACGGCTGGCGGCGCCACCCAGCACGCGGAGCTGCGCTCCGCGCATCGGCGCGTCCGACGCCTCGATCGCCTCGATGATCGCCTTCGCCTCGTCCGGGCCGATGCGATCCACGAACATCGTCCGCGAGACGGCGGTCGGGTGGTAGTCGGAGTCCTGCTCCTCCTCCGGGTACATCTCGGGGTAGCGGATCGGCTTCACCATGTCGGCCAGCGGCTCGGCCAGTGCGCGGAACGGGGCCATGGCCCGCTCGCCCGCCGCCGCGTCACCGATGTGACACATGAGCGCCATCACCACCGGCGTGCCGTGGTACTGCGCGTCCACGAACGGCAGCGGGGGAGAGGCCATCACGTTCGCGATGGTCGACAGCTCCTCCGGCGCCTTGTCCGCCTCGGCGATGAACCCGGCCACGACCTCCGGGGTGGCGGGCAGGACCAACAGTCCGCCCGTCGCCTCCGAGACCGGCTGCAGCCGGTACTTGAAGCGGGTGGCGACCCCGAAGTTGCCGCCGCCGCCCCGCAGCGCCCAGTAGAGGTCGGGGTGCGAGGTCTCGTCGACGGTCAGGATGCGGCCGTCGGCCGTCACGATCTCCGCGGCGAGCAGGTTGTCGATGGTGAGGCCGTACTTGCGCACCAGGTAGCCGATGCCGCCGCCGAGCGTGATGCCGCCGATGCCCACGGTTCCGGTGTCGCCGAATCCGACCGCCAGGCCGTGCTCGGCCGTGGCCACGGTGACGTCGTAGGCGGTGAGCCCGCCGTCTGCCCAGGCGGTGCGCGTATCGGGGTCCACCTCGATGTTCCGCAGGTCGCGCAGGTCGATGACGATGCCGCCCTCGACGGTGCTGTGTCCGGCAGCCGAGTGGCCGCCCGCCCGGACCGCCAGCTCGGCGCCGCTCTCGCGGGCGTAGGCGATGACGCGCGCGACGTCGTCGGCGTTCGCCACTCGCACGATGGCCGCCGGCCGGGCGTCGACGGCCCCGCTCATCACGACCCGCGCGGTGTCGTAGTCCTCGTCGCCGGGAGCGATCACGCGGCCGCTGACGCGCGCTCGCAGATCCTCCAGCGACAGGGTGCTGATGGATGTGGTCACAGGAACCTCCTGTCGTCGTGGTCTTCGGGCGGTACTGCGGATGAGACGACACCTATCCGACGAATTCATCGGTCATGTGGCCGATGAATTTCGGGGCGAACGTCGGTCACATGGACGACCCACACCGAAGGACCGATGTGACAGGCGAACCGATGACCTCCCACGACCCCAACCTGACGACCGAATCCGCCGAGCCGACTCGCGCCACGCGCCGCGAGTGGATCGGCCTGATCGTGCTGACCCTGGCGTGCGTCCTCTACGTCATGGATCTCACGGTCCTCAACCTGGCCATTCCCGCCATCAGCGCGGAGCTGCGACCGAGCAGCACGCAGCTGCTCTGGATCATCGACATCTACGGCTTCTTCGTGGCCGGCTCGCTGGTGACGATGGGCACGCTGGGCGACCGGATCGGTCGCCGCAAGCTGCTGATGATCGGTGCCGCGGCGTTCGGCGCGGTCTCGCTGCTGGCAGCCTTCAGCGTGAGCGCCGAGATGCTCATCGCCAGCCGCGCGCTGCTGGGCATCGCCGGGGCAACCCTGGCGCCGTCGACGCTGTCGCTGATCTTCCACATGTTCACCGATCCGCGCGAGCGCTCCATCGCCATCGGCGTCTGGATCGCCGGCTTCAGCGCCGGCAGCGCCATCGGTCCCGTGGTCGGCGGCCTGATGCTGGAGTGGTTCTGGTGGGGATCGGTCTTCCTGCTGGCCCTGCCGGTCATGGGTGCGCTGCTCATCCTGGCGCCGCGGGTGCTGCCGGAGTACCGCGACCCCGGTGCGGGACGATTGGACCTGCCCAGCGCGGCCATCTCGATCGCCGCCATCCTGTCGATCATCTTCGGGCTCAAGGAGATCGCCCAGCAGGGCGTGGACGTCCTGCCCATCGGGGCCGTGCTGCTCGGGCTGGCGCTCGGCGTCGTCTTCGTGCGGCGGCAGCTGCGCCTGGAGGACCCGATGATCGACGTGCGGCTGTTCCGCAACGCGGCCTTCAACGCGGCGCTGTCGACGAACTTCCTGGCCATCTTCGTGGCGGTTGGCTACTTCCTGTTCGTGGCGCAGTACCTCCAGCTCGTCGTCGGCCTCTCGCCGCTCGAGGCCGGACTGTGGTCACTGCCATCGGCCCTCGCGTTCATCGTCGCCTCGCAGCTGACACCGCGGCTGCTGGGCGGGGTGCGCCCGGCGCGGATCGTCGGGGCGGGGCTGGCGATTGCGGCCATTGGTCTCTTCGTGCTCTCGCGGGTCGGAACGACCGATGGGCTGGCGACCGTGGTCATCTCCTCGGTCATCATCTCGCTCGGCTTCGCCCCGGTCTTCGGGCTCACGACGGAGCTGGTCGTCGGCTCGGCCCCGCCGGAGCGGGCCGGCGCTGCCTCCGGCATCAGCGAGACCGCCTTCGAGCTGGGCGGCGCGCTGGGAGTGGCCGGACTCGGCAGCATCGGCGTGGCGATCTACCGCAGCGAGCTTGCCGCGCGGCTCCCCAGCGACGTCCCTGCCGCGACGGCCGACGCGGTCCGCGACACCCTGGGCAGCGCGGTTGCCGTTGCCGGCGAGCTGCCGGAGCCGCTCGGGACGACCGTCATGCGCCTGGCGCACGATGCGTTCGTGCAGGGCATGCAGGTCACCTCGTTGATCGCCACGGTGGTGGCGTTCGGCCTGGCGGCGCTGGCGCTGGTGCTCCTCCGCTCGGCGGGCACGCCGCCGGAGGATCCGGCCGAGGATGAGCCGGTGGGGGAGTGGCCGCCGGAGCAGGCCACGCACTTCGCCCCGACTCAGTTCGAGGGCGCCCTGGACTGAGGTTCGTGGGTGGGTGGGCGGGGCACGCGCCCGCCCACCCGC
>DATAKU010000024.1:0-13657 GCA_036261425.1 Candidatus Limnocylindria bacterium | reverse complement strand
GCCGAGCAGTCGGCCGGCGCCGGTGATGAGGGCGGCCGGGCGCTGGCCCTCGTGTGGCGACATGGAACCTCTCGTCGGGCGCGGTACGGGCTGGCGCCCTGCCGGCGATGGAGCGGGAGACGGGGCTCGAACCCGCGACATTCAGCTTGGAAGGCTGACGCTCTGCCAACTGAGCTACTCCCGCCCGAGTCGAGCGTGGAGGACATCATAACGGAGCGCGTCGCCGGGGCCGAGATCGGGCGCCGGCGACGGAAACGGCATTCACCAGTTGGTCGAGGTCGAACGGCTTGAGGACCACGGCCGCAGCGCCCTGCTCGTCCGGCTGGGAGCGTCCAGCACGCTCGCACAGAGCGTGATCCCGATCCTCGGGCTCACGCGTCGCGGCGACCTCCCGACCAAGCTCCAGGCCTTCGAGCAGGGCGTGGACGATAGCCTGGCCGTGCCCTTCTCGCCCGAGGAGCTGCTCGCCCGTGTGGGGCACGGACTTCGTCGCCGAGAGCAACATCATCGATCGGCACATGCGCAGCCTGCGCGTGAAGCTTCAGAGCGACCACCGGCATCCCCGCTTCATCCCCACGGTGCGCGGGCGGTACCAGTTCATTCCCACCTTCACCATCCAGGGGTGGAGCGGAGATCCGGGCGAGGGGCAGCGGGCAGTCCACTGAGCAGTCGGGCTGGCCCGCACGCGTGGCGACGGGGTCAATCGGCCCTTGCACGGGCATGCTTCCGTGGCGGACCCTGATGCGCAGCCCGCCGCCAGGCGTGGCGAGGAGAATGCGGGAGAACACGGTGGACGGGTGGCGCCTGCGCATCGGCGGGGATCGGCTGGTGGTGAAGCACCGGCACGGCCTGCTCTGGCGGCGGGCGGAGGTCTTCCTCGACGAGGCCGGAGGCTGCTGGGCGAAGTGCTCGCGATGCGGCGAGGCGATCCGGATCCACCATGATCACGCCGCCGACCGATGAGACAGAACGGGCCTCCGGCCCTCTCGTCTCCGGGTCAATCGGCACTGTGGCCCGCGCCGTCCGGTCCGTAGCCTCACCCCATGACTCGTCTTCTCGTCGTCCATCCGGATCCCCGGGTCGTGCAGCAGCGGGCGACGTCGCTGGTGGCCGCTGGCTACTCGGTCGAGAGCTGCTCCGGACCGGCCGGCACGCAGTGCCCGGTCCTCACCGACGAGCCGTGTCCGCTGCTCGACCGTGCCGACGCGCTGGTGTACGACGCGGGTCTCGGCTCTCCCGAGGAGATGCGGTTCTTGGTCGCCCACCTGCGCGAGGAGTACGCCGATCTGCCCCTGCTGGTCATCGGCGCCGACGCCTCTGCGTCCTGGACGGATCCCGCCGGCCCCCATCGGGTCTGGCAGGTTCCGGCGGATGCCAGCCGGCAGCAGCTGACCTCCGTCATCGAGGAGGCCCTGACCGAGCAGGGGATGGCCGTCTAGCGACGACCGATCCGCTCAACGCTCGGCGGCGCGCAACGCCTCGAGCAGCGTCAGCCGGGCCTGGCGCAGCGCCGTGGCCGACGGTCGCGTCGGCATGGCGGCAACCGCGGTCGGGTCCGCCCGCTCCAGCGCATTCGGGGCATCCGGGGTGAGCAGACGGATGGCCGAGGTCGCGCCGGCCAGAAGGGCGTCGAGCTGGAGATCCCGCTCGTCGGCTTGGGCGCGGGCCTCCGCGAGCCGATCCTCGGCCTCGACCAGCAGCTCCTCGCGATGGCGCGCGTCACCGAGCGCTGCCTGCCGCTGAACGATCACCCCCAGCAATGCGCCGGCCGCCGCGAAGGCCAGAGCCTGAACCGTGGACCGCAGCTCGACCAGCCTGGCCCACTCCCGATCGTCGGCGACCATGGCATCCGTGCGCATCACGAAGAGCAGGATCGCGAAGACGCCGATGAGCACCAGGGCGGCGATGCTTCCCAGCACGGTCAGGCTGCTCAACCGCAGTCCTGCCGGCCAGGCCACACGCACGCCGGGTCCCCATCCCAGGATGCTCAGGCCGATGAACCCGACGATCGCCACCGCGAACACCTGCTCCTGGCTCCACGCGGGCACGATGACCGGCACGAAGTTGGTGAGGATGACGATGCCGGCGAACACTACCGCCAGCCAGGCCATGGGTCCGGCGATCGCGTCGGCCGGACTGCGCGGACCGGTCCAGCCGCGCGCCCACGGCCACTCGCGAACCGCCGCGGCGGTGACGAGCAGCGCCAGCGCGCTCACGATGATGCCCAGCGCGCCCAGCGTGCCGATCGGCTGGTCGCGGGTGATGATCAGCAGGCCGGCGATGAGTGCCGTGCCCGCCGTCACCCCCGCACCGCTGAATGCGCGACCGCGGCTCTCTGCGGCATCCGCGCCGCGTTCCACCTCGTCACTGGTCGTCTCCGGCGCCATGCCCGGCGCGCGTGCCTCTGCCGAGACGTCCGAAACCGCCAATCCTCCGCCCTCCACTGGCTACCTTGACGCAGGCTGCGAGTGTAGGCCGACTCGGAGGGGTCGAGAAGGCCCGAGGGCGAGGCGTACGACATCGCCGTCGTGTCCCTCGACGGCGCGCTCGTCCGGCTGACCGACTCCGGCGGCGCCTGGATGCCGTCCTGGCGACCGGTGGAACCGGAGGAGTAGCCGGCTACTCGATCTCGATCTTCTCGTGGGGGCGTCCGGCGGCCTTCTCCTCCTCTTCCTTCTCGAGGCGGGCAATCCACTTGTCCAGGTACACCCGCGCGGCGAGGAGCTGCTCCTTGCCGGCGACCTTGAGGTGCTTGCGCGCCTCCTCGGGGAAGAGCTTGTGCATGACTGCCCAGAAGGCCTCCTCCATGCCGGAGCGGCCCTCGTCCACGGTGCTGCGCCAGCTGCGGCGCTCGAGGTCGGCGATCCGGGCCTCGAGCTCGGCGGTGCGATCGCGGTCGGCGGGTGGCTGATCGGTCATCGGGTCATCACTCCTGTCTCGTTGGCCGGCATGCCGAAGCGTATCTTGAGGGTGCCGTCGTGGAACTGCGCGCCCTCGGTGGGCGCCTCCACCAGGATGCGGGGCAGGACCAGCGTCCGCCGCCAGGTCCCGAGGTCGATCACCAGCTCGTCACCGTGCCGCGACAGATCGATCTGCTCCTTCTCGGTGAACGGCAGCTCGACGGACAGCAGGAATCCGCCGTCGTGGCGGACGACCTCGTAGGGGTTGCCGCGGTAGAAGAACTGGGTCGGATCGGTCCCGTCGTAGAGCGATCGCGCCAGCTCGCGGAGGAGGTCGACGCCGACCATCTCGCGATCGAAGTACGGCGCGCTCCGGACCGGGATCGGATGGAAGGTCTTCTCGACCAGCGGGCCGTAGCGCTGCTGGGCGTCGTACCAGCCGCGGAAGTAGTCGCCCACCTCGTCGGGAAGGACGCGGTTCGCCACGACCAGGTCGGTCGGGTAGTTGTAGAGGTGGAAGTACGTGAACGAGCGCTGCGCCTCCTTGATCACCACCTGCTCCAGGGTCAGGACCACCCGCACCGAGGTCTTGGAGTGATCGGTCAGGAGTCCGTGCATGTGCTCGAGCCGATCGAACAGCTCCTCCCCGGCGGTGAAGACGTCGTCGCCGGGCATCGGCATGCCGACCACGCGCTGGATGAGCGGGCCGGTGAGCTTGGTGATCCGCCGCCCGATCGGCTCGATCTTCTCCATCCACCACTTCGCCGCCTCGGGAAGGCTGAGCAGGCGGAGCGTCTCGCCGGTCGGCGCCGCGTCCACCACCACGACGTCGTACTTGCCCGAGTCGTGGTGGTCCGCGATCCACAGCAGCGAGCCCACCTCGTCCATGCCCGGCAGGACCGTCATCTCCTCCGCCATCACCTCGTCCAGCCCGCGCCAGCGCAGCACCGATGCGGCGTACGCCTGGATTCGGCCCCAGTAGCGGGCGACGTTGAAGAAGACGTCGGACTCCTGGGCCCACAGGTTGGGGCTGATCTCGAGGGGCGTCGGGCCGAGCTGCACGTCGAAGGCATCGCCGAGGCTGTGGGCGATATCGGTGCTCATGACGATGGTCCGATAGCCACGGTCGGCGCAGGCCAGCGCCGTCGCGGCGGCGACGCTCGTCTTGCCGACGCCGCCCTTTCCGGTGTAGACGAGGATTCGCGCGCTCACGCTGGTGTCCGACTGCTCCGCTGCGGGTCCCGAAGCATAGAGGACCGATGCCCACGCGCGGAACGCTAGGCTGTCGGTCATGCGCATCGTCGACATTCGCGAACGCACCGCCCCGATCGCGGCTCCCATCGCCAACGCGGTCATCGACTTCGGCGAGATGACGCTGAGCCTGGTGGCGGTCGTCACCGATGTCGTCCGCGACGGCCGCGCGGTCATCGGCTACGGCTTCAACTCGAACGGCCGATACGGGCAGGGCTGCCTCATCCGCGAGCGCTTCGCCCGCCGCATCCTGGCCGCCGACCCGGCCGACCTCGTCGACGACGCGGGCACGAATCTCGACCCGCATCGCATCTGGGCCGTCATGTTCCGCAACGAGAAGCCGGGGGGCCACGGGGAGCGATCGGTGGCCATGGCGGCGATCGACATGGCCGTCTGGGATGCCGTCGCCAAGATCGAGGAGCAGCCGCTCTTCCGGCTCCTCGCCGAGCGCCATGGCGACGGAGAGCCGGACCCCCGGGTCTTCGTCTACGCGGCCGGCGGTTACTACCGGCCGGACCGCGACCTCGACGCGCTGCGGAGCGAGATGCGGAGCTACCTGGAGCGTGGCTACACCGTCGTGAAGATGAAGATCGGCGGTGCACCGCTCGACGAGGATCAGCGCCGCATCGAGGCTGTCCTGGACATCCTCCGACCGGGCCAGCGCCTGGCGGTCGACGCCAACGGTCGCTTCGACCTGCCCACCGCCCTCGCCTACGCCGAGGCGCTGGAGCCATATCAGCTGTACTGGTTCGAGGAGGCCGGCGACCCGCTCGACTTCGAGCTCCAGCGCTCGCTCGCCGAGGCCTATCCGGGACCGATGGCCACCGGCGAGAACCTGTTCTCGATGCAGGATGCCCGCAACCTCCTCCGCTACGGCGGCATGCGGCCGGACCGCGACTGGCTCCAGTTCGATCCCGGCCTCAGCTACGGGCTGGTCGAGTACCTCCGCACGCTGGGCATGCTGCGCGAGCACGGCTGGGGCCTGGACCGATGCATCCCGCATGGCGGCCACCAGATGGCGCTGACCATCGCCGCGGGACTGCGCCTGGGCGGCAACGAGTCCTATCCCGACCTGTTCCAGCCGTTCGGCGGCTTCCCCGACGGCGTCGAGGTGGCCGACGGGCACGTGACGCTGCCGGAGCTACCCGGCATCGGCTTCGAGGGCAAGGCCGCCCTGGCCGCCGAGATGCGGAGCCTCGCCTCCTGACCGGTCAGGCGCCGGCCAGCCGCTCCACGACCGGGGTGAGGTCGTCGACCGTTCCCACCATCACCGAGCTGATCCCGAGCTCGTCCCGCAGCCGCCGCAGCTTCGCCGTCAGGTCGTCCACGCTGCCGACCAGGAAGTGTGGCGACTCGAGCACCGCATCGGTGCTGATCTCGATGCCGGACAGGCCGCGCAGGCGATCCGCGAACTCGCGCGCGCGAACGAGCGCGTCATCGGTGATCTCCGGGGCCACGCCGGACGGGTACACGTTGACGATGAGGTCGTCGAACCGGTCGCCCGCCGCCTCGCGTACCCAGCCCACCTTCTCTCGCGCGGCCTCGAAGGTGTAGGACCGGGGGTCCGGCGCGCCGGAGCCGAGGATTCGCGGCGCCAGCCCGACGATGTTCGCCTCACGCCCGGCGAGCGCCAGGGTCGCCCGTCCACCACCGCCGATCATGATCGGCGGATGCGGCCGCTGGACCGGCTTCGGCTGGGCGTCGTAGTCGGTGATCGTGTAGTGGTCGCCGGAGAAGCTGAAGGGCCCATCGACGAAGCAGCCCTTCAGGACCGCGATCGCTTCCGCCAGCCGCGCCTGGCGTACCGGCGTTGGGTCGAACGGCAGACCGATGGCCTCGTACTCCGCCCGGTTCCAGCCCGCGCCGATGGCCACGTCCAGTCGGCCGCCGCTCAGAACGTCGATGCTTGCGAGCTCCTGTGCCAGCACCGCCGGATGACGCAGGTCGTTGTTCAGCACGAAGCCGCTGACGCGGAGCCGATCGCTGACCGCGACGATGGCCGACATGGCGGCCACGGGCGCCAGCTGGGCGATGAGGTGATCGGGGATGACGAGGGTGGCGATCCCGATCGCCTCCGCGCGTCGCGCGGTCTCGGTCAGCTCGGCGAGGCCGGCGATGTCGCGGGCATCGGCCAGGAAGCGAAAGGGCTTCGGCGCCACGCTCGGATCAGATGTCGGCGTTGAACGTGTCGCAGGCGTCGGCCGTGCCGCCCTCGAGCCCGTTCACGAACCAGGTCTGGCGCTGCTCCGCCGAGCCGTGCGTCCACGTTTCCGGGGTCACCTGGCCCTGCGTCTGCTCCTGGATCCGATCATCTCCGATGGCCGACGCGGCGTCGAGCGCCTGATTGATCTGGTCGCGCGTCAAGGGCTCGAGGTAGCCGGTCTCCACCGCGTTGGCCGCCCAGACTCCGGCGAAGCAGTCCGCCTGGAGCTCGACCCGCACCGCGCCGCCCTCTGCGCCCGCGTCGCGGCCGGCGTCGAGGAGGCCGAGCAGGTTCTGGACGTGGTGGCCGTACTCGTGGGCGATGACGTACATCTCGGCAAACGGCCCGCCTTCGGCGCCGAAGCGCGACTCGAGCTGGTCGTAGAAGCCCAGGTCGATGTAGATCGTCTGGTTCAGCGGGCAGTAGAACGGCCCGACCGCGCTCGTGGCGCTTCCACATTGCGTGTCCACCGCGCCGTCGAAGATCACCGTCGTTGCGCGCTGATATTCCTCGCCCGCGCCGGAGAACGCATCGGTCCAGTAGGCCTGCACGCTGTTCACCGTGCCGACGATCCGGCAGTCGAGCCGTTCGTTGGCGTCCGCCCCGGTCTCGCATTCCTGGTTCAGCTCATCGGAGACCGGACCCTCCGGCGGCGCGCCGGTCAGGCCGCTGCCGCCACCAAGGATGTCGCCCAGGTTGCCACCGGTCAGCAGCACGATGGCGGCAACAAGGATCAGGCCACCGAGGCCACCGCCCACGGCCAGGCCGCCCCGGCGCACCCCGCCGCCTCCCCGGCGGTCACTCACCTGTCCGGGGTCGAGGTCGACGTCTCTTCGAAAGGTCATTCGTTCACCAGGTCTCCGTCATCAGCATGCATGCGGTCGCTCGGTCGCTGCGCGATCATCCTACGCCTAAGCGTCCGGCGTGCCAGAACCGCGTGCTCCGGGGAGCCGATGGCTCGCGGTGTGCCACGCGCGACTCGAAAGATGTCGCGCCACGGACGCATTCGATGCCCAATGGGGCCCCTTGCGGTCCGACCTGAGCGTGGGTGCGCCGCCAGAGCAGCGCCATCCTCCGCACAACGTCTCGTCCGTGCGGCAGATTTCGAGTCGCAGCGCGGCGGGTTGAAGGGCTGTCGCGAATTCCGTCAGCTTTTCGAGTCGGGGCGCCGCGGGTTGGAGGGCTGTCGCGCATGCGGTCAGACTTCGAGTCGCGGGCCGCGCAGGTCCAGGCGCGTGCGCCATCCTCAGCCGAGGCGCTCGGCCAGCCAGCCGATGGCCTGCGGATAGCGCCACTCGATGCCCGAATGGGAGCCGTCGAAGAGCTCGAAGCGCAGCCGGTCCTCGCCGATGCCCAGGGCCTCCAGCTCGCCGCGGAAGTCATCGGCGCCAAGGTCGAGGTAGAAGTCGTCGCTGCGACCGGCATCGACCCAGATCGCCCGCAGGCCTCGGGCCGCGTCGGCGCGATCACGCACCATGCGGACCGGGTCCCATGCCAGCCATCGCTGCCAGACGTCAGGGCGGAGCCGGCTGGTGAGCGGGTCGAAGGGCAGCTGGACGGTGCCATCGGCGTCGGCCGAGTAACAGGCGGCCATGCACCAGACGTTGAGCAGCACGCCGTCGGTCTTCTTCGACCGGCCGGGCCGTGAGCGAAGGTCGGCCCAAAAGGCGTCGAACGAGCCGTCGTACCCGTCGCGCAGCGCGCGGGCCGCCTCCCGGAAGTCCGGCAGGTAGCACGCCTCGAACAGGGCGTCGCCGGCGTGCGTCGCGAGGCCGCCGAACAGGTCCGGCCGAAGGAGTGGCGTGATCATCGCCCCATAGCCGCCGCTGCTCTTCCCGGCTACGCCGCGATGCGCGGCAGACTCCAGCGTGCGGTAGCGGCCATCCACGAACGGCACGACCTCCTCGCACAGGTAGGTGTGGTAGCGGCCCGTGGCGGGGGAGTCGACGAACTGCGAGCCGCCGATGCTGGTCCAGGCGTCGACGAAGACGACGATGGCCGGCGCAGTGCCCTCGCTTGCGAACCAGTCGTCGAGCGCCTCGAGGGGGTTCGGCTGGCCGAAGCGCCGGTTGCGCCACATGTCCACCTGGCCGGTCAGTCCCTGCAGGACGTAGATCGACGGATAGCGCCGATCCGACTCGGTGTCGTATCCCGGCGGCGTGTAGACGTACACCGGGCGCCGATGGGGGTCGCCCAGCGGGTTACCGGTCAGCGCCTGCGAATCGAGGACGTGCTCGTCAAGACGGCCGGCCCACGCGTGACCCCACGGAGGTGGCAGATCCATGGCGCCTAGCGTAGCGGGCGCCTGACGGCGGGGTGCTAGGACGTCTCGCCGCGGAGCTCGACGCGCTCCAGGCGGCGCAACGCCAGCACCAGCGCCAGGACCGTCACGGCAACCGCCACGATCAGCGCGGTCAGCGGCTCGAGCTCAGCGGTGACAGCCCCCTCGCCGGCCAGGGCGTCGCCCACGGCCAGCGCGTGCTGGCGGATGCTGAAGATGCGGGTCCCGGCGAAGAGGCCCGCCACCACGCCCTCCCACACGACGACGTAGGCCAGGCCGGCCACCAGCGCGCGCGAGGTCACCAGCGAGAGGGCGACGAACACGGCGGTGTACTCGAGCGCGCCGAGCACCGATGCCACCGCGTAGGCGACGGCCAGCTCACTCTGCCCGCCGGCGCCGATCAGGCCCCCCAGCAGGATCGGCACCGCGACCAGCACCGCCACCACGACCCAGGCGACGGCGAACCGCACCGCCACGACCAGGGCGCGTGGCACGGGACGGGCGAGCACGTAGATGATCGTGCCGTCGTCGAGCTCGGAGCCGATGACCGCGGTCCCGACGATCACCGCGACGAGCGGCAGGAGGACGGCCAGGCCGAAGTCGGCGAGCAGGCGCCCGGTGAAGCGCAGGGACTCCGGCTCGGACGGATCGGACAGCCGGAAGAGGGCTGCGATCAGCAGGAGCAGCGCGCCGCCCAGCATGAGCAGCAGCGTGCGCCGGCGGTTGAGCAGGCCGCGCAGGGTGATCGACAGCAGGGCCCTGATCATCGGCGCACCAGGTAGCTGAAGACCGATTCGAGCGACTCGTCGGCGGGGCGCAGCTCGAGCAACGAGGCCCCGGCACGCCGAGCGGCAGGCCCGATCGCCCGGGTGAGGGTGCCGTAGTCGGCGGTCCGCACGGTGAGGAGCCCATCGGCCAGCTCCACGGCCTGGACCGCCGGCTCGGCCAGCAGGGCCTGGGCCAGCGCGCGCTCGTTGGTGGCCCGCACCGTGAAGGTGTGCGGTCGATCGGTCATCAGCCGGCGGATGCGGCGGAAGTCGCCCGAGGCGGCGAGGCGCCCCGCCACGATGACCAGCACGCGGTCGGAGAGCCGTTCCACCTCCTCGAGGATGTGGCTGCTGAACAGGATGAGGCGCCCCTCGGCGGCCATGGCGCGCAGGAGGTCCATCATGTGGAGCCGTTGGCGCGGGTCCATGCCGTTGAACGGCTCGTCCAGGATGAGGACGGGCGGGTCGTGGACCAGTGCCGCCGCGACCTTGATCCGCTGCCGCATGCCCTTCGAGTAGCCGGCGATGGCCCGCTCGGCGGCATCGGTCATGGACACCATCTCGAGCGCCCGGTCGGCCGCGGCCCGGGGATCGGTGAGGCCGTGCAGGCGGGCCGTGGCCGTGACGAACTGGCGTCCGGTCAGGAAGCCGTACACGGCCTCGCGCTCCGGCACGAAGCCGAGCTGGCGGTACAGCTCCGGCCGGCGCCAGGTCGGCGCGCCGTCGAGCTCCAGCCGGCCGGTCGAGGGCGCCAGGAAGCCCGCCATCATGTGGAGCAGCGTCGTCTTGCCGGCGCCGTTCGGGCCGAGCAGGCCGGTGATGCCCGGTCCGACCTCGAACGTCACGTCGTTGACCGCCACGACGTTGCCGTACCAGCGCGAGACGGCGTCGAGGGTCAGGGTGCTCACGTGGTGACCCGACGGTAGCGGAGCGCCAGCAGCCCCCAGCTCAGCGCGAGCAGCACCGCGGTCGCGACCCCGTAGAGCCACAGCGGGACGTCCGCCGCGCCGACCGGCGACTCGGCCGCGCCGCCGCCGAACAGCCACTCGCGCGTGCCGTCCAGGATGGCCAGCGGGTTGGCGAACGGGGCGAGTCCCTCGAGCCCGAGTCCCGGTGCGCCGAGCAGCTGGGAGATGACGCTCCCGACCAGGAAGAGCGCCAGCACCGCGCCCGCGGCGTACGCCTTGCGGCCGCTGATCGCGGAGATGGCCAGGCCGATGCTGGCCACCACGACCGCGTGGAGCAGGCTGTTGCCGACGATGCCGGGAAGCACCCCGATCTCGTCGCCCAGCGCCGTCACGATGTCCTCCGCGGCCAGCACCCGACCGACGAACAGGAGCAAGAGAGGGAGCAGCGTGAGGGCCAGGAGCGACAGGCTCAACGCGACGAGCTTGGCGATGACGTAGTCGCGGCGGCTGATGGGACGCGAGAAGTAGAGCGGCAGGACGTTGCTGCGCATGTCGTTGACGACGAGCTCGGGCGCCTGGGCCGCGACGAAGATCGGAAGCAGCGCGCCGATACCCCACAGGTAGTTGTCGTAGTTGTAGAGCTCGACGATGTCGCCCACCAGGACGCGAATGGCGACGGCGATGCCCGCCGGCAGGGCGGCCAGCACCACGGCACCCCACGGGATGACCTTCGAGCGGCCCGAGCGCCCCATGCCGAAGGCCGCGCGCACGCCGGATCGAACGATCGTGTCGATGGCGCCGCGCCGTCCGAGGCGCGGCCCCTCGTAGCTGCGGTAGCCGATGTCGTAGATCGTGCCGGTCGGCTCAGGCGACGCTCGCATCGGGCCCTCCCTCGACCGCGGCGGATGCATCGGTCCGGTCGCGGAAGAGATCCTCGAGGCGGTGCCGCCGGTGCTCGATTCGCACGAGGGGCAAGCCCAGGTCGACCGCGTGGTCACGAACGACGTCGTACACGGCGTACTCGTTGCCGTCGGCGCTGGGGGGCGCCGAGGCGAGCTCGACCAGCAGCGCACGGCCCTCGGCGCGAGCGGTGAGCCCGTCCGCGGCGAGCCGTTCGGCCAGCGGCGCCGCGTCGTCCTCGGTCTCGACGATAAGCTGGCCGGTACGCTCGGTGAAGCTCCCGAGTGGCGCCGTCCGGAGCAGGTGTCCCTCGTCGATGGCGACCAGCCAATCGGCCACCCGCTCGATCTCGCCGAGGAGGTGGCTGGCCACGATCACCGTCATCCCGAAGTCGCGCCCGATGCGCTCGATGAGCGACAGCATCTCGTCGCGGCCGGCGGGATCGAGGCCGTTCGTGGGCTCGTCCAGGAACAGGATGCGGGGGTCGTGCACCAGCGCCTGGGCCAGCTTGACCCGTTGCTTCATGCCGGTCGAGTAGCCGCCGATGGCGCGGTAGCGCTCCTCGTACAGGCCGACGTGACGAAGGACGTCGGCCGTGCGCTCGCGGGCGGCCGACGTGGGCAGGCCGGACACGCGGGCCATGTGGGCCACGAACTCGGTGGCGGAGACGTCCGGCGGCAGGCTGTCGTGCTCGGGCATGTAGCCGACCAGTGCGCGGATCCTCGGTCCATCGCGGCCAACGTCCAGGTCGAAGACGCGCGCCTCGCCGTCGGTTGCGGGGATCAGCCCCAGGAGGATCTTGAGGAGCGTGCTCTTGCCGGCACCGTTCGCGCCGACCAGCCCGATCACGCCCTCGTCGATGTCGACGGTGAGGCCGTCCAGCGCGGTGACGCCACCGGGATAGCGCTTCGTCAGCGCTCGGGTGCTGATGAGTGGCATGCCGTCGCCCAGTCTAGTCGTCGGTTCGCCTGCCCCGGGTCGGTGTCGTCCTGACGGCGGCTCCTCGAACGCGTGTCCCACAGGCGAGGCAATCTTCAACTCGCTGGTTCGCGAGTCGAAATCTGCTTCACCGATGAGACGTTAGCCGGGCATCTTGGCCGGTCGCCGTCGGGTTCGTGCTCCAGCGGTCGGGGCGGCGACCCACCGGGCGGATAACGATCCGGTAGGGCGGCAGATTTCGAGTCGGAGAAGGCAGGCCCCGCGCCGGGCACGAAGAACGGGCGCCCCGTCAAGGCGCCCGTCCGTCAGTGCCGCAGCTACATGCTGGGGACGTAGTTGGGGTCGAAGTACTTCGCCGGGTCCTCGTCGAAGTCCAGCTTGCAGCCCTTGCCGCAGAAGTAGTAGGTCTCGCCGTTGTGCTCGCTGCTCAGGCCCTGGGCCTTCGCGACCTCGGGGTTGACGTCCATGCCGCAGACGGGATCCTTCGCCATTGGTGCCATCTCCAGTTCGTGCATTTGTCCTTCGTTCGTTCTAGGCGGGCCGGAAGCGCCGGAGCCGCAACGAGTTCGTCACCACGCTGACGCTCGAGAGCGCCATGGCGCCGGCCGCCAGGGCAGGGTTCAGCATGAGCCCTGCCAGCGGGTAGAGGACCCCGGCCGCGACCGGGATCAGCAGGACGTTGTAGCCGAACGCCCAGCCCAGGTTCTGACGGATCGTGCGCATCGTCGAGCGCGACAACTGGACCGCGGTCGGCACGCCGTTGAGATCGTCGCCGACCAGCGTGATGTCGCTCGCCTCGAGGGCCACGTCGGCGCCGGTGCCGATCGAGATGCCGAGGTCCGCCTGGGCCAGCGCCGGCGCGTCGTTGATCCCGTCGCCGACCATGGCCACCGCGGCGCCCGCCGCCTGGAGCTCGGTCACCTTGGCTGCCTTGTCCCCGGGCAGCACCTCGGCCAGGATGCGGTCCGGACCGATGCCGACCTGCGCGCCGATCGCCTCCGCGGTCGCGCGGCGATCGCCGGTGATCATCCACACGTCCAGGCCGGCGCGCTGGAGGCGCGAGACCGCGGCCGCCGACGACGGCTTCACCGTGTCGGCGATGGCGATCAGGCCGATGAGCTCGCCGTCGCACGCCGCGAGGACGGGGGAGGCACCGCGCGAGGCCGCTTCGGCGGCGGCCGCCGACAGTGGAGCCGGGTCGACGCCGTGCTCGGCCAGGAAGGGCTCGGTGCCGACCAGGATGTCGTGTCCGTCCACAGTGGCCCGCACGCCCCGTCCGGCGACCGCCTCGAAGGCCGTGGCCTCCGCCGCGGCGACCTCGGATGCGTCGGCGTGCCGCACGATCGCCTCGGCCAGCGGATGCTCGCTACCGCGCTCGGCGGCCGCCACCAGCCGGACGAACTCGGCCTCCGGCACGCCGTCCACGGGTTGCACGGCGGTAACCGCGGGCTCACCGCGGGTGATGGTGCCGGTCTTGTCGAGCACCACGGCGGTGATCCGCTGGGCGT
>DATAKU010000022.1:0-6017 GCA_036261425.1 Candidatus Limnocylindria bacterium | reverse complement strand
CCGCCCAGTCCCATCGAGTTCGACAGGGCGACGCGCACGTCCGCCGCCCGGGCCTCGTTCGGCACGTAGTCGAGCGTCAGCTCCGGGTCGGGGTGCCGGAGGTTGATGGTCGGCGGGATGCAGCCGGTCTCGATCGCCTTGGCGCACGCGAATGCCTCGATGGCGCCCGCGGCACCCATGGCGTGGCCGGTCATCGACTTCGTGCTGGACACCGCCAGCCGGTCGGCGTGCTCGCCGAAGACTGCGCGGATGGCCATCGTCTCGTACCGGTCGTTGAGCGGCGTCGAGGTGCCGTGGGCGTTGATGTAGTCAACCTCCTCCGGACCGATTCCGGCGCGGGTCAGCGCCGCCCGCATGGCGCGCTGGTTGCCCTCTCCCTGGGCCGCGGGCGCGGCCATGTCGAAGGCGTCGGCCGACGAGCCGAAGCCGATGACCTCGGCGATGGGGCGGGCGCCACGCGCGCGGGCATGTTCCAGCTCCTCGATGACGAGCACGGCGCAGCCCTCGGCCACGACGAAGCCGTCACGGGTCGCGTCGAACGGGCGCGAGGCCATCGATGCGCTGAACTCGCCGGTGTCGGGGTCGATCGGCGAGCCGAGCGCGCGCATCTGGGCGAAGCCGGCGAAGGCGAGCGGGACGAGCGGTGCCTCGGTGCCGGCCCCGAGCATGATGTCGGCCTGGCCGCGGATGACGGCCTCCATCGCCTCCCCGATGGCCTGGCCACCGGTCGCACAGGCGCTCACCACCGCCTCGTTCGGCCCCTTCAGGCCGTACTGGATGGCGACCCAGCCCGACGGCGAGTCCGGGATCATGTGCGGGATGAGGAACGGCGAGACGCGCCGCACGCCCTTGTTCACCAGGGTCATCTGCCCCTCGAGCAGCATCTCGATGCCGCCGATGCCGGTCCCGAACACCATCCCGAAGCGATCGGCGTCGACCTCCGACGTCACCCGGCCGTCGTCGCCCAGAAGACCGGCGTGGCGCAGCGCCTCGCCGGTGGCGCCGACCGCGAAGTGCGTCACGCGGTCGTGGCGTCGCGCGTCCTTGGCGTCCATGACGTCGGTGGCGTCGAAGCCCTTCACCTCGCCCGCCACCTTGAACTCCGGGTAGGGCGTGGTGTCGAAGCGGGTGATCTCGGTGATGCCGGATCGGCCGGCGACCAGGGCATCCCAGGCCGCATCGGCACCGATGCCGACCGGCGAGACGACGCCGAGGCCGGTGATGACGGCGCGACGCTGGCTCACGCGGGCAGCTCGCGCAGCATCGTCTGCCAGGTGCGGTCTCCGGGCATGTCGACCGCGTGGGTCGCCGCCTCCGGGCTGATGCGCCGGATGAGGCCCGACAGGACGCGGCCGGGGCCGACCTCGACGAAGTCGGTGACGCCCGACGACACCATGCGGCGGACGGTGGCGGTCCACTGCACGCCGTGGACGAGGTGCTCGCTCAGCTCGCTGCGCAGCCCGTCGGCGGTCTCGATGAAGCTGGCGTGGACGTTGCCGAGCATCGGGACCTGCGGATCTCGGAACGGCACGCGGGCCAGGATCCGGCCGAACTCGTCGCGGGCGCGCCGCATGAGCGGCGAATGGCTGGCCACGCTGACGGTCAGGCGGACCGCCTTGCGCGCCCCGATGGTTCGGCTCATCTCGAGCGCGAAGACGAGCGCGGGGATCACGCCGGACAGCACGATCTGACCCGGCGCGTTCGCGTTCGCCACGCTGATCTCGCCGTGGTGCCTGGCCGCGGTGACCACCTCGTCGACCTGCTCGTCGGACAGGCCGATGACCGCGCCCATGCCGCCCTCGATGCCGCGCTCCTGCATGATCCGGCCGCGCTCGCGGACGAGCCGGAGCGCATCGGCGTAGTCGATGGCGTCGGCCGCCACGGCGGCCGCGTACTGCCCGGCCGAGTGCCCGGCCATGGCCAGCGGCACCAGGTCGATGCCGGCCTCCCGCGCCTCGGCGCGCATGGCCTCGAGATAGGCGACGCTGGTGGCCAGGATGGCCGGCTGGGCGTTGATCGTCCGGTCCAGCTCCTCGGCGGGACCCTCCAGGATCAGGCGGGAGAGCGGGATGCCGAGGGCCGCATCGGCGCGTTGGTAGGCGGCGGCGGCCTCCGGCGAGCGCGCGACGAGATCGGCTCCCATCCCGACGTACTGGGAACCCTGGCCGGGGAAGACGAAGGCGATCGTGCGCGGGCGCGGCGCTGCGCCCGCATCGGTGATGTTCGACATGCGTTCAACGAAGGGAATTGGCTCGCGCGGAGTATAGCCGAGCCCCGCACCAAGGCCGAATCGGGGTACCGCCCCTCGGTCGGGCGACCCCGCCCATATTCTCATTGACACCCTGGTGCGCCGTCAGGAAACTCCGATGATCGGGCCGACGCGAGGTACGGAGAGCACTCGACCACACGTCACGCGCACCCAGTGTTCACCTGCGCACCGCGGCCGGCCGCTGCCCCCACCCCGTCTGCGTGACCTCGCCCGGCGTCTCAGCGATACACGGGAGGTACGTATGAGAACGAGAGCGCGTCTGACCGCGGTCATCGGTGCGATGGTGATCGCCTTGTGGTTGCCGGCCGCGATCGCCGGCCAGACAACCGTGGGCGAGGCAACCGCGTCGTTCACGTATACGAAGAACATGCAGCCGATGGGGTATTCGGCCCGCGTGGTGCCCCCGTCCGGTCCGGGATCGGGGATATTCAACTCCGACCTCGCGTTCTGGGGCAGCATGGCCATCCAGGGGACGTACGAGGGGTTCCGGCTCATCGACATCAGCCAGCCCGACAACCCGGTCCAGATCATCGACTACACCGGGTGCGTCGGCGGGTCGACGGCCGGCAACCAGGGTGATGTCATCGTCTGGGGGAACGTCCTGGTGCGGTCGTGGAACTCGCCCACGCCGGCCGGCGGACGGCTCTGCGGTGAGGTCTTCACGCCGGCGGGCCAGGAAGGCGTCCACGTCTTCGACATCAGCAATCCGCTCGCGCCGGTGGCCCTCACCTTCGTGGCGACCCCGTGCGGCTCCCATACGGCGACCGGTGTGCCGGATGCTGCCAACAACCGGCTGCTCGTCTACAACAGCCCGTCGAGCGGAACCGTGGGCTGTCGAGGGATCGACATCCTGGAGGTACCGCTGGACGATCCGGCGTCAGCCTCGTACCTGCGCTTCGAGCCCTCCGGCGATCCCGCTCCGCTGCCGTTCGAGGTCGTCGTGGCTGCGCCCTCCCCAGCGGCGGGAACGTACCAGGCCACCGGCGCCGAGTTCGGTCCCGCGGCCGATGCGACGGGCATCAGCGGCACCGTCGTCCTGGCGCAGGACGGGAGCGGCACCGCCCTGGGCTGCAACCCGTTCGTGAGCTTCCCGGCCGGGGCCATCGCTCTGGTCGACCGCGGTACGTGTGGGTTCGCCGTCAAGGCGGCCAACGCCCAGGACGCGGGGGCGGTGGCGATGATCGTGGCCAACAACGCGCCGGGGGCGCCGATCACGATGGGCGGCACCGACGCCAGCATCACGATCCCATCGGTCATGGTCTCTCAGGCCGATGGCGCGATGATCAAGGCAGGACTGCCCGCGACGGGCACGGTGCGGGCCGCCGAGCAGCCGGACTCTCCGGACCGATCCTGCCACGACACCGGCGTCATCCTGGGCTCCGTCAATCTGGCGGCGTGCGCCGGTGGCAACGGGCTGACCGTCTGGAGCATGAATGCGGCCGACGGCGGATCGCTCGAGGATCCGGCGATCCTCTACTCGAAGACGATCTCGGGCGTGACGATCGGGCACTCGGCGTCATTCACCTGGGACGGCGACGTCCTCGTCTTCGGCCACGAGCCGGGCGGCGGTGGGCAGGCGCAGTGCCAGGCGACCAGCCCCTTGGTGAATCGCACGCTGTTCTTCTTCGAGGCACGTACCGGCGATGCTCTCGGCACGTTCGTCCATCCGCGGCCGCAGACGGCAACCGAGAACTGCACGTGGCACAACTACAACGTCGTGCCAACGGACAAGCGCTACGTCCTGGTGTCGGGCAACTACCAGTCCGGCGTGAGCGTGATCGACTTCACGAGTCCCGCGAGCGCCTTCGAGCTGGCCTATGCGGACCCGGCTCCGCTGTCCGAGACGACCCTCGCCGTCGGCGGCGACTGGTCGACGTATTGGTATGACGGTCGGATCTACGAGTCCGACATCACGCGGGGCCTGATCGTCTGGAACCTGAACGACAAGGCGGTGGCCGGCGCCCAGAAGCTTGGTCACCTGAATCCACAGACCCAGGAGATGTCCTTCGCCTTCAAGGGCGTTGGCAAGAAGGACAAGATCGCCGGCGCAGCGGCGTTCGCCGCGGCTACGGCCAACGCTCCGGCCAACCCGGTGATTCCGCCCGGAACGCAGCGGTTCGACCTGGGCGACTGAGCGACTGACGGCCGATGCGGCGGGGGCGGCGACTGGCCGCCTCCGCCGTCCGTGTGTTCGGCAAGCGACGTTGCCCTGCCATCTCTGTGACCTTGGACCCTTGCGCCGCGACGGCGACGGCCGAAGCGTGGCCTCGGGCGCATAATCGGAATCGATTCGCCGCGAGCAGGGGAGACACGCGATGAGCCGACGGCTGAGCGTGGCGGGGGAGCAACTGCGACTACCGCCCGAGGAGCGAGCGGCGAACCTGCTCGACCTGGCGCACCGTAGCGTAGAACAGCACCGGGACAAGGTGGCGCTCACCTGGAAGCCCGCGCGTCGCGCGTCGCGCGACCGTCGCCGCGACGCGGCATGGCAGAGTGCCACCTTCGGTGAGCTGTGGGCCTGGGTCGAACGCATGGCCTTCGCCTTCGACGCATGGGGCGTCCGCCGCGGCGACCGCGTCGTCATCATGAGCAGATCCCGCCCCGAGTGGCTCGTGGCGGATCTCGCTGCCCTCTCGCTCGGCGCGGTGACCTGCCCGATCTACCAGGCCGAGCACGACCGCCGCATCGGGTTCATCCTGGGCAACACCGGCGCGCGCTTCGCCATCGTCGAGAGCCAGCAGTTGGCGAAGCGCCTGGTGGCCGCGGCAACCGACCTGCCACTGGAGCGCCTCGTCGTGTTCGACGCGTCCGAGGACCTGCCGTCCGGTGTCGTCAGCCTCGAGGCGCTCATGGCCACCGAGCCGCCGGCCGACTGGGCTGCGCGATGGCGCGCGGGCTGGGAGGCGCTCACACGCGACGCTGTGGCCACGATCGTCCACACCTCGGGCACGACCGACGATCCGAAGGGCGCCATCCTCAGCCACGGCAACCTGGTCGCGGTCTGCGAGTCCTCGCCTCAATCCCTTCCGTTCACCCAGAGCGACGTGGCCATGTCCGTCCTCCCCTTGAGCCACATCGCGGAGCGGGCGGGCGGCCAGTTCGTGCCGTTGAGCATCGGCGCATCGGTCACCTTCGCCGAGCCGATCATCGAGCGCTGGCCGTCGAACCTGGTCGAGGTCCGGCCGACCATCATGGTCACGGTCCCGCAGTTCTTCTCGCGGATGTATCGGCGCATCCAGGACACGGTCGAGGCCAGCCCCGGGTGGAAGCGTCGAGCCTTCGCCTGGGCGACCGGGCTGGGCGTTGAGCGCTACCGGAATCACCTGGCCGGCCGCCCCGACCCGCCGTGGCTCCGGGCGCAGCTGTGGCTGGCGGGCCGCCTGGTCTTCCGTCCCCTCAAGGAGCGGGTAGGAGGCCGGCTGCGCTTCTTCCTGTGCGGCGCCGCGCCGCTGAACCCGGAGATCGGTCAGCTGTTCTACGCCATGGACATGCTCATCCTCGAGGCGTACGGCCTGACCGAGACCTCGTCGGCGATCTGCATGAACACCCCGGAGAACTTCAAGTTCGGGACGGTGGGCACCCCCTTCCCGGAGATGGAGATCCGGATCGATCCGGACACCGGCGAGGTCCTCATCCGCGGGCCGCAGGTGTTCCAGGGCTACCTGAACCTGCCCGACGAGACCGCCGCGGCCCTCGACGCGGACGGCTGGTTCCATACCGGTGACATCGGTGAGTTCGACGAGGCCGG